>JALRFY010000165.1 GCA_023253625.1 Akkermansiaceae bacterium | reverse complement strand
AAGCGCTGCGCGCCAGCGATCCGCAGTTCGATGCGCTGGTAGCGACACACGATTATCTCGATGATGAAATCCGCCAGCTTGAGGAGCGGCAGTCGCCGATTTCGGACACCGAAATCGAGAAATTGAAGTTCGAGCGCACTTCGCTCAAGGACCGCATTTATCACGCACTGCGCGAGGCGGGAAGCGGAGCTTGATTGGCTCCGCCAGCCGGCCTGGCCCGGAACGCCGCCTCAAACGGCCCGAACACGGCGGAAAAATCGCGCCGATGCCGTTCACCGCTCGGTCCATATCCTCCGGAGGCAACAGCCGGAGGGCCATACAGGCTGCTGAAGCTGTGGCGCATTCTGAGGATCATCAGCCGAAGATGACAACTGCCCGGCTCTGTGCCGCGTTGGGTGCCGTGGTGCGAATGGCGATGGCCAGATCTTCCCGACCCGCTTTTGCACGACTCACAGCGATTCGGGGATGGCACCGTGCGCGCGCATGGATCAATGCTGGCGCGTGCCCGATCTCTCGCTCGAACTCACGCTTCATACCCGCGGCGCCCTGCGCATCGCCGGCCTGGACGAGGCTGGCCGCGGCCCGCTGGCAGGTCCCGTGGCCGCCGCCGCCGTCATCCTGCCCATGGATTACCGCTGCCCGGGCCTCGACGATTCAAAGAAACTCTCCGCCTTGAAACGCGAGCACCTCTATCGCTCGCTCACCACCGATCCCCGCGTGAAATGGGCAGCCGCCATCGCGGACTGCGCGGAAATCGACCGCCTCAACATCCTGCGGGCCACTCATCTGGCCATGCAACGCGCGGTGGAGGCGCTGGTTCCGCCACCTGACCATTGCCTGATCGACGGCCTGCCGGTCCCCGGCTTCCCCCTGCCGCATGACGCGGTGGTCAAGGGCGATGGCATCTCGCTCTCCATCGCCGCCGCCAGCATCATCGCCAAGGTCACGCGCGACCGGCTCATGTTGGAAATCGATAGCGAGTTTCCGCAATTCGGCTTTTCCCGGCATCAGGGATATGGCACTAAGGAACACCTTGAAGCCTTGCGGATACACGGCCCTTGCCGCCATCATCGTCGCTCGTTTCAGCCGGTGTCTCAACTCACCCTGCCGCTTGACGGCGCGTGACGGCAGCCCGCGCGACCGCGCATGGATCGGCCGCTACGGTGAGAAAACCGCCGTCCATTTCCTGCGCGCCCGGGGATGCCGCATTCTTGCCCGCAATTTTAAAGGCCCGCGCGGCGGCGAGGTGGACATCATCGCCCGACGCGGCAAACTGCTGCTCTTCGTCGAGGTGAAAACCCGGCGCGGCAACCCGCGGGTCCGCCCGCTCGATGCGGTGGACAAACCGAAGCGCCAGCTCATCGAGCGCGGGGCGAACGCCTGGCTCAAACGCCTCGGCACGCGCGACCTGCCATGGCGCTTCGACGTCATGGAAATCTGGCTCGCCGATGGCGAAAAACCGCGCATCAACCACATCCGCGACGCATTCTAACAAGCCCGTGAACTCGCTTGCCAGCCCGGCGGAGGAGGCGCACACTGCACGGACATTTGCATGGAAGCTCGTGAGGCACCGATGGCATGGCTGGAGCGGCGGGACGGCAGCGTGCTGTTGGGATACGGCCCGTTCACTGCAAGTGCGGAGCCGCCCGCAGAGGGTGTCGCTTTCCACCTCAGCGATTTCGCGCTGCGGCAATCCGCTCCATGGCAGGTGCCTGCCCGCTGGGAACGTGTGGCTGCAGCGGATTTCCCCACCCGCTTGCCGGCCGGCCCGGTGCCGGATTGCGAATTCCGCGCGCCGGATGCCACTCCGTTTTCCGAGGTGTTCCAGGAAGTGATGGGCTGCATCCACGCAGGGCTGTTCGAGAAAACCGTGCCGGTCGTCACCGAGGAGGGGCGTTCGCCGATCCCGCCGGAATGCTTTATCCCGCACGCCATGGCCAGCCACCGGCCGCCGCTCATGTCCTACGGCTGGATCGAGCATGGCCGCGGCTTCGCGGGTGCCAGCCCCGAGCTGCTGTTCTCACTCAACAATGGCCGGCTGGAAACCATGGCGCTGGCCGGGACCGCCCGCAGCGAGGACCGCGACGTCTTCGCCGTGGACGAAAAGGAAATCCGCGAACACGAATACGTCGCCCAATCGCTGATGGCCAAACTCATCGATCTGGGCACCCCCGTCCGATCCCCGCGGGAAATCCTCGACCTGACAAACATCGTCCATTTCCTCAGCCCGATCCGGATGGAACTCTCCGGTGCCGCCACTCCGCCGGATCTGATCAAACGCCTGCACCCCACACCCGCACTCGGGCCATTGCCGCGCAATGAAACCACCATGCGCAAACTCCTCGAGTGGCGCCAACGCCTCGGCTGCCCCGGGGAATTCGGCGCGCCGTTCGGCGTGCTGGACCACGGCCGCTTCGACGCCGTGGTCGCCATTCGCGGCATCTGGTGGCGGCAAAACTCCATCCGCATCCCGTCCGGATGCGGCATCATCGAGGCCAGCAGGCTCGTCAATGAATGGCGCGAACTGCGCCTCAAGCGCGAAGCTGTGAAAGAACCGTTGCGTTGCCGCCGCATGGGCGGTTGACCGGATACAAGCCCGGTATATATTCACCGCCAATCCAGCGCTCACTCCGAGCCAACCAGACAAACACCCACCGTGGACAGCTCTCTGACAGTCGGAAATTTCGAGGACTTCAGCTGGATCCGACTAGAAGGCAAAGGTTCCTTCCTCAACAGCCCGGCACTCAAGGCGTATTTCGACAGCCGCATGGCCGCCGGTGACAACATCCTGGTGGTGGATCTCGCGGCCTGCAGCGGCATGGATTCCACATTCATGGGCACGCTCGCGGGCACTGCGGCCCGGCTCTCTTCCATCGAGGGCGGCCGCCTTCACATCGCCGAGCCCGGCGAGCGCAACCGCAGGTCGCTCGAAGATCTGGGCCTCGATTTCCTCATGGACATCGATCCGCCACTGGCGCCTTGGCGCGGCTCGCTGGAAAAGATCCGCGGCCAGCTCGAGCCGCTGCACCAGCAACCCGATCCCGGGCGGCTGCAACGCACCCGCCACGTCCTCGATGCCCACCAGACACTCTCCGGCATCAACCCGAAGAACGCCAGCAGCTTCGCCGGCGTGGTCGGCTCGCTCCAGGAAGAGCTTTCGAAAAAAGAGAGGCTGGCAAAAAATGGCGGAAGCGCGTAAGGAAACCGTCAGCCATCCTGCCGCAGATGCCGCCATTCCTACTCCAGCCCGACCCCACGCTCATCGGGCTCCTCGCATCGCTCGCGCTGATTTCCGCATTGCTTCTGGCCCTCCAGAACCAACGGCGCAGGAACAGGCGCATCCGCAACCGCTTCAACGAATTCGAGGGCGAGGAACAACGCATGTTCTCGTTCCTCCATGATCTCGGTGAAGCCATCGAGAACGAGCCATCACCCACCGTGCTCTCGCGCATCATCGTGGACGGCATCGACAAGGTGGTCAAAGCGCGCGGCGGGGCCGTTTATTTCCTCGGCGAAGACCAGTCATATCTCCATCCATCCTACATCTCGAACGATTGCCCGCCGCTCATCGGCATCCCGGTGGAGGTCCGCAAAAAAGCCGCACGCGACCCCAAGGCGCTCGAAAGCCACCTGCGACTGGCCCGCGTCGCGGTGGATGAGGGAATCATCGGCCATTGCCTGGCAGTCGGTGAGGCGATTCATGTGACCGATGTGAAAAGTCATCCATCCTTCAGGGACGCCTTCATCGGATACAGCGACGACGTCTCAGCGCTGCTTGCTCCACTGCGGCATGCCGGCAAGGATCTCGGCGTGCTCATCGTCGCGCGGAGCCATCGCGACGGCCGCTTCAACCACAACGATTTCGCCGTATTCCGCTCCGCCGCCGAACAATCGTCCTTCGCCATCGGCAACGCAAGGGTCCACCGGCAGGCGCACGAGATGCGCCTGATCGAAAGCGAACTGCAGAATGCCCGGGAGGTCCAGCGCGTGCTTCTCCCGCAAGGCGAACCGGTGGTGCCAGGCTTCCGCATCAGCGGCACCAACCTGCCCGCCCGCATCATCAGTGGCGATTACTTCGATTACATCGATCTCGGCAGCCACCAACACGGCATCGCGATCGCCGATGTCTCCGGCAAGGGCGTCGCGGCCGGATTGCTCATGGCCATGTGCCGCAGTGTCCTCCGCTCGGTCGCGCCCGCCCGCCAATCCCCCACCGAGGTGCTTGCGGCCGTCAACCGCCTGCTCTATCCGGATATCCGCGAGGATATGTTCATCAGCATGGCATACGGCATCCTGGACACCACAGATGGCAGTCTCATTCTGGCCCGTGCCGGTCACGACCCGGCACTGCTTTTCCGCAAGGAAACCGGCTGCGTGGAAACCCTGCGATCACCCGGCCTCGCGCTGGGCGTGGATGCCGGCCCGGTTTTCGAACGCGTCACCCGCGATCAGCGCATCGAACTCCTCCCCGGCGATTGCGTGCTTTTCTACACCGATGGCGTCCGTGAGGCAGCCAACCAGGAAGACGAGGAGTTCGGCATGGAACGCATGGCGGAAACCTTCCGCCTGGCAGCCCCCATGGGAGCGGAAGCCGTGGTCATGCGCCTGCAGGAGGACCTCATTCAATTCACCGGGAACCGCCCGAATCTCGATGATGTCACTCTGGTGGCCATCGAGCGCAAGAGATGCTCCTGATGGCGGCCGCTCCGGCCGGTGCCGATATCCTCATGCGGCCCGCAAGCGGACGCCTCATCCGGAAATCTTCCATTCAGGATCATCACGCCCCGCTGTCATTCGCCCTCCCCTTGCAGCCCGGCATGTAAAAAAGATCATGTTATTATCAAATTCACTTAACTGATCACATCACGTCAGGCCCCGCGATATAACATCATCCAGCTTGCATATTTCAGCTTGACTACTTGATGCACGCCTGATTTTATGCCATTGAACTACAAGCGCCCAATGGCGGCAGCGTTTCCAGACAGGATTCCGGGCAGATATATCCGCCATCAGATACGATTCCATTGAACACAGCTGCAACATCCCCCCGGAACTGATTATCTGCCCCCCATCCCCCATCCCCCACCCCCCATCCCCCATCCCCCATCCCCCCATCCCCCATCCCCCCATCCCCCCATGAGCTCCACTTCACCAGTGAGGGCACGTTGCGTGTCCCTCCATCACAATTCCATCCCCCATTTGCCAACCGCAGCCCGTCGCCTTGCGGCGGATTGCCTGGGATCTTCCCTGGCCGCAGTTTCCGGTAAGCGCCTGTTGGATATCACTCTGATCCTGATCGGACTGCCAGTGATCCTGCCGCTCGCCGCCTTCGTCACCCTCTGGATCAAACTCGTTTCCCAAGGTCCGGCGATTTTCCGCCAGACCCGCATCGGCCGCGATGGCCGATGTTTTATGCTGTACAAATTCCGCACCATGCGGCCGGACTCGGAATGCACCAGCCACCTGAGACACTTCAGGAATCTGGTGGAAAACAACCGCCCGATGGTCAAGCTGGACCTGATTCGCGATCCCCGGCTGATTCCAGGTGGCTGCCTGCTCCGGGCGTCCGGCATCGACGAACTGCCGCAGCTCCTCAACATTCTGCGTGGGGAAATGAGCCTCGTCGGCCCACGCCCGTGCCTGCCAGAGGAATACCGCTATTTCACCGGCATCCAGCGCGTTCGATTCCAGGCGTTGCCGGGTCTCACCGGCGTCTGGCAAGTCCAAGGCAGAAACCTCGCGACATTCGACGAGATGAATGCCATGGATGCTGGCTACGTGCGCCATGCCTGCGTGCCGCTGGATCTGAAGATCATCTGCCAGACGCCGCGGGCCGTTTGCTCCCAGCTGCACATGGCCTGTATCCGGCACCGTGCCGCCATCCACAGGCCGGAGCCAGCCAATGCCGCCTCCAACAGCGGGACTCTCAATGAGACAGGCACCCAGAGTCCCGGATGGCCGGTCTCCGGCGAAGCAGACGGCCCGGGAACCAGACGCGGGCCCGGAACGAAGCACTCCGCCGCTTTGGAAAACCATCGGCGCATCTCGGATGATGTGACGCTCGGCCGTGGCGTCACCATTCATGCCTTCGTCAATCTTTATGGCTGCGTCATTGGCGAGGGCACGCGCATCGGCGCATTCGTCGAGATCCAGAAGGGCGCGCGGATCGGTGCATTCTGCAAAATCTCCAGTCATAGTTTCATTTGCGAAGGCGTCACCATTGAGGATGGCGTATTCATCGGGCACGGCGTCGTCTTCACCAATGACCGCCATCCCCGCGCCCTCAATCCGGATGGCAGCCCGCAAGGCCCGGGCGATTGGCCGCTCCTGCCCACCCGCGTCCGCCATGGGGCCTCCATCGGCTCGGGCAGCACCATCCTCGGCGGAGTCACGGTGGGCCGCAATGCCATGATAGGTGCCGGCAGCATGGTGACACACGATGTCCCGGACGGCGCCACCGTGGCCGGCCATGCCGCACGTCCCATTGCAACCCCTGCCGCCATATCGGAATGAACATTCCGCTTCTCGAAATGCATGCCCGCTCGCCTGCCGGACCGGACAAACCTCCACCGAAAATGATATCATTACTGATTTGCCCCAGGCTGGCCAAGGATCGCATCGAGCGCGTGGCCCGGGCGCTTCGGCAAAAAACCCGTGCCAGCATCATGGCCTGACACCGGGAACACAGAACCGCATTTCCATGCAGAAAAACCCATCCAAGAGCACCCGGGAAGGCTTCGATCCGCGCGACGTCCTCTTCGTGGTATTCAAGCGCAAGTGGATGATTTCACTGCTTGCGCTGGCGGGATTCGCCGCCGCCGCAGGATTGTATTGCCATCAGCAACCCATCTATCAATCCACCGCCAGGTTGTTGGTCCGATACGTGGTGGAAAGCGCCAGCGTGGACCCGTATGCGGCGATGAAAAGCCCCGGCAGTGCCGCCCACCGTCATGGCGACCCGGTGATCCTGACCGAGATTGAAATTCTCTCCAGTCTCGACCTCGCCATGGAGGTGGCCGCGGAGATCGGCACGCGCCGCCTGCTCAACGGAGCCGTCGCACAAAGTCCCGGGGATGAAACAAAACTCCTCTCCGCAGCCGCGGGGGTGATCGCCTCAGAACTCGTGGTCGAGACCGGCACCAGCCCCAACGTGCTTCACATCACCTTCAACAACCCCGGCCGTGAAATCTCCCGCAGTGTGCTCGAGAAACTCATCGAGCTTTATTTCAAAAAACACCTCGATATCCACCGCTCTGCGGCCTCCTTCGATCTGATCTCCAAACAAGCCGCCGATGTCGGCGTGCGCCTTGCCGGAACCGAGGCGGAACTCAACGAATTGCGAACCCGCTCGGGAATCCTCTCGCTCAAGGACGCCACCGAGTCGCTGGCCGCGCAAAAAAACCGCACCCAGCAAGACCTGATGACGGCACGTGCCGAACTCGCCGAACAAAGCACCCGCATCATCGCCTTGGAGGCGCCAGGGCACGGGAATCCCCCCGAGGATGACACAGCCCCCACGGCCGCAGAGCATGTGCCGCCGCAGATCATCACCGAATTCCGCGCCGTCATGGAAATGCTCGCCATCCTCCAGAAACGCGATCTCGAGCTGCGCATTAAATTCAAACCCGGCAACCCACTGCTCGCCCAAAGCCAAAACCAGATCGCCACCTATGATCGCAAGCGAATCTCGATGCTCGGCACATATCCCGGGCTGTCCGACGAAAAAGCACTCATAAACCCCGCAAACAGCAACGATGCGCAGCACTCGCTCGAACAGGAAAAAACCCGGCTGGCCGCCATTCGCGCCAAAATCGATGTCTTCGAGGCCCACTTGCGCGAAATCGGCAAACTCTTCGCAGAACAATACGCCATCGGTGCCCGGATCGAGGAACTCGAGCGCCGCAAGCAACTCGAAGACGCGGAATTCCGCTCGCTGGAAGTGAAGCTCAAGGATGCCCGGCTCGACATGACCCTCGACCCCTCGCGCATACCCAACATCAATATCATTCAACAGCCTTCCGAGCCGGTCAAAACCTTCGACGCACAGATGCGCAAAATCATTTTCGGCCTTGCGGGCGGCGGTCTCGCACTCGGGCTCGGCCTCGCGTTCCTCATCGAGATGCTCTTCAACCGCAAGGTCGAGCGCCCGGTGGAAATCCAGACACGCCTGCAACTGCCGCTGCTGCTCTCCATCCCCTACTTCCGCCGCGGAGGACACAGCGGCATGCTGCTCGGCAACCGAGGCGACACCCCGCGTATCAGCGACCACCAGGCCGGCCTGCCCGCCATCTCCGAAGATCAGGATTACGAAATCGCCGAGGAGGACGATCACAACCGCCCGGAGCATTTCATCCTGCCCTACTCGGAAACCATCCGGGACCGCATTGTTTTCAACTTCGAGGTCAACAACGTCACCCACAAACCCAAGCTCGTGGCGGTCACCGGCATGACGGAGGGGGCCGGCACCTCGACCATCGCCGCCGGCCTCGCCAAGTCCTTCGCCGAGATCCGCGGTGTCAAGGTCCTGCTGGTGGACCTCAGCTCGTGCCATCCCCAGGAAAGCCCGCTGTTCGGGGAAATCCCCCGCCACTCGCTTCCCAACGCACTGAGGCTGGCCCGGTCTCCGGGGTTCAGGGAACGCCCGCAGAGTTTATATTATGCCAATGCGCCGGCACGCCGGGACGAGCCCGGGGCATCCCGTTTCACACCGTTCCAGCTTCATGAGATGATGCCGATGCTTCAGGCCAGCGAGTATGATTATATCATCTTCGACATGCCACCTGTGGACCAGACCAGCCGCACCCTCGCCATGGCGGGCCTGATGGACAAGGTGCTGCTGGTGCTCGATGCCCGGAACACCAGCCGCGAAAGCCTCAAATGGGGGTATTCGGAACTCACCAGGGGCCGGGCGGATGTTTCCTGCGTCTTCAACAAAACCCGCAGCCACGGCCCCGCGTGGCTGCTCGGAGACGGATGATCTCCACTCACAAGCTCCCCCACACACACGCAGCCATGATCCGGCTCCGCCACAAGATGCTCATTCACATGTTCCGGTTGTTCGATCAGCTGGTCATGGTGGCCGTGGCCATCGGCATCATCCACTACCGGCCGGAAATGCTCATGCGGGGTGGAAGCCATGCCATGGAAGCCACCTTCCGCATTGGGGATGCCGTCGGACTGCTGCTGCTGATCATCGGCTGGATCGGCATATTCGACTACTTCATCCGCTACAAGGCGGACCGCCTTGTGGCGTTCAACATGCAGCTCAAGAGCCTCATCAAGGCCATCTGCGTCTCGTCGCTCTGGCTGCTGATCATCAGCTCGGTCTTTTCCGCAAGCAGTTTCAGCTTCACCAACATCCTGGTTTTCTTCACGGCGGTGGCTCTCATCGGTGTATTGAGCCGCTTGTTCCAGCGCATCCTGTTGCTGAGCGCACGCCGCTCCGGATACAACTACCGCTACCTGCTCGTCATTGGCGCGAACCCACGATCGGTCCAGATGGCGGAGAAAATCGAAGACCGGCCCGAACTCGGATACAAGATTGTCGGATTCATCGCCGAGACGCCTCAAGCCGCGGAAAAATGGCGGAATGACCCGCCCGGCCCGTGGCCGCTGCTCGGGGAGCTGCGGAACCTCCGCAACATCTTCACCGGGCAGCGCGCCGACGAGGTGATCGTATGCCTGCCGGTGGAAAGCCGTTTCAGCGACATCGCAGGCATCATACAGAACGCGCGCGAGCTGGGCATCGTCGTGCGGCTCATACCCGAGATTGCGGATGGCCACCTGCTCCGCCATCTCCACATCGAGGAATTCGAGGACGAGATGGTCATCACCCTGTTCCGCGAGCAGATGTTGTTGCAATTGTTTGTGAAGCGCCTGATCGACGCCTCGCTCTCGCTGCTCGCGCTGGTGGTTTTTTCCCCCCTGCTGCTGTTGGTGGCGGCAATCATCAAGCTAACCAGCCCGGGGCCGGTCTTGTTCGTCCAGGAACGCGTCGGTATGAACCAGCGCAAATTCAAACTCTACAAGTTCCGCTCGATGGTCGTGGATGCCGAGGAGCGCAAGTCCGGGCTTATCCACCTCAACGAGCGTGATGGCCCGGCGTTCAAGATCGAGAACGATCCGCGCATCACCCCGATCGGGCGCTTGATCCGCCGCACCAGCATCGACGAACTGCCCCAGCTCCTGAATGTGCTCAGCGGCGAGATGAGCCTCGTCGGTCCGCGCCCGCCGCTGGCTGACGAGGTGAATCAATACGAGTGGATGTTCCGCAAGCGCCTCTGCGTCAAACCGGGCATCACCTGCATCTGGCAGATCAGCGGACGCAACCAGGTGTCCTTCGACCGCTGGATGCAGATGGACCATGAATACGTCGAGAACTGGTCGATCGGGCTCGATCTCCAGATCCTTTTCAAAACCATACCCGCCGTGCTGTGCAGCCGCGGCGCATCTTGAATGAGCGGCTCTGTCACATATCGCACCCCACGGGTGCTTGCCATCTCGTCCGGCGGCGGCCACTGGGTCCAGTTGCTGAGGCTCAGGCCCGCTTTCGCCGGCTGCGTGGTCAGCTACGCCACGGTTCGCGCCGGATACCGCGTGGATCTCGAGCCGGGTGCGGATTTCCATGTCATACCGGATGGCAACCGCTGGAGCAAAGCGCGCTTGCTGCGCTCGGCGCTTGTCATCGCATGGCTGATCCTGCGCCTGCGTCCGGACGTGGTGGTCACCACCGGTGCCGCCGCCGGATACTTCGCCCTGCGCATCGGCAAATGGCTCGGCGCACGCGTGGTCTGGATCGACAGCATCGCCAACGCCGGGGAACTCTCGATGTCCGGACAAAAGGCCGGCCGCATCGCCCATCTCTGGCTCACCCAATGGCCCCACCTGGCCCGCGATCGCGGACCGCAATGCTTCGGCAGCGTGTTATGATATTCGTCACGGTTGGCAGTGATATCCCATTCGACCGCCTGGTCCGCACCGTGGACCGCTGGGCGGGCCAGAGGGACCGCAGCGATGTGTTCGCGCAGATCGGGCATGGCGGCTGGCGGCCCGGGTTCATCAAGCACTCGGCCATGCTCGAGCCGGACGAGTTCACCCGCAGGCTGGCCGCGTCGCGAATCGTGATCGGCCATGCCGGTATGGGCACCATCCTTTCCGCGTTGCAGCACTCCAAACCCATTCTCGTGATGCCGCGCAGGGGGGCGCTGGGCGAAACGCGCAACGACCACCAGCTGGCCACCGCACGCCAGTTGATGGAAATGAACAGGATCCGCGTCGCCTTTGACGATGACGAGTTGTTCGATTCCCTCGACCGTATCGATGACCTGACAGCCGACGATCCGATTCCACCCCATGCGGAGGAGGGTTTGATCCGCGCGCTGAGGGATTTCATCCACGCCCCAATGCCATGACGAATCAGCCGGCATACGTTCTGGTCACGCCCGTCCGCGACGAGCAGACCACCATCGGCAAGACCATCAGCTCGGTGGTCGGGCAAAGCGTGCGGCCGCGCGAATGGGTGATCGTGAGTGACGGCTCGACCGACGGCACCGACGCCATCGTCCGCGCCGCAGCCGCAGAGCACCCGTGGATCCGCCTGCTGGCGCTGGATCCGAGACCGGGCCGGAGTTTCGCCGCCGTGGTCCATAACACGGAAAGGGGAATCCGGCACCTGGCATGTGACGATTATCGTTATCTCGGCCTGCTCGATGCGGACGTCAGCTTCCAGCACGACTATTTCGAACAAATCATCCGGCGCTTCGAGGCTGATTCCGGACTCGGTCTCGCCGGCGGGGTGGTCATTGACATCGGCCTGCCGCGCGACCGATTTCCACTCAACCGCCAGGATGTGCCGGGCGCGGTCCAGTTTTTCCGGCGCGAGTGTTTCGAGAAAATCGGCGGGCTGATTCCCATCCCGGAGGGTGGCTGGGACGGCATGACCTGCGCGATGGCCCGCATGAACGGATACCGCACGCGCTTGCTCACCGAGCTGGTCGTCGATCATCTCAAACCGCGCAACATCTCGCAGGGTGGCGTGTTCCGCCGCAAGTGGCAGATGGGCGTGCGCGATTACGCCGCGGGCTATCACCCGCTTTTCGAGTCGGTGAAATGCCTCGGCAGGCTGAAGGATCGGCCACTTGTGGTCGGTGCCGTGGCTTGGTGGATCGGCTATCTCACGGCCGCGGCCCACAGACGCCCGCGAATCATCGGGCCGGATGTGGTCGCCCATATCCGCCACGAGCAGATCGACCGGCTGCTCCGGACGATGCACCTGAAAAACCCCGTGAAACTGCCACCATGATCATATTGAATTTCCATGGACTGGGGCCGGTGCCGCACGGCATCGATGCAGGCGAGGCCGATTGCTGGCTGGATTTGCCCTGTTTCGAAAATATCCTCGATCGCGTGATGGGGGATGATCGCATTCTCATCACCTTCGATGACGGCAACGCATCCGATCATGCGATCGCACTTCCGGCACTTCTCCGCCGGTGCATGAAGGCCATGTTTTTCGTCTGCTCCGGCCGCGTGGGCATGCCTGGTTTCCTGGATGCCGGGCGGATCCGGGAACTGGCCGGTCAGGGCATGGCCATCGGCAGCCACGGCGTGCGCCACCTGCCATGGCGATGCCTGGATGACGGCCGCTTGCAGGATGAAACGGCCGGCAGCCGGAAGCGGCTGGAAGACCTGCTCGGCAGAAATGTGGATTGCGCTGCCTGCCCGTTCGGCGATTACGACCGCCGGGTATTGCGCGCCTTGAAAAAGGCCGGATATCAATCCGTGTTCACCAGCGATGGCGGCGAATGCGCGGCCGGATGGTGGATCAAGCCGCGGACCACGGTCAGGCGCTCGACCCCCCCGGCGCAACTGGAGCGCATTCTCACTGCATCACCCCGCCTCGCCCGCCATGCAATCGACCGCCTGCGCGTCATGGCCAAGGCAAACCGGCCCCGCCCCATCGCCAACCTGCGGGCGCGACAAACCCCGGGAATTCATTTTCCCGCAAATTGATATATCAATATGCCAAACACATCCCCGGCAGTATCGATCCTGATCATTTCCTACAACACACGGGAGATGACGCTGGCCTGCATCGAGTCGGTTTTCGAGCAGACGCGGGAGCATTCGTTCGAGGTCATCGTGCTGGACAACCGCTCGCAGGACGGATCGGCCGAGGCCATACGCGCGCGCTTCCCGCAGGTGAGGGTGCATGCATCCATGGACAACCTCGGATTCGCAGGCGGCAACAACGCCGCCGCCGCCATGGCACGCGGCAAGAGGTTGCTCCTGCTCAATCCGGACACCGTCATTCTCGACGGCGCGATCGACCGGCTGCTCGAATTCGCCGACGCCACAGCCGAGGCACAGGTCTGGGGAGGGCGCGCGGTTTTTCCGGACGGCACGATCAACGCGTCCTGTTGGAATGACATGACCCTGTGGAGCAGCATCTGCCGCGGCTTCGGTCTGACATGGCTGTTTCCGGAATCAAAATGCCTCAATCCCGAGTCGATCCACAAGTGGGACGACCTGTCCGAGGAGCGCGAGGTGGACATCGTGGTGGGGTGTTTTCTGATGATCGACATGGCGCTTTGGGAACGACTGGGAGGATTTGATCCGACGTTTTACATGTATGGTGACGAAGTCGATTTGTGCCTGCGGGCGAGAAAACTGGGTGCGCGCCCGAGAATCACGCCCAAGGCGACCATCATTCATTACGGCGGCGGCTCCGAGCCTTCCAGCGAGGACAAGCTGGTCAAGGTCCTGAAAGGCCGCGCGACGGTCATAAGGGAACATTGGAAGCCGTCCGCGGCAGTCCTCGGGCGCTGGATGCTGGTCGCAACCGCCGGCATCCGGGCGGCCGGCAGCAGGTTACTCCGCCCCCCCGAACGCAAGGGTGCTGGACGCGACAGCCGCAATGACGTCTGGAGCGCGGTCTTCCGGCGCCGCAATGAATGGCGCGACGGCTGGAAACAGGTGAACAGTGACGAAGGCTGATATGACAACCCCATGCGAACGATGAAAAACGAGTCCGAATCCCGGATACCGCTCAAGCGTCCGCATTTCCAATTGCGGGACGGCAAGCTGTATTTCCTGATATCACGGCGGCCGTCGCTGAAACTCGACGGGGACGAAGCGGCGGTCTGGAACGCTGTTGATGACATCACTCCGGTTTCCGCACTATGTGAACGGATTCCCGGTGCCGCAGCCTGTCTTGAGAAGCTCCACGAATCCGGGGCGATCGAACTCGCCGAAGCCCGTCGTCCGAACTCCGGACGCAGGAAAATCCTCATCATCGAGCCCCACATGGATGATGCGATATTGAGCATCGGCGGGCTGATGTGGAAACACCGCGAAACATGCAATTTCACCGTGGCCACCGTGGCCGGACACTCCAATTTCACCAGCTACCAGAAAATCGGGCGCGACTACTTTGATGTGGATATGGTGACCCATCTGCGCCGCCGGGAGTCGGAACTCGCGATGAGGTTGCTGGACGGCGGACACATCGTGCTCGACGGACTCGATGCGCCGCTGCGCTATCATCCGGGAAAATGGACGCCGGAGTGGTTCCGGAAAAACCGCCGCGCGATCGCCGCCTTCATCAACCTTCCGGCCACCGACAGGGAACTCGCTTCAGCCACCGCCCAGATCGGAAAATTGCTGGGCCAGACCGAAGCCAGGGAGATATGGATTCCGCTGGGCGTGGGATGCAGTGCCGATCACGAGATGACCCGCAACGCGTGCCTGAGCGCACTGATCCACGCTGCGGCGGCTGGCTTGCATTTCGAGGTCCGGATGTATCAGGATGTGCCCTATGCCATGACCTTTCCGCGGCATACCGACCAACTATTGACGGCACTGGAAGCTGCCGGCGCGGAAACCGAGCGCGTCGTCCATGAGTTGAAGGATGTGATGCCCGCCAAGCTGCGCCTCATTTCGGTTTTCGCCTCGCAGTTCAAAATGAGCTACATGCGTCCCAAGGTGGTGGCCACCGCGCACCTGGCCTCCGGGATTGGCGGCGGCTCAGGTGAAGTCACCGTGAAACTCAAGCGCCTGCCCGGCCACCTCGACCCCTTCGAACTCTATTCCGAAAAAAGGCATGTCATCGAGCTGCGAGCCAGGCTCGCCAACTGGTATCCAAAACACCGCGCCGCGAAACACATTGCCATCCTCTGCCCAATGGGCGTCGGGCGCTGGAAGGAACACATGGAATGCCTGCTGGAGCGATTCCCGGAGGCCATCTTCGATGTGCACATGACGGAGGACGCCTGCTGGGAAACACGCGCCCTGACGTCCGCGCGAATCCGAATCCGGCCGGTCAAAGGCATGGCCAAGGGATGGATACGCCGCTTGTTGCGAAGCTGGTTCCTGCCATCCCGCCCCACGATTCTGTTCACCGGCCACCGCCACAGAGACGCCATTCCATGGCTTCGCATTTGCCTCGCCCATGCCGCTCCCCTTCCCGTTGCCACCATGGACCACTTGGTGACGGCCCTGCGGTACGCCAGCACAAACCTCGATCAAACCGAATCCGCGCGATTCCGGAAATAAATTGCATCCTCCCGATTTTATTATTTTTATATAAAATTATAGCACCAATTCGATTGCACCGTAACAGCATTGCCCGAATTTCAACCCAACCACTCCAGCGCGATGAACTCCATGCCTTCATACAGATTTTGCGCAATTGCGGCCCTTGTCCCACGGACCTGCGGCAGACATGCCACCCGGCTTGCGGTAGCCGTCGCCTTGGGATTCCTGGCACCCGCCGCACCCGCCGCCACCTCGGTATTCCAATATGGGTTCACATGGAAATGGAGCGAAGACCGCCAAGTCGGCCAATACTGCAACGGGGATTGGTGGGTGGTCGGCCCCGTCACCATCACCAGCATCACCCCTGCGAGCACCAGGGATGCCAATGGCTGGACGCGCAACGGCACGATGGTCAATCCCGCCAAAGGCTACGGCCAGGGATATGACAGCTCCATCACCCACTATGGCGCTTTTTACACCGGCAATGTGGCACCATCCGCCACCGGCTCGCCACTTCTGGTCAGCACCGGATCAGTGGTTTCCACCGTATCGAAATCCATCGCGGGCAGTGCGGCCACCCGCCCGCAACTACTCGTAGGTGCCGTCCTCACCGTCGTCAGCCAGGCCCCGCCCGCCGGTGCCTTCCGGCCGCCAGTCATGGGCACGGACAAAAGCTCCCGCTGGACGGAAAGCCAGCTCGACTACTCGATCCTGAAATCGCTTTCCCCGGTCTCGTCCACTCCGCCACTTGCCACGGTGGAGGGGTATTTGCAACGGCCCTGGTTCTGCCAGATGGACAATTCGCCCAGCCGATATATCTCACCACAGGACAACATGCCTGAATATGGCAGGGACCAGGCCCACCAGTTGGGTGACGCCATGTTATCGCTTCACTTGAATTACAGCAACGCACAGAAGCGCAATCTCTACATCCGCCTGGTGCAATACGGAATCGATATCCATGGATCGGTCAAGGCAGGCACCGTGTTCATGGACAACGGCGGGCTCAATGTAGGGCGCAAGGCACCTCTGGTGCTCGCCGCTTGCGCCCTGAAGGATCCGGAACTCCTGAAGTGGGCTGATGGCGGCCAAAACTTCGTTTTCCATGAAGACCGCCAGACATTCATCGTCCAGCAATCCGATGTGGGCCGCCAGATGTATACCGCCGATGGAAGGGTGCGCGAAACCTACCGCCAGGAACATGTGGGCATGCCGGAATGGGGCGAGAAACACAGCTCGAACCCATCGCGCGACGGCTCCAACTGGGACATCCTCTACCGTCACAGCAATGGTGGCCCGGTGATGGGTAACTTCCTTGCCATCCTGCTGACCACCGGAGGACGCGCCGTTTGGAATTGGGAGCCGTTCTTTCTCTATCAGGACCGGTTCTGGAACATCGAGAAGAACGGCCAGTATTCCGGCCTGCCGAATGCGATGAACTCCTTCGTCATCCAGATGATGTCCCAATACCGTGATCTGGGTGCCGGTCCGGGCGGCAAACAGCCACCTCCGACCAGCAAGCCAGCCACTCCGACGGGCTTTGGCGAGGACAAGTGACATACCGCGGCCCCTGCCCCCAAGCGGGCCGCCATACGAACACGCCCATCGCCGGCTCAGCCTGCAGCCAGCTTGAATCCCCCCACCCCCCGCATTGCCGCCGCATGACCCTGCTGACTTTCATATTCCTCGCGGTCAACGCGGCGGCACTGCTCATTCTGCCACGCAACATGGCCTTGCTGCCACTGCTGGTGGGTTGTTGCTACATGACAGTGACACAACGCATCGACATCGGCCCGATCACCCTCACGGTGATCCGCATCCTGGTGGCGGTGGGCTTCCTGCGCGTCATCGTGCGACGCGAGGGAATCGCCGGCGGATTCGACGGCATGGACAAACTGGTGATCGCCTGGATGGCCTGCATGGTGGCTAGCAGCGCGCTCCACCCCGGCGGCAGGGCACCATGGGTGTTCAACTTCGGCCAGGCTTTCAACATCGGAGGCATCTATTTCCTGATACGCGTGTTCTGCGCCAACCACGACGAATTGACGGGCATTTTCAAACTGATGGCATGGCTACTGGCACCGATCGCCCTGGAAATGGTCTCGGAACACATCACCGGCCGCAATCTGTTCTCGGTTTTTGGCGCGGTGATCCTGGAGCGGGAGGGAAAATTCCGCGCGGCGGGGCCGTTCGCCCACGCCATCCTCGCCGGCAGCGTGGGAGCCGCGACATTTCCTCTCATGCTGTCGTTATGGAATGAACACCGGCTCACCTCGATGGTGGGTATGGCGTCGTGTCTGCTGATGGTGGGTGCCAGCAATTCGAGCGGCCCGCTGATGAGTCTGATTTTCGCAGGTGGCACGCTTTTCCTCTGGTTCCGCCGCGAATGGACCGCGCTCGTCAGATGGGGATGCGTGGCCGGCTACCTGCTGCTCGAGCTGCTGATGAACCGGCCGGCATATTACGTCATCGCCGCGATCGACCTCACGGGCAGCAGCACCGGCTGGCACCGTGCCCAGTTGATCGAATCCGCGATCGCACATTTCGACGAATGGTGGCTGGCAGGCACCAATTTCACCCGCCACTGGATGCCGACCGGCGTCACTTGGAGCCCGGATCACTGTGATATCACCAACTACTACCTGCAAATGGGCGTGTGGGGCGGGATCCTCGTGGTGGTTCTCTTCCTCGCTATGATTGTCACCGGTTTCCGCCACATCGGTGCCATTCTTTCCTCGCTCCCGCCGGCCGCCGGGCGGGAGAGGTTCATCACATGGTGCATCGGATCGGCATTGTTCGCGCACACCGCCACCGCGCTGTCGGTCTCTTATTTCGACCAGTCATATATTTTCTTTTTCCTGTGCCTTGCCGCGGTCACCTCCCTGAAATTCCACTCAACGCAAGAGGATGACGGAAACGAGGAGGCCCCTGCCCTGGAAGACTGCGGGGAGGCGCATGCGGCAGGCTGCGGTGCCGCCGGATTTCGGACCATCCACCCCATCTGCGAACAGCGAACTTTCTGCCCACCATGACACCAGCCGGACAACACCCGCCCCCCATCCGCCTCGGCCTGCTGGGCATCCCGGCCAGCTCGCGCAACCAAGGCGTACAGGCATTGGCTGCCTCGGTGGTCAACCTCTGCACGAACTCCGTGCACGGGACAAAGGTGATTCTGCTGGCGGGACACGATCGCAGGGAAAACCTTCTCTTCCGCACTACTGCGGGCGTTGTGACGGTTCCAGTGGTGAATTTCCGGATGTCCCCGAAATCGCGCCCATGCGATCACCTGCTGTGGATCACCGCGATGGCGATGCTTTACCGCTGCATGCCGCTGCCCGCATTGCGCGCATCCATTTCCAGGGCGACACCATTCATCGCCGCAATCGAAAGCTGCGACATGACGGCCGATGTCCGGGGCGGCGACAGTTTCAGCGATATCTATGGCTTTAAACGCTTCGCCATCGGTTGTCTCGCCGCATGGTCGGCCCTGCTGGTGAAGGGCACTTTGATCCAGCTTCCGCAGACCTATGGTCCTTTCAAAAGCCCGCTCGCCAGATGCATGGCGCGCTTTTTGCTGAAGCGCTCGGCAATCATCATGGCAAGGGACAAAACAAGCCATGGCATCGCCGCGGAGCTGGCCGGGCCGAAGCGGCGGGTCCTGTTGAGTCCTGACATGGCATTTTCCCTGAGTGCCACACTGCCAGCCGGGATCCCCCTCGATCCGCCCGCCCGCGGCATTTCATGCAGCCCTTCCATCGGGGTCAATGTGAACGGACTGATGTTCCATGGTGGTTATTCGCGGGACAACATGTTCGGCCTCAAGTTGGATTATCCCGCGTATCTGACACAGCTGCTGCTTGCGTTGCTGAAGGAACAGAGTGGCGAGATCTGGCTGATCCCCCACACATATGCCGGCAAGGGCGATGTCGAGAGCGATCTCGAAGCCTCTGAGGCACTACGCGCGGCATTGCCCGCAGGCCGCATCCGCATCGTGACCGGCGAGTTCGGTCCGCACGAAGTCAAGGGCGTAATTGGCATGTGCGGATTCTTCATCGGCTCCAGAATGCATTCCTGCATCGCAGCGCTCTCGCAGGGGATTCCATGTGTCGGCATGGCCTACAGCATGAAGTTCCATGGCGTGTTCGAATCCGTCGGCATGGAGGAATGGGTGGTGGAGGCAAGGAAGTCGGAAACAGCGCAGGCGGTCCGCAGGACACTGGAATTGTTCCGCCGAAGGGAGGAGATCCGTGGAATTTTGATGGCCCGGGCGGACGAAGCACGGGTGCGGCTCGATGGAATCTTCGCCGGGCTGGCAGAACAAGCCGCAAGCGGGCCACATCAGTAAAGTCATGAAGGTGAAAAATATCGATGACATGATGGCCTGGCGCCTTTGCCTCGGCTGCGGTGCATGTGCCTACGCCTCACATGGCGCCTTGCGTATGGTTGAGGATCCCGACCATGGATTCCGCCCTGTCAAAACGGGGGCATGCGACGATGCCGGGCTGCGCGATGCCCTGAAGGTTTGCCCGGGACTGGAAACACGCCATGATGACGGAATGCGAAACGCGGACCGGCTCGGTGGCATCGCGGCAGGCGTGGGACCGGTGATGGAGGTATGGGAAGGACACGCCACCGATCCCGATACCCGCTTCAATGGATCTTCCGGTGGCGTCCTGACGGCATTGGCCCGATACGCCTTGGAGCGGGCGGGCATGCACGGGGTTCTGCAGGTGTCTTCGGATCCCGGAAACCCGCTGCACAACCGCACGGTGATGAGCCGCTCCTACCCTGAGCTGCTCGCCGCCACGGGATCACGCTACGCACCGGCCACGGTATGCGAAAATCTGCACGAGATCGAGAATGCGCCCGGCCCGTGTGTGCTCATCGGCCAGCCGTCGGAAATCGCCGCCGCCCGCAAGGCCCGCGCACTGCGTCCGGAGCTCGACCGCAAGCTCGGCATCACCCTCTCGTTTTTCTGCGCCGGATCGCCAGCCACCCGCGGCACCATCGAGCTGTTGCGAGCCAAGGGGCTGGATCCGGTGCAAGTCGATCGAGTGCGCTATCGCGGGCGAGGCTGGCCGGGCATGTTCACCGCATGGCTCAAGGGCGAAAACGAACCCGCATTGGAAATGACTTATGCCGAATCCTGGAACTTCGTGCAGGCATATCGCCCATGGTCCACACACATCTGGCCGGATGGCTGCGGCGAGCATGCGGACATATCATGTGGCGATCCATGGTACCGCGAGGTCCGCGCCGGCGAGCAAGGCTCTTCACTCGTCGTGGTACGCAGCGAAGCCGGGCGGCGCTTGATCCAAGGAGCCATGTCTGACGGTTATCTCGCCCTGGTTCCATCCTCGGTGGAACGCGTCGTCGGGTCCCAGCGCAACCTGCTCAACAAGAAAGGAGCGGTCTGGGGCAGGTTGATGTGCATGCGCCTGCTCGGCCTGCCCACACCTCGTCACTCCGGATACGGAATGTTCCGGCAATGGCTGCGAATTCCGCTCGCCCACAAGATCCGTTCCACGTTCGGCACAGTCCGCAGGATCATTTCCCGTGGCTATCTCAAACCCATGATTCCGCACTCCCATGAATGATATCCTTACTCCTGCCGTCCACCGGCCCTTGCCACGCGTGCTGGTCGCTATCGCGAACCACGGAATGAGAAACCGCCGCTTCCTCGACCAATTGCTGGCGGAATACCGTGCGATGCGGCGGTATGATGTGAAGCTCGTGGTGCATTCCAATGTCCCCAAAGACCTGGGAGACGACGTTGAGGTCCACGTGGGGCTCCCTTCAAACGACCCCTGGTCGCTGCCATTCGCGCACAAGCAGCTGTTCGCCGGGCAACGAAACGATCACGACCTGTATATCTACAGCGAGGACGACACATTGCTGAAGGAATCGCAAATCGACGCGTTCCTGCAGGTATCCCGCGTGCTTCCCCGCGAGCAAATCGCCGGTTTCATGCGCTATGAAATCGGACCCTGCGGTAGAAAATACTTCTCCGGCATGCATTCACACTACCACTGGGACGCGCACTCGGTGCGGCGGCATGGCGATTGGGTTTTCGCGCGCCATACCAACGAGCACGCCGCATGTTATATCATGACACGCGCCCAGCTGCACCGGGCCATCGATTCCGGAGGATACCTGCTGCCGCCGGAGAAACGGAGCTATGGCATGCCCGAGACGGCGGCTACCGACCCCTACACCTGCTGCGGCATGACCAAGACGGTGTGCATTTCCCGTTTCGACGAGTTCTGCCTCCACCATCTGCCCGATGCCTACTGGCAGACACTGGGACTCGAAGAAGAAGCTGCACGCCACGAGATCGCACGCCTGATGTCCTATGCCAGCCTGGGAGGCGGCTCACCGATGGGACCGCTGCTCAAAAGCCCGCTGCTGCACGATGGCGACCGATGGAACAAGTGGTATTACGAGACCATCCGCGACGATATCCTCGCAGCCGTTCCCATAACCGCGCGCCGCATCCTGTCGGTGGGCTGCGGCCATGCCGCAACCGAGGCCGCGCTGGCCGCCTGCGGCCATCAGGTCACGGCGATCCCTCTCGATTCGGTGATCTCTGCCACCGGTGAAGCAAAGGGTGTGAGAATTTTGCCTGCGGATCTGGATCTTGCCTGCGAGCATCTCAATGGAAGCAAGTTCGATTGCATTCTGCTGCCGGACATCCTCCAGCTTGCACCCGCGCCGGTGGGCCTCCTGAAACGCTTCCGGCGTCACCTGGCCGATGACGGTTCGATGCTGGTCAGCGTATCAAACTGGAATTACCTCGGCACCCTGCGACAGCGCATGTCCAAGACCGGCCGCAGATGCCTGGGATGCCTGGCGGCAGCCAACGGAGCCGTCGTTCACCGGACCACCCGCTCACTCGTCAGCAACTGGCTGGAACAGGCAGGGCTGCCGATCATCCGCCACCTCGGCATGCCGCACCGCAGGCTCCACAAGATCTCTCGATGGTCCCTGGGTCTCGCGAACGAGGTGCTGTGCGAGAAGCTGATCGTGATGGCATCGCGATGAATCACACCAGGTTCATATTTTTCCGTAAAGGAGAGTAGGACCCACTGCCCATATGAAAATGAACGAAATCACCATCGAGGCCGGACACAGCGGCCGCCAATATTGGCGGGACCTGTGGCGCTATCGCGAGCTGTTCTACTTCCTCGCCTGGCGCGACATCCTCGTCCGCTACAAACAGACGGTCATCGGCGTGACCTGGGCGGTCATCAGGCCGGTTCTCACCATGGTGGTGCTGACGATCGTGTTCGGGCGCTTGGCGAAAATGGACTCAGGCGGCATTCCATACCCGATCCTCGTGTTCTGCGGCATGCTGCCGTGGCAATTTTTCGCCACCGCGTTCTCTGAGAGCGGCAACAGCCTGGTCTCTAACTCCGGCATGATATCAAAGGTGTATTTCCCCCGGCTGGTGGTGCCTTTCAGCAGCGTGATCACGAGTTTAGTCGATTTCATGATATCATTCGTGCTGATGGCTATCCTGATGGTCTGGTATGGCCACGTTCCGGGAAGCGCGGTGTTCCTTCTGCCGTTCTTTGTTTTTCTCGCCTTCGCCACGGCGTTCGGTGCCGGCCTTTGGATCTCTGCCCTGATGGTCCGGTATCGCGATTTCCGCTTCATCGTCCCGTTCGTGGTTCAGTTCGGGCTTTATATCTCGCCGGTCGGATTCAGCAGCAATGTGGTCCCGGAAAAATGGCGCTTGCTTTATTCGCTCAATCCCATGGTGGGGGTGATCGATGGCTTCCGCTGGTCGATCCTGGGCGAACGGAACATCTACTGGCCCGGTCTTGGCATCTCCGTGCTGATCGTCGCGGGCGTCATCGCCTCCGGCATCTGGTATTTCCGCAAAACGGAAAAAACCTTCGCTGACGTGATCTGAGCCAGCCGCCACAATCCACCGACATACACCCCACTCATGAATGATTCCATCATATCGGTCGAGAACCTCTCGAAACGCTACTTGATCGGGCGCAACCTCGAGAAAGGCGACGGTCTACGCCACGCGCTGGAAAGAATCGTCCGGGCACCGCTCGGATTGATGCGGCGGCAAACACGCGATGACCGCAGGAAAACCGTCGAGTTCTGGGCACTGCGCGACCTCAACCTGCAGGTCAGGCAAGGCGAGATGCTGGGGGTGATCGGTCGCAACGGTGCCGGCAAGTCCACGCTGCTCAAGTTGCTGAGCCGCATCACCGAGCCGACAACCGGTCGCATCCGCCTGCGCGGCAGGGTGGCGAGCCTGCTGGAGGTGGGGACCGGTTTCCACCCCGAGCTCACCGGCCGCGAGAACATTTTCCTCAACGGTTCCATCCTCGGCATGACCCGCGTGGAAATCAAACGCCGCTTCGACGAAATCGTCGCCTTCGCGGAAATCGACAAGTTCCTCGACACCCCGGTGAAACGCTACAGCAGCGGCATGTATGTCCGACTGGCCTTCGCGGTGGCGGCCCATCTGGAGCCGGAAATCCTCATCGTGGATGAGGTGCTTGCGGTGGGCGATGCGGAGTTCCAAAAGAAGTGCCTTGGCAAGATGGAGGATGCTTCCACCAAACAGGGCCGCACCGTGATCCTGGTGAGCCATCAGATGCCCGCCGTGCAGAACCTCTGCACGCGATGCCTGCTGATGGATCAGGGGCGCCTCATCAAGGAGGGCAGGACCAAGCAGATCGTCGCGGAATATCTCTCCACGGGCAGCCAGCTCGCCACCACGGATCTGGCCGCACGCACTGATCGAGCGGGAAAAGGCGTCGCGAGGATCACCCGCCTTGAAATGTTGGACGCCTCTGGAAAGCCTTTGCCTGAGGCGGCCTCGGGAAGCGAAGTCCGTCTACGGGTATGCTACGAGGTGAACGGTGGTGCAACACTGGGCAAGTGCATCTTGTGTGTGACCTTCTACAAGGAATTGGAATGCTATTTTGGCCTTTCCACCGCGCTTTCGTCACGCCAGGAGCTGCAAATACACGGTGAGGGCCATGTTGATTTCATCGTGCCGGCATGGCCGCTGGCCGGAGGCCGGTATCGCACCGATGTCTATCTTGAGTCCGGATCCGAAATGCAGGATCTGGTCTTCGATGCGGCATACCTCGATACAACCGATGGAGATTTCTATGGTACTGGCAAAGTCTGCCACAGCGAATACTGGCGCAATTTCGTGCTGGTTCCCCACTACTGGCGGCAGGCCTGAACCTCATGCTATCTTCCATCCCGTGTTATTGAATTCTTTTTCACTGCCTGATATCACTTGTTTACATAATATCCCACCATTCCAAATATAAAAAAAATCTTGACCGCTGTTTTTCATATGTAAAAAAATGTATTTGTAATTCCCCCCCAAGCCCCCACCACCCCCATCCTCCCTATCCCATGAAAACCCCGGCACTCTGCGCTGCGGCCGCTGTTCTTTTCGCCCTTTTCGCCGGACGTTCCGACGCCACGGCACCCGTCAGGATCATGCCTCTGGGCGATTCCATCACCGAGGGATCTTACAATGATATGCCCAACGACGGAAGCTATCGCAACGACCTGCACAACCGGCTCGTCGCGGATGGATTCAACGTCGATTACATCGGCACGTTCCAGGATTCGAGCAATCCCGGCTTGGCGGACACCGACCATCAGGCCGTTCCGGGCATCCAGATCGAGGCCGTGCGCGCCAACCTGCCACTCTGGCTTAAGTCCGTGGACGACCCTGATGTCATACTCGTCCATCTGGGCACCAACGACTTCGCTGCTGGTGCCGCTCCCACAGACGTGATCGCCCGGATGAGGAAACTCATCGAGGAACTGGCAACCGGCCGCCCATACGCGAAAATCCTGGTTGCGAACCTGATCCTGCGGACGGATGTGCCTTCACTCCAAACCAAGCAGGCGGAATTTGCCTCCATGTTGCCCGCGTTGATCAATGAGCAACAGGCACATGACAGGAACGTCGAACTCGTGGATATGCAGGCCGCACTGTTGTCCACGGACCTGCTAGACGGATTGCACCCCAATTCCATCGGATACTCAAAAATGGCCTCCGTCTGGCATTCCGCGATCACTGCCGTGATCACGCCCGCAGGCACGGAAGATCCACCGGCCATCCTTCGCGTCGAAGCGCGCAACAGCTTGAATTCGGTTTCGGTCAGCTTCAGCAAACCGGTGGATGACTCCGCCGCACATCCATCCAATTTTTCCATCGACGGTGGGATCACCGTGAAAACGGCCTCCCTCGATCCAGTGGGCAAGCGCCGTATCACATTGGGCACCAGCGCACTCTCGCCGGGCATGGTTTATACCCTCACGGTGGACGGCGTGCGCGACCTCACACCAGCACAGCTGACCACGGAACCCGGAGCGAACCGTGATTTCGCCGCCGTGCCTGTCATCGAGGGCAGCTTTGAATCCGGAGGGACGGCATGGTCGATCACCGGCAATACCAACGTCATCACCAACGCCGGCTATTCCTTCGCAGCTGCGACATCAGGCAACCGAATGGTGGTTTTTAATGCCAGCAACAACACGCCCAATGGCACGCTCAGCCAGCTGCTGAACACGGAACAAGGCCGTCGCTACCGGTTGAACCTGGATGTGGGTGCCACGGGAAGCGTAGCCGGCACACAGAAACTCCAGATCACGGTGAATGGAGAATCCTCGCTTCTGTCCCACACGGAAATGGTTGGCCTGACCACCGGCTCAAGACCGCAATGGCGCAGCATTTCCCTCGATTTCGTGGCCGACGCGGGACCGGTGACACTCTTGTTGCAGGATGTGTCCGACATGACCGCTTCCATTGACCTGTTGCTCGATGACCTGCGGATCGATGTCGTGAATCCCCTGGACGCAGGGGGAAGCTCGCTGGTGATCAACGGCAGTTTTGAATTCGGCAACATCCTCTCGGACAACCAGGGGACCGCACTGAATGGCTGGTCCATATCCGGAAACATCACCGGCCTGCTCTCGAATGCACCATCTTATCTGGCCAGCGATGGAAACCGAATCGCCGTCTTCAACCAAGGCAATCATGCTCACACCGGAGCCATCAGTGCCACACTCCCCTTGGCAACCACTCCGGGATCCATATACCTGCTGGCCTATGATCTTGGAATCACGGGCACCCAGGGCAACCGCCAGCGGATGGGCGTCTCAGTCCTAGGAAACACCTTGGACCGCTCATGGCAGGAGGACATCGACGCCACCGGCACCATCACCCGCTGGCAAACCAAAACCTATACCTTTGTGGCCGACAGCACGGAAACGCTACTCACGTTCACAGACCTGTCCGGCGAACTCGACCCCGCCATGACAAACGCCAGCGACCTGCTGCTAGATGACATCAGAGCCACCGAAAGCCCGGTCAGCACGCTTGAGATTGATTCGAATATTCCATCCGGCGTGGTCGTGCAAGTCTACCCGCCGGATGTCGCCGAATCCGATGCCGGAGCGACGAGCTTCATGCGCACCTATGCCAAAGGTTCGATCATCACACTCAAGGCACCGGATTACACCGAAAATCAGGTTTTCACAAAATGGCAGCGCAACGGACAGGATTTCACCCAACAGACCACCGCCACGATCGATTTTACTCATGATGAGGAAATCGTGGCGGTTTATTCAGAGAACCAGGAACCGGCAGCCGCCGATGACTCCTATGTCGCCGAAAGCGGCTCCATTCTCATCGTGGATGCGGCAGGCGGCGTGCTGGCCAATGACTCCGACCCGGAAGGATCACCCCTGCTCGCGGTCTCGGCAACCACGGCATCCAATGGAAAGCTCACGCTCAATCCGGACGGTGGATTTTCCTACGAGCCGCACGCAGGATATGTGGGGCAGGACACCTTCACTTATTTCGCCAACGACGGCCTCGCCGACTCGCCTTCCGCGGCGACGGTCACGCTCACCGTGATCCCGAGGACCGGTGGCCTGATCGCAAACGGCAGCTTCGAAGCCGGTGCCCCCACCTTCAATGGATCGCTAAATGATTGGAACATTCTGAACGGCGACCCTTTCGGCCAAGCCACGTTCTCCGGCCCCGCCACCTACACGCCAATCGAAGGCAACCGTCTCGCAGTATTCAATGGCGGTGACAATGTGTATGATGACGCCATTTCCCAGACATTCCCCACCGTTATTGGGCAAGCCTATCTCATCAACCTTGATCTCGGCATCACCGGCATTGCCGGAAAGCAACAGAAGATGGGGATTTCCATCGCCAGCGGATCCAACAACCCGTCGTGGCAGGAAACCATCACTGCGGCGGGAAGCTCTGTGTCATTCTGGCAGGCCAGGACATATGTCTTCATCGCCAATGCGGAGCAAACCACCATCACCTTCACCGACCTCTCCGCCAGTACCGGCAATGCCATCAATGCGGACCTTTTGCTCGACAATGTCCGCGTGAACCCCGGCACCTCACGCACGCTCACGGTGGAATCCGCCCCGCTCACCGGCCTGACCATCAGTCTCAACCCGCCCGACGCGAACAACGACGGCGACGGGCTCACCAATTTCACACGCTCATACTTTGATGGTGAAACCGTCACCCTCAGCGCACCGCCATCCGTTGGCGGCTCCATTTTCGACAAATGGCTGCTCAACGGCACCGACTTCGACGATGAGGCCACCACTCTCGTCACCATCGCGGGTAACCAGACATTGACTGCGGTTTACGCCACCAATTCGCCGCCGCTCGCAGTGAATGACACATATCTAGCGGAAGCAGGCCTTGCATTGTCAGCAAGCTCCGGTGACGGAGTGCTCCAAAACGATTCCGATCCCAATGGAAGCCCGCTGACAGCGACATTGGTCACCGGCCCGGCCGAGGGAATGGTGACCCTCCATCCGGATGGCGGCTTCACCTACACGCCGGACCCGAACCACAGCGGATCCGACTCCTTCACCTACCGGGCCAATGATGGGCTGCTGGAATCAAACACGGCCACCGTATCCATCACGGTATTGGCCAGAACCGGTGGCCTGCTGGCGAACGGAAGTTTCGAAATCGGTCTGCCCGCGAACTTCGGAAGCCTGGACGGCTGGACCCTCATCAATGACATCAATGACCCGTCATTCGGCTACACGACCAACTCGAACGCTTTCGCCACCTACAATCCCACCAATGGAGACCGCATGCTCTTGTTCAATGGCGGAAGCAACAATTTCAGCACCAGTATCTCCCAGACATTCGAAACGCAAGTCGGGCAAACCTATGAATTGCAATTCGATCAAGGAATCACCGGGGAAACCGGGCGAGTCCAGAAATTGGAGATTTCACTGAATGGTGTGGTCGGCTCCCCATGGCAGGAGACCATTACCTCGGCTGGCCCGGCGGTGTCATTCTGGGAAACTCGGAACATCGTGTTCCAAGCCAGCGATACCACCACCACACTCACATTCAGGGACGCCTCGGCCGATACCGGCTATGCCAAAAATGCCGATATGATGATCGACCATGTAAGAATCAACCCGGTTGTCACTGGCAACAACGCGCCTGATTTCGCCAGCGACCCGATCGTCGCCAATGACGCCACCCAGGACGCGCCCTACGCCGGCACGCTCGCTGGCAGCGCCACCGATCCCGACAGCGGCGACACGCTCACATTCACCAAGGAAAGCGGCCCCGATTGGCTGACCGTCGCCACCGACGGCACACTCGGCGGCACCCCATCCAACAGCGATGTGGGGCTCAACGAATTCACCATCCGCGTCACCGATGGCGGCACGCTCTTCGTCGAAGCGACCTTGCAAATCAACGTGCTGAGTCTCGCCAAGGATGACTTTGTGAGCTGGCTTGAGGAATCCGAAATCACTGGTGGCCCTGGAGACGACTTCGATTCCGATGGTATCAGCAACCTCATCGAATACATCATTGGAGGAAATCCAGCATCCGGAGTCGATTCCGCACTACTGCCCGCCGCCGCCCTGGAAACCGCCGATCCCGATCAAGACACAACATCATCGGAATACCTCGTCTTCACTCACCGCCGGACGGCCCGCGCCACAACCCACCCGGATCTGGAAATCCGTATCGAATGGAACACAGGACTGGGGGGCGGCTGGGCTGATGCCGCCACCACCGATGGGGTCGTCACTTTGATCGAGCCGCTAGGCACCAGTGCTGAACTCGTCAAGGTTTACCTCCCGCGTTCATTGAATGCAGGTGGCAGGCTGTTCGCTCGGATGGTTGGCGTGCTTGCCTCAGGTGAATGAACGATGCCCTGGCACATTTCGATCACCTGCCGCGTGGCCAGCGCTAGAATCAAAAACGCAACATCGACCAAGATGGATACCCACAAGCCATCGATCCATTGGCGGATTCAGAACCGGCTGAGACGATTCTGCCTCAGTCGCGCCGGCACCACCACCATGGGCAGGATCGCCGCATGGCTGGCATGCTCGCACCTCCCCCCGTATCACGCGACGGCGTATCTCGCCGACCTCCGGCCGGAGGGATTCATCGCTCCTGGCGCGCATGTGCCGCACCCGGATCTACGGCTCGGGAAAAACGTCTATCTGGGATCGCGCACCATGGTTTACACGACACAAAAAGGAGGCCCGGTATTCCTTGGGGACAAGGTCCACATCTACGGCAACACCTTCATTGAGACCGGTCTCAACGGCTCGGTTCGCATCGGCGCGCACACCCACATCCAACCCGGATGCCATATCCATGCGCATATCAGACGCATTCACATCGGTGAAAAAGTCGAGATCGCCCCCGGCTGCGCGCTTTATTGCTATGATCATGGCATCGAGCCCGGCGCTCCGGTCATGCTGCAAGCGCTTGCCAGCGCTGGCGACATCGTCATCGGAGACGGCGCATGGCTGGGACGCAATGTCACCGTGCTGCAGAATGTGACGATCGGCGAGGGAGCCGTGATCGCGGCGGGTGCCGTAGTCACTCGCGACGTTCCGCCCAACGCGATCGCCGGAGGAATCCCCGCCAGGTTGATCAAATACCGTGGCACCTGAGATAACCTTATACACCACGCGTCCTTTCTAACAAACCACCCGCTTCCAATCACCCGGATTTTTGAATTATAGAAGCTTGCCCCGGTTGCCATTGTGAATACCGGACCATTCCGCCCCCGCGGGATGAGCATAAGACCCAATCACTCAATAACCACGCTCCCCCCCATGAAAGCAGTTATTCTGGCAGGCGGCCACGGCACCCGAATCAGCGAGGAAAGCGCCATCAGACCCAAGCCCATGATCGAGATCGGGCACAGACCGATCCTTTGGCACATCATGGGGATATACAGCCACTACGGCATCAATGACTTCGTCGTCTGCCTCGGCTACAAGGGCCATCTCATCAAGGAATACTTCGCCAACTACTTTCTCGGCCGCTCCGATGTCTGTTTCGATTTCAGGAAAAACCGCGTCGAATACCTCAGCAACCACGTCGAGCCGTGGACGGTCACCCTGGTGGATACCGGCGAGAAGAGCATGACGGGCGGCCGTCTCAAGCGCGTGCGCGAATACGTGGGTGACGAAACGTTCTGCATGACCTACGGCGACGGCGTGGGCGATGTGGAGATTCCCGCCTGCATCGCGTTCCATCAGGAGCACAACGCGCTGTGCACCATGACGGCGGTGCAGCCGCCGGGCCGCTTCGGTGCGTTCAAGCTGGGCGCGGACGAGGCCGAGGTGTCCCAGTTCCATGAAAAGCCGGACGGCGACGGCGCATGGATCAATGGCGGCTTCTTCGTGTTGGAGCCCGGCGTGTTCGACTACATCGAGAACGACCTGACCACTTGGGAACAGGTGCCTTTGAAACGCATGGCAGCAGATGGAAAGCTCTGTGCATACAAGCATACCGGCTTCTGGCAGAGCATGGACACCCTGCGCGACAGAATGGTGCTGGAAGCCCACTGGGCCACGGGCAAAGCGCCATGGGCATTGTGGCAGGAAAACGGAAACCTGTGAAACCCCAACCTTCATGATCATTATCGATAACGCATTGAAGGCCCGCGCAGCCGCAGGAAACCCCATACGCGTCGGCATGGCAGGCGCGGGCTTCATGGGACGTGGCATCGTCAACCAGCTAGCGCATCACCTGCCGGGCATGCGGCTCGCTGCGATCTATAGCCGCAATCCCGAACAGGCGCTGCAAGCCTGCCATCTGGCGGGCATGATGGATGCCGAAATCGTGGAGGATCTCGCCGCGCAAGAACGGGTGATCGCCGCCGGCCGCTGCGCGGTCACCGCAGATCCCTTGCTGCTTTGCCGATCCGGGCAGATCGATGTGCTCATCGATGCCACGGGCGCGGTTGAATTCGGCGCGCGTTTCGCCTGCGAGGCCATTGCGAACCGCAAGGATCTCGTTCTGATGAACGCCGAACTCGACGGCACCGTCGGCCCAATCCTCCATGAACGTGCCAAGGAAGCGGGAGTCATAGTGACCGGATGCGATGGCGACCAACCGGGAGTGCAGGTCAACCTGCTGCGCTTCGTCAAAAGCATCGGCCTGATTCCATTGGTCTGCGGCAATATCAAGGGCATGCAAGATCGCTACCGCAACCCGGACACCCAGGCCGGTTTCGCCAAGCAATGGGGCCAGACAGCCCACATGGTCACCAGTTTTGCGGACGGCACCAAGATCTCCTTCGAGCAGGCCATCGTCGCCAACGCCACCGGCATGTGCGTCGCACGGCGCGGCATGACCGGCCATGAACACAAGGGCCACGTGGATGAGCTGGTGGACCGCTTCGACGTGGATGAACTCATGGCCTGTGGCGGCATCGTCGAATATGCAATCGGCACGGTGCCAAGCCCGGGCGTTTTCGTTTTCGCCGCAACACGCGACGAACGGCAGCGGATCTATCTGGATTATGGGAAACTCGGCAAAGGGCCGCTCTACAGCTTCTACGTTCCCTATCACCTCACCATCTTCGAGGTACCGTTGTCCGCGGCGCGCGTCGCGCTTTTCAGGGACAAGGTGATAACGCCTGAATATGGCTCAAGGGTCGATGTCGTCGCCGCCGCAAAACGCGACCTGATGGCCGGCGAGACGCTCGACGGGCTGGGCGGATACATGACCTACGGGCTGTGCGAAAACGCCGATGCCACTCACCGCGGCAAACTGCTGCCCATCGGATTGGCCGAGGGCTGCAAGCTCAAGCGGGACATCACCAAGGATCAGGTCATGACCCATGATGATGTGGAAATCCCCGCCGGCCGCCTCATCGATCGGCTTCGCGCGGCCCAGGACCTTCATTTCTACGGCAGCACCCCCATTCCACCGAGCGCATGAAAACCGCCACACCACTCACCGCGGACGATGTCGTCCGGCACGATCTCGACGACATCGCAAGCCGGCTGGATTCCGAATTCGCCGCCATGAGCGGCAGGACGCTCTTCATCAGCGGCGCCGCCGGCTTCCTCGGCTATTACCTCGTGCAGTCGGTCCTGCACTGGAACCGCTCGCATCCGGAAAAACCGCCGGTCAGCCTGATCGCCGGCGACAATTTCATCCGCGGCGTGCCAGGCTGGCTCACCGCGCTGGATTCCGACCCCGCACTGGTGCGGCTGCGGCACGATGTCACCGAGCCGCTGCCCGAATATGTCGGGAACCTCGATTTCATCATCCATGCCGCCTCGATCGCCTCGCCGATCTACTATCGGATGCATCCCATCGAAACAATGGACGCGAATGTCAACGGCCTGCGGTTGTTGTTGGACCGCTGGCACCGGCAACAGGACAATGGGCATCCCATCTCGGGATTCCTGTTTTTCTCCACCAGCGAGATCTACGGCGACCCCACGCCGGATCACATTCCCACGCCGGAAACCTACCGTGGCAATGTCTCCTGCACCGGCCCGCGCGCGTGCTATGACGAATCAAAGCGATATGGCGAGACCTTGTGCGTCAACTTCGCACGGCAGTATGGCATGCCGGTCGCCTGCGCCCGGCCGTTCAACAACTACGGACCCGGACTGAAAATCACCGACCGACGCGTGATCCCGGATTTCGCCCGCGACCTATTCGCCGGAAAAGACCTGGTGCTGCTCTCGGACGGCACGCCCACCCGCACGTTCTGCTATATCACCGATGCCGTGGTCGGATATTACAAGATCCTCGTCCACGGCCGCGCCGGCGAAGCCTACAATATCGGCAACGAGAAACCGGAAATCTCCATGCTCACGCTGGCGCAAATGCTCACGGACGCAGCACGCGGACTGTTCGGCTACGATGGCAGGGTCGTCCGTATGGAAAGCGTCGACAGGGATTACCTGACAGACAATCCACAGCGCCGCTGTCCAGATATCACCAAGGCGCGTGCCGAGCTTGGTTTCGAACCCGTGATACCGATAGAGGAGGGGCTGCGCCGCACGCTCCTTTGGTATCAATCCAACCAAACCGCCGAAGAAGCCTGATGAATATCTCGATTGTCGGAACCGGCTATGTGGGACTCGTCTCCGGAGTCTGCCTTGCTGAGCAAGGCCACGATGTCATCTGCGTGGATGTGGATGCCTCCAAGGTGGAACGCATCAACGCGGCGATCCCCCCCATCCATGAGAATGGACTGGCGGAACTGCTTGCAAAGGCATGCGGCGGAAATTTCCGCGCCACCACCGACCTGCGCACAGCAGTGATGGGCTCCGAACTGTCAATGGTCGCCGTCGGAACGCCATTCGACGGCGAGGAAATCGACCTCCAATACATTCGCGCGGCCGCTTGGCAGATAGGTCAAATACTCAGGGACAAGACGTCCTATCACGTCGTCGTGGTCAAAAGCACGGTCGTGCCCGGAACAACCACCGATGTGGTGCTGCCGCTGCTGGAAGAAGCATCAGGCAAGAAGGCGGGCGCGGATTTCGGGGTCGGCATGAATCCCGAATTCCTGCGCGAGGGCGAGGCGGTTCAGGACTTCCTGCTTCCCGACCGCATCGTCATCGGTGGAATCGACAAGAGGACGCTCGATGTGATCGCATCAATCTATCAGCCGTTTGAAGGCGTGGACATCCTGCGCACCGATCCGCGCACGGCGGAAATGATCAAATACACCGCCAATTCGCTGCTCGCGACGATGATCTCGTTTTCCAACGAAATCGGCAAGCTGTGCGCGGCCGTCCCGGAGGTGGATGCCACAGAGGTGATGCGCGGAGTGCACCTTGACAAGCGTCTCAGTCCGATCCTGCCGAACGGCTCGCGTGTCATACCTTCGTTCACCACCTATCTTGAAGCCGGTTGCGGTTTCGGCGGCAGTTGCTTCCCAAAGGATGTGAAGGCGCTCATCGCCCATGGCCACAAGCTGGGCCTGGCCATGGATTTGCTCGATTCCGTGATCCGGGTGAATGACGCCCAGCCACAATGCATGTTGGATTTGCTCGGCAGACACTTTCCGGACCTTCGGGACCTGCCCGTGGCCGTGCTCGGTGTGGCCTTCAAACCCGGCACCGACGACATCCGCGAGTCACCTGCACTGCCGGTGATCCACGGGCTGCTGGAAGGTGGCGCGCATGTCAGCGCCTTTGATCCGATCGCCCGCCGTGAAGCGGAAAAACATTTCGGCAAAAACGCGGTTCGTTTTGCGGACTCGCTGGAGGAAGCCGTCACCGGAACCATGGCGGTCCTCTTGATCACCCGCTGGCCGGAATTCGACAAACTGCCGCAACTGCTGGCCGCCATGGAAGATGCACCGCTGTTCATCGATGGACGCCGTGCGATTCCCCGGCATGCGGTGCCACGCTACGAGGGCATTGGCATCGGCCCTGCGGAAAGACCAGCCCACCCACTGCCATGATCTTCAAGGAAACATCGATACACGGCGCATGGCTGGTGGATCTCAAGCGCATGGAGGACCATCGCGGATTCTTCGCGCGCGCATGGTCCGCTACGGAGTTCGAGGAAAAGGGTTTGCCCACGCATTTCCCGGATGTGAATTTATCGCTCAGCATCCGCAAGGGAACCATCCGTGGCATGCACTATCAGAAATCTCCGCACGCGGAGGCAAAGTTCGTCCGCTGCACGCGCGGCGCGCTCTATGATGTCGTTGTCGATCTCCGGCCGGAATCGCCAAGCTTCCTCAGGTGGGCCGGCTTTGAAATCCGTGCGGATTCCCATCAGGCAATCTTCATTCCCGCAGGCTGCGCCCAGGGGGTGAAAACACTCGAGGACGAAACCGAGATGCTTTACATGGTTTCCACCTGCTATCGTCCGGACGCCGAAGTTGGCATCCGGTGGAACGATCCGTTCTTCTCCATCGAATGGCCCGATCCGGACAATACCATCGTCTCGGAGAAGGATCATACATGGCCTGACTTCCAGCCACCATCGTCAAATCCCACACCCGCATGATCCGCAGAATCGTCCAGCGATGGGCCGCGAAACGCGCTGCATCCATCAAGCCGCCATCCAAGCGGGTGGCCGTGATGGTCCCATTGCCCACACCCGCGCTGGGTGCCGACGAGGAGGTCTCCATGCGCCAGTTGCGCGAGCACCTCAACCACTACGACAAGTTCCTGCTGGTGCCACGCGGAATGAAACACGAATTCGCGGGCTTCCGCGCCATCGAGTTGGACCGCAGGCACTTCGGCAGCGCCGCCAATCACAACCGGATGTTGTATCTCCCGGAGTTCTGGGAGCTTTTTTCGGATTACGAATACGTCTTGATGTATCATCTCGACGCCCTTGTGTTCAGCGATCTGCTCGCGGATTGGTGCGGGAAGGGATATGATTTCATCGGTGCTCCATTCCTGAACTGCCCGGACTCGCCATGGGTCCGGGTGGAACGCGTCGGCAATGGCGGCTTCGCCCTCTACCGCGTGCCCGCCGTGCTGGGAGTCCTGTGGAACCGCTACCGACTGCGGCCGGCGAAGTATTTCGAGGACCACTTCTGGAGATGGCTGGAATGGCAGGGAAAAGTCCTCAAGCCGGTCCGCGCCGCGGCAGCCCGCCGGTTCAAGCATGGCCGCGCCTCAGGCCTGCGCGGCATCCTCAAACGCCTCGACCACGTCGAAGCCAACGAACTGCAGAACGACTGCTTCTGGGCCGACGAGGCGAAACGTTATCATCCAGGGTTCAAAGTGGCACCCTTGGAGGATGGCCTGCGTTTCGCTTTCGAGGTCGCACCACCCGTCTGCCTCGAGCGCAACGGCGGAAACATGCCATTCGGCTGCCACGCCTGGGCGAGATATGACAAGACATTCTGGATGGATAAACTGGGCATCGAAACGCACGGCCATTCACACTCGTGAGCCTCCCGGAAAAATGCGCATCGCACTGACAGAATGGAACTGGTCGGGTCACCATCCCACATGGTTCAACCATTTCACCCTCGCGCTGGAGGAACTCGGGCACGATGTCATCGCCATGTGCCCTGATCCGGACGGCGCGGCGGCCCTGGCGGAGAAAACCCGCGGTATGCGAGCTGCGGCGAATGGCAGCCGTACGCGGACCGTCCATGCGGAAATGAATGTTCCCGGCACGCGCTTTGAATGGCTCCGCCCCGGGAGGATATCCCGCATCGACCATGCAATCCGCCATTTCACCGCAATCGAGCGCATGGCCCTCAAGCTCGCTAATGACAACATCGGCGGACTGGATGCCATTTTCCATGCCTGCGTTTACGATCGCGATTTCGAATGGCATCACTGCGCCCGCCCTTTTCTCGATGTTCCATGGACCGGTGTTTATCTGCATGCGATGAGTTATCGCATGCCGGGCCGGCCGCTGCCCGGAGGATCAAGGGTGCCGCATCCGGAAAAAATCTTCGGCCACGGTTTGTGCCGCAGCCTCGCCATTCTGGACGAGGGCATCGTGAACCCGGTCATGCATCAACTCAGAAAACCTGTGATCGCATTGCCCGACCTGCCTGACAACCGGCAAGCGCAAGGGGAGCATGATGACATTCTCGCGCGGGACCTTGCGCGCTTCGCCAATGGCCGGCCGATCGTCGGGCTTTTCGGCCACCTGATGAAATCCAAAGGACTCATCACCTTCGTAAAGGCCGCAACCCTGCCCGCCGCACGCCATGTCTGTTTCGCCTTGGGCGGCGAAGTCCTCTGGCCATTCGACGAAGCCGAAGCGGCATGGCTGCGCAATACCATCCGGCAAAGCCCGAATATCTGGAGCCATCTCGAACGCATCCCCACCGAGTCGGCACTCACCCGGCTAATGCGGCAGTGCGATGTGCTCGCCGCGGCCTACCATGATTTTCCACACAGCAGCGGCATTCTTGCCAAGGCCGCCGCCATCCACAGGCCGGTGATTGTCAGCAATGGATATCTCATGGCCGAACGCGTTCGGCGCTTCCGCACGGGCTGTATCATTCCGCAGAAAAACCCGGCGGCAATGCTGGATGCCGTGCTTGAAATCACCCACGACACCCCCGGCTGGACCGCGCGCTGCCGCCAGGGTTGGTGGGATTATCTCAACACCCATTCCTACAAACGCTTCAAGGCCTGCATCGCGGAATTGTTGCTGCCTTTCAACACCTGCAACAGCTGACCATGGACTGCTCGATTGTCATCTCCACGCGCAACCGCGCCGACAAGCTATATGCCACTCTCCGCGCGTTTGAAAAAGTCGTCGTCCCGGAATCATGGAGGGTAGAGATGATCATCGCCGACAACGGCTCCACCGATGCGACACCGGACATCATTTCCCATGCCAGAGTGCCATCCATGCACATCCGCGCCATCCGCGAGCCGCGGCCGGGAAAAAGCCGTGCGCTCAATACCGCGCTCTCCACAGCGGAGGGCACGGCGCTGCTTTTCACGGATGACGATGTGGTTCCGGCGGCCAACTGGCTGGAGCGGATGACCACGCCGTTGTTGGAAGACAGGTGCGACGCCGTTGCCGGCAGAGTCAGGCTCGCCCCGGACCTGCGACGGCCGTGGCTGGCCAGCAGCCACGCCATGTGGCTCGCGGAGCGGCCGGATCCCGCCGAGCATAGCCCGGAACTGGTGGGTGCCAGCATGGGGATGCGGCGCGAGGTGTTCGAGCGGATCCCGGGATTCGATGTGGACCTCGGCCCCGGCATCACCGGGCTCGGGGAAGACACACTGTTATGGATGCAAATGATCGAACTCGGCATGCGCATCCAGCCGGTGCGGGACACCGAGGTGGTTCACCATCCGGACGCCAGCCGCCTCGCCCATGCGTCATGGGTTTCAGCCTCGCGTCAAATGGGCATGACTTATGCCTATCTCTGGCATCATTGGAAACACCTCCAGGTCTCCAAGCTCCTCGCCAGCGAATATTGGTACCGGATGAAGCTCACACTGCGCATCTTGCTGGAACGTGGCGGCCACAGGCCGCACGAAGGATGCCCGGAGTGGGAACTTTTCTACCGCACGCGCATCCATACATGCCGGGCATGCCGCGAGCTTTCCGGAACACCACGCAAATACCCACCCCCGGCAGAACGCGCGCTGGCAAGCCGGCCCGCACGACTCCGCCATGAATAACGATATGAGCGACACGCCTTCCATCTCCGTCATCATTCCTGCATACAACCGTGCCGACACCATCGGCCCGGTGATCGAAAGCGTGATCCGGCAGTCGCTTGCAGTCTCCGAAATCATGGTCATCGACGACGGCTCGACCGATGGCACCGGTGATGCCGTCCGCAAAACCTTCACCGAACACCGTGCCTGGCCTGGACGACTCGTGCTGCTGGAACAAGCCAACGGCGGCAAAAGCTCCGCACTCAACCTGGCACTGCCCGCAGCCGCCAGTGAATGGATCGCCTTCAACGACTCCGACGATCTTTGGCTGCCGGAAAAGCTCGAAAAGCAATTCCAAGCGCTTGCACGCTTCCCACAATGCAAGGTCTGCTTCACGGACACCCTGTTCGGCTATCAGGGAACCACCACCACGCTCGCGATCGCGGGAATCAAACCGCACGCCGCCGCCGGCGTGATGGAAAACCTGCCATTGCTGCTGGCCGGGCGTGCATCCGGAATCATGATGCAGACCTTGGTGGTGCAGGCCGCTGTGATGCGTGCTTTCGGCGGATTCGACACCCGGCTCACCGTTTCCCAGGACACCGACCTCCTCTTCCGCCTGTCACTGCTCGCGCAATTTTGTTATGTCAACGAACCGCTCGTGTTGCTCGATCGCGAAGAGGCCCGCAGCGACAAGCTGACCCGGCGCCATCCCACATCCAATCCCACGCGGCTCGAAGAAGACGCAATGATGCACGCGAAGTGGAAATCGCTCGCACCACCCGGAGATACCGAACTGGCCCGAGCCTTGCATGAGCGCCATATGTCAATGCTCAGCGCGCTGTCCAACAGCCATTTGCTGGCGGGTGACCGCGCAAAGGCCGGACGCTGCATGAAGATGGCATACGCGGAAAGCGGATCGCCGAAGTGGATCATGAAGTGGAGCTTGCTGAAGTTTTTTCCACGCTTTGCCGCCAAGGTCGTGCGGCGCAGAATCGCCCTGAAAGGATGAACCATGATTGCTTCTTCACTGCCGCATGACCCGCGCATCCTGGTGATCGGCGCGGGCGGACGCCTCGGCTCGGTCCTCGCGGACTACTTCGGCAAGCGCTATCGCGTGACGGCATTGGGCCGTTCACAACTCAATCTGTCCGATCCCGGTTCCATCGCCGCCGTGCTGGATGGCATGGATTTCACCCATGTCTTTCTCACCGCAGCCATGACCGCTGTGGACCGCTGCGAGACCCATGAAAAAGAAGCCTTCGCCGTGAATGGCACCGCTCCGGGCATCATCGCGGAAATCAGCGCAGCCAAGGGTGCGCATGTCACCCACATCGGCACCGACATGGTGTTCGATGGCATGAAAGGAGCGCCCTATTCGGAAACAGACAGCCCGAACCCCATCAGCGTTTACGGCGCATCCAAGCTGGAAGGCGAGCGCCGGGTGCTGGCCGCCTCGCCCGCCAATCTGGTCGCGCGCGTCTCATGGCTCTTCGGGCCGGGGCGTCCGGCGTTTCCCGATTGGATCATCCAACAGGCACGCGGCAGGGAGGACGTCACGCTGCCCGCCGACAAGAGCGGCAATCCGACCTACACGATGGACCTTGCCGACTGGCTTGATGCGCTGGTTTTCCGCACACCCGCCGCCCCGGCCGCAGGGATTTATCATCTTTGCAATTCCGGGCACTGCGCATGGCGCGATTGGGGCCAACTCTGCATTGAAACCGCCCTTGGGTGTGGCGTGCCGCTGTTGGCACGTGACATCCGCGGCGTGCCATTGGACTCGGTGGCCGCATTTGTGGCAAGGCGACCTCGCGACAGCTCGCTTTCAACCGGAAAATTCACCCGCACCACTGGAATCCTGCCGCGACCGTGGCAGGAGGCGGTGCGTGAATTCGTGATGCAAATTTCCATGCAATCATCTTAACATCCCCGCACTTCAAAATCCCCGCCATTTTCCCATGAACCTACTCGTCACAGGCGGTGCCGGCTTCATCGGCTCGAATCTCGTCCACTACCTGTTAGCGCAGGCAGCACAGGATGCCGGCATTCCATTCGACCGCGTCGTCACACTCGACAAGCTCACCTACGCCGGAAACCGCTCCAGCCTAGCGGACCTCGATGGCGACCCGCGCCACGTCTTCGTCCAAGGCGACATCGGCGACAACACACTCGTCGCCCGGTTGCTGCGCGAACATGCCATCGATGCCGTGATGCACCTGGCCGCCGAATCGCATGTGGACCGCTCGATCGACAATCCCGAGGAATTCATCATGACCAACTTCGTGGGCACCTACCGCCTGCTTGAAGCGTTCCGCAAATACGCGGTGGAAACCGGCCGGATGAACGATCCGCGACTGCGTTTCCTGCATGTGTCCACCGATGAGGTTTATGGCTCGTTGGGCCCCGACGACCCGGCGTTCTGCGAGACAACGCCCTACGCGCCCAACAGCCCCTACAGCGCCTCGAAGGCCGGCAGCGACCACTTGGCCCGCGCATATCATCACACCTACGGGCTGCCGGTCGTCACCACCAATTGCTCCAACAACTATGGTCCCTACCAGTTCCCGGAAAAACTGCTGCCGCTGATGATCCGCAAGGCACTCAAGGGCGAGCCGCTGCCGGTCTATGGCGACGGCACCAACATCCGCGACTGGCTCTACGTCGGGGACCACTGCCGCGGCCTCGTTCTGGCGCTCGCCCGCGGCTTGCCCGGGCAAACCTATGTCATCGGCGGCAAGTGCGAGATGAAGAACATCGACGTCGTCCGCGCGATCATCGAAACCGCGCGCGAACTGGCACCGGACCGCGTGACCCGCCCTGCGGACGATCTCATCACCTTCGTCAAAGACCGCCCCGGCCACGACCGGAGATATGCCATCGACCCCTCGCGCATCGGGCGCGAACTGGGATGGAGCCCGCGTGAGGACTTCGCCAGCGGGCTGCGGCACACCATCCTGTGGTATCTCGACCACGAGCAATGGGTATCCGCCATCGAAAACGGCAGCTACCGCGGCGAACGCCTCGGCAACCTGGAATGAACATGAAAAATCCCATCCAAAGTCATCTCAAGCTCCGGCCATCGGAACTCGCGCTCCGCAAGGGCATCATCCTCGCCGGCGGCACCGGCAGCCGTTTGTTTCCAATGACCCACTCGGTGAGCAAGCAACTCATCCCGGTTTATGACAAACCGATGATCTATTATCCGCTCACGGTGCTGATGCTCGCCGGCATCCGTGACATCCTGGTCATTTCCACCCCGCGCGACCTGCCGGGATTCGAAAACCTGTTGGGCGATGGCTCGCAGTGGGGGCTTGAAATTTCCTACGCGCCGCAGCCGAAACCGGAAGGCCTCGCGCAAGCGTTCCTGATCGGCGGGGAATTCATCGGCGGCAAACCCGTCTGCCTGGTTCTCGGGGACAATCTGTTCTACGGCCACGAGCTGGGCTCCTCGCTGCTGGCCGCCTCGCGGCGCATCCATGGCGCGACCGTTTTCGGCTACCACACGAACCAACCCGAGCAATACGGCGTGGTGGAATTCGATAATGACGGCCGCGTGGTTTCCTTGGAGGAAAAACCCGCCAGACCCAAATCGAACTATGCCGTGCCCGGCATTTATTTTTACGACGGCAAGGTGGCCGCAATGGCGAAATGCCTCAAGCCATCCGCCCGTGGCGAACTGGAAATCACCGACCTCAACCGCCTTTATCTTGAACGCGGAGAGCTGCGCGTCGAACTGCTCGGCCGCGGCACCACCTGGCTGGACACCGGCACGCCCGACACGCTCGCCGATGCCACCCAGTTCGTGCAGGTCATCCAGCAGCGCCAGGGATTGAAGATCGCCTGCCCGGAGGAAATCGCCTACTATCAGGGCCGCATCGACCGCAACAAGCTCTGCGAGTCCATCGCCAGATACGCCGGCACGCCCTACGGCGATTACCTCGAAAGCCTCTGAATCATCATGAACTCATCCACCCCAGATTTCTGGTCCGGCCTCAAGCCTGCCGCGCGCGGGCGCCTTGAAACCCGCGATTACACCCACGGCGAGCTGGCCGTGCGCATCTCGGATGGCGGAGTGGCCGTCTCGGAAGCCATCCAACACCGCGATGCGCTGGCTGATTCGTGGATCCCCGGCGTCGAGATCATTCCCCGCCGCGTGTTCCAACAAAAGGGCCGCGGATACTTTGCGGAACTCGCGCGGATCAACGAAGGCACGCTGGCCCGCATCGGCCTGGCTCCCCAACAATGGTCCAGCGCGCTGATGCACCGGGACAGCGCCAAGGGGTTCCACATCCATCCGCCGCACGTGCCGGAGGGCAGTGCGCCCGCCAATTGGCTCCGCAAGCTTTACATCGAGCATCCCGGGGACTTCTCCGCCCGGCCCTACGGGCTTGAGCAATGGGACGTGATGTTTTTCCTGACCGGCATCTGCGAGATGTTGCTGGTGGACGAACGCGCGGGATTGCCGCGCCGCATCATGCGCCTCACGATATATGGTGATGACATGCCTGGGCCGGACAATGCCGCGGTGGTGATCCCCCCCGGCGTGGCCCACGCGCTGCGCAGCATCGGCAACAATGACCTCGTCATGGTTTACGGCACCAGCACCCCATTCAATCCGGCATGGGAGGGACGTATCGCCAGCGGCATTGAAAACGCTGCACTGCCCGCCGATTGGAACGACTATCTCTCCCACGAAGACTGATCATGCGGTTCATGCATCCCTGCCGATTTCCCCCAAACCAATAAAACACCATGAAAACGACCAATGAATCGACTTCACCCATGCCATCCGCCGCTCGTGCGGGCATGCTTCTGGCCAGCGCGACAGCATGTGTTCTCGCGCTGTTCGCCGTGAGCAGCTGCGAAACCGGCGCTTCCGCCAGCCCGATTCCCGCCTCTGCCGCGGCCCCCCGGCCGACCGGTGCGCTCGCCCCCGGAGATGAAATCAGCGTCTCGTTCTCCGGTGCGCCTGAAATGAATACCAAACAGAAAATCCAGCCAAACGGCAGGGTGAGCCTGCCGACCGTCGGCGATGTGAGTGCCGCCGGCAAGACGATCACCGGCTTCCAGACGCAGCTGACATCGCTCTATCAGCCACACCTCCAGAACCCCAACGTGGTCGTGGGCCTCGAAAGCGCCGCCGCCGGCGTCTATGTCTCCGGCGAGGTGGTGAATCCCGGCAAGGTGCCGCTGGACCGTCCGATGACCGCGCTCGAGGCGGTGATGGAGACCGGCGGCTTCACGAAGTTCGCCAATCCCAAGCAGGTGATTGTGGTCCGCAACGAGAAGGGCCGCACCCGGCGCTACGTGCTCAACATGAACCACACGCTCAACGGCCTTGACGAGACTCCATTCTATCTGCGGCCGTTCGATGTGATCTATGTCAAGCAAAGCGCCTGGTAAATCACGGCGCTCATCATGATTAGTGAAACAGGGGGCGGCTTCGGCCGCCTCCTGTGTTTTCCACAACAGCCGCAGGCCTCAGAGCTTTTCCACCTCCACCTTGATCTCAAGATGGCAGTGGCCGGTGCCGCGGTAGGTGCCTTCGATGGGAGCGACGTCCTCGTAATCGCGGCCGACGGCGATTTTCACATAACGATCGTCGGCAAGCGTGTGGTTGGTGGGATCATAGCCGATCCAGCCGGCTCCGGGCAGCCAGACTTCACACCAGGCGTGGGAGGCCTGGGCACCGACGAGCGTGTCGCGCGGGCCGTTGTAGAGATATCCGGAGGCGTAGCGGGCGGGGATGCCGATGGCACGGCACATGCCAAGCATGACGTGGGTGAAGTCCTGGCAGACGCCCTTGCGCAGCGCGAAGGATTCCTCGATGTGGGCCTTCACGCTGGTGGCCCCCGGGAGGTATTGGAACGCGTGGTGGATCCACTCCATGATGGCGGAAGCCTTGGCGTGGATGGCACTGAGACCGGCCGTGACATCGAGCGCCTGTCGCCAGATTTCCGGCGGGCAGGAAACGCGCGGGCTTTCGTGAAGATACGGCCAGATGCGCTCGCGGACTTCGATGTCGCGGTAGCCCTCGTGGCCGGCATCGTAACTCGCGGCCGGAATCACCAGCGGCAGATTGTGGACGCGGATGCGGCTCTCGATTTCGAGCTTCGCATGCGGCTCGGGCAGCTCGAAGTGGTGATTGACGTTCTGGAACAGGTCGGTGAAGCGCCGCAGGCGGGTGGCGGGCAGCACCCGGATGAGGGAGGAGAGGGTTTTCTGATAGGGAAAGGTGCGGGGCTCGAGGCGCAGGGTGTTGACGCTGTCGCGCACGAGCGCACCATAATGGAAGGTGGTCCGGTGGAGGACAGCAAGCCTGGTCCCCTGACCCGTGACCGTGCCGGGGTGTGTGCTCACTGTTGTTGCTGCTGTTGCTGCCATGCGGCGGCCGCGGAAATCGAGCGCGGGTCCGCGGGCGGAGATACCTCAATGACCTCCGGCATCAACACATAACTGCGGAAAATGGCGTCGCCGATGGCGTTGAAGCGGTTTTGCAGGTTGTCGAGATAATCGTGAAGCCCAGCGGCGAAGGCCTCGTCGGCCGCGCCATAACTGAGATCTGCGAGCAGGCGGCCGGCTTCCTGCTCGGCATCGTTGGAGCATCCGCCGCGGCGGGTGCCCGAGACGCGGTGCAGGCAGACGTCCACCCGCTCGATGCAGAAGCGCACCGAACGTGGCACGGAGTCGGAAAAGACAAGCAGTTTCACCACGCCGCGGGCGGTGATGACCCGCTCGCCGGCGCGATAGGCCCCGAGCGCGCCGCAGGAGCGCAGGATGGACGACCAGTGGAGGGTGGACGAGCGGGTGGCATCGCCGACATCGGGCAGGTAGCTGGCGATATCAAGGAAGCGGGTCGTCTTGTCGGCACGTTCGAGATGGCGGCCGAGTTCCATGAAATCCCAGTGTTCGTCGCGCGGGGTGGTGGCTGCGGCGGTGCCATGGAAGGTGAAGGCGGCGCGGCGGATGTTGCCGTAGTAACGGGCGGGATCACTGGCGATGAGGTGGCCGGCTTCGGGCGAGCGGGTGAAGAGGTAAAGCGAATTGAGTTCCTCCCACAGTTCATCCGCGAGCTGGTCGCGTATGGCGCGGGCGTTTTCGCGGGCGAGCGCGATGCAGGAGGTGATGCTGTTGACGTTGCGGGGGTCGTCGGTGAGGAAACGGATCACCTCGTTGCCACCGGCTTCTTCGTAAAGCGAATGGAACAGTTCCTCATCGCCGGTGCTGAGGATGATGGGCTGCCAGAAGGCGCGCAGGCGGGCGCTGTCGAGACGCTCGCTATCGAGGAGAAACTGACGGTTGACGTCGATGAGGCGCGCGAGGTTGTCGGCCCGCTCGACGTAGCGGGTCATCCAGTAGAGGGTGTTGGCGACGCGGGAGAGCATGGTTTTTTCTCAATGACGGAGCACCCAAGTGTCCTTGCTGCCGCCACCCTGGGAGGAATTGACGACCAGTGAGCCCTTGTTCAGGGCGACGCGGGTGAGGCCGCCGGGG
>JALRFY010000078.1 GCA_023253625.1 Akkermansiaceae bacterium | reverse complement strand
CGCGAGGTTGTCGGCCCGCTCGACGTAGCGGGTCATCCAGTAGAGGGTGTTGGCGACGCGGGAGAGCATGGTTTTTTTTTCTCAATGGCGGAGCACCCAGGTGTCCTTGCTGCCGCCGCCTTGGGAGGAATTGACGACCAGCGAGCCTTTGTTCAGGGCGACGCGGGTGAGGCCGCCGGGCACGATGCGGACTTCCTCGCCGTAAATGATGTAGGGACGCAGGTCCACGTGGCGGCCTTCCATCACCCCGTCGCACCAGGTGGGCGAGCGGGAGAGGGAAATGACGGGCTGGGCGAGGTAGTTGCGGGGATCGGCGACGATGCGCTCGCGGAAGGCGGCGATTTCATCACTGCTGGCGGTGGGGCCCATGAGCATGCCGTAGCCGCCGGATTCGTTCGCGGCCTTGACGACCAGTTCCGGCAGGTGGCCGAGGATGAAGTTGAGGTCCTTTTCCTCGCTGGCGAGGTAAGTCGGCACGTTGGGCAGGATCGGCTCCTGGCCGAGATAGTATTCGATCATCCGCGGGACGAAGTAATACATCACCTTGTCATCGGCCACACCGGTGCCGACGGCATTGGCGAGGGCGACGTTTCCGGCGCGGTAGGCGTTCATCAGGCCGGGCACGCCAAGCACCGAGTCCTTGCGGAACACGACCGGGTCGATGAAATCGTCGTCGATGCGGCGGTAAATGACGTCGACACGCTTCAGACCGCGGGTGGTGCGCATCCAGACGATGTTGTCGAGCACGACGAGGTCACCGCCTTCGACAATGTCGATGCCCATTTCGCGGGCGAGGTAGCAATGCTCGAAGTAGGCGCTGTTGTAGCATCCCGGGGTGAGCAGCACGCAGACGGGGATCTCGCTGCGGCGCGGCGAGATGTGGTGGAGCATGTTGAGCAGGCTGCGCGGATAGGAATCCACCGAGCGCACGCCCATCTGCTGGAAGAGCGCGGGAAAGGCGCGCTTCATCGCATTGCGGTTTTCCAGCAGGTAGGAAGCACCGGACGGGCAGCGGCCGTTGTCCTCGAGCACGTAGTATTTTCCGTCTGCGCCGCGGATCAGGTCGCTGCCGCAGATGTGCATGTAGATGTCTCCCGGCACGTCCATGCCGCGGAATTCGGGGCGGTAGTGTTTCGCGTGCTCGACGTGGTGGGCGGGGATCACGCCGTCCTTGAGGATGTGCTGGTCGTGATAGACGTCGTGGAGGAACAAATTCAGCGCGGTGATGCGCTGGGTGAGGCCGGCCTCGATGTGCTCCCATTCATCGGCCGGCATTACACGCGGCACGGGATCGAAGGGGAAGATCCGCTCGGTGCCGCGGTCGTCGTGGTAGACGTTGAAGGTGATGCCCTGGCGCAGGAAATAGAGTTCGGAAATTGCCTTGCGTGAGAGGAAATCGTCGTCGCCCATACCGCACAGGCGCTCCATGAGGGCGGCGCAATGGGGCCGCACCGACCCGTCGGCGGCGAACATCTCGTCGTGGAATTCTCCGGGGTTGTAGCCCTTGAACATTTGCATGGGTTGGTGGTGGCGTAGCAGTCGGCGTGCCGGATTCCGCACTCCCGGAAGATGCGCGCTTTGCGGTTGCCTGCAGGGGAGGCCCGACGGATGTTGCCGGCACGTTCCGCAGCGTGTGGGACTTTCGCAAGGGGAATGAAAAAACACTACCTGAAACTGGTGCGACAGGCACTCAAGTCGCTGCGGCACCCGCAACTCCGCCGCCGCCCGTGGTGGCGGGCGGTGACGCGCCGCATCGGCGACCGCTCGTTGTGGGTGCCGTGCCGCGACACGGTCGCTGCGGGGCTGACGGTCGGCTTGTTTTTTTCGATGATGCTGATGCCGTTCCAGATGATCCCCGCGGCGATTATCGCGATGCGGATGCGGGCGAACGTGCCGTTCGCGATCGCCGCCTGCTGGGTGACCAATCCGCTGACGATGCCGGCCGTGCTTTACGGGCAATTCAAGCTGGGCGACTGGATGCGCGAGGTGCTGGCGGTGCCGATGCCTGGATTTCTGGCGCGGGTGCAGTTCGATGTCACCGGCGTGGGGCAATTGAATGCGGCGAGCTATCTGCTGGGCATGTTCACCTCCGGGGTGATCCTTGCCTGCTGCGCCTACCCGCTCGCGCACCTGTTTTCCGCCATCATGCCCCACTATCTGCCGGTCAAAAGACTGCGCGGCAAATCACGCGATTGACCGCCTGCGAGTGCTTCGCTCATGGCCCGCAACCGGTGCCGATGACCCGGCGGTAATCCACGTCGATGCGCTTTTCGAGCGCCGCGGGCACCTCCTTGAAACACGCGAGGATGCGCTGGTAATCCGGGTCGTCCACCGAGGCGAAATCACCGCGCGCCAGCGGAACGGCGAGGAACGGGTTGTGCTGCGGGTTTTCCAAGCGGATGAAAAACGTCCGCGGCAGCTCGAATCCGCGGCGGATGGAAATTTCATCGAGCACCGCCTCGAGGTTTTCCGGAAGGATCTGCCGGCAGCCGCGCAGGTCGGGCTGGCGCGATTGCGAGGTGCCGTAATAGGGCACGTTGAGATCGATCCACATCAGGATGCGCAATCGTTCGTCATCGGATAGATTGCTGCGTTTCCGGCCCTTTTCATCCGGATGGCCGTTGATCACCAGATCGGCGAGCTGGCTGGCGGGCGAGCCCCAGGTTTTCGGCGCGATATCGAGGATGTTCGATTCGCAGCCGTTGTAGGTGGGAATCCACGAGGTGTGGGGATTGCGTCCGAATCCCTCCATGCCGCCGCGCGCATCACCACCGTGCTCGGCCTCGGTGCCGCGGCGGGCGAGGTTTTCGTAAGCGACATTGAAGTAGTCGGTGCGGTCACCGCTGAGGTCGAGCCCGGACTTGTGGTCATGGCAACTCACGCAATGCCTGTCGATAACCGGCTGGACGACCCGGGCGAAGCTGAAGCCGTGCCCGCTGCCCCAATCCGGCTCCGCCAGCTTCTGTGCCGGGCGCGAGGCGGCGATGGATACCGTGGTGTAATAAGTCGGAGCCGGCGCGTAATTGCGGTCCGCGTGGCAGCCGGTGCAGCTCTGCCGCTCGCCGGGCATGAAGTGGGTGAAGGTGCGCATTCGCTGGACCGCACGGCCTTCGGCATCGAGCGGCAGGAAGTAGAGCGGCAGGTTCGCCGGCACCTCGAAGTGCGCCGAGCCATCATCCTCGACATCCGCGAAGCCCCATACCCGTTTCGGCGCATAGGTGGCGCCGCAGGAAACGACGGGAAACTGGAAGCCGAACTGGCGCTGCGCGGTCTCCGAGCGGATGTCTTTCTCCATTTCCTGCACCACGGCGATGCACTTGATTTCACCTTTCTTCACCGCATCCCCGAGTCCGATCGTCACGTCGTGCATCAGCACTTCGGCGGGGGCTTGGCTATCGGCAACGGTTTTTCGAAGAAGATATGAGCGAGGCAGCGGTCGTGGCCGCAGTGGCTGTGCGGAATAGAAGCCCATGCCATCAAGTGGTTCGCGCAAGCTGGTTTCCACCGTGCCATCATAATCGCGCAGTAGGATGGTGCCCTTTCGCGAGACGAGGAAATGGCATTCATCCAGCGGCACCGGGCTTTCATACGGCCCGCGCATGACATTGCCGCGGCGGGGGTCGGTGACATTGCCGATGTCGATTTCGGGCGTCAGATTGCGGATCGCCTCCTGCGCGTTGCCGTCGATGGCGGGATCGACGATGCCGATCGCGCCGCGGCAGGGGCCGTTGTGACTGGTCATGACGCAGAGGATCTTGCCCGCGCCGCCGGGAATCTCGCGCGCCTCCATGAAGGTGGCCGGTCCGAGCACGCGGTTGCCGAAGACGCCGGACAGCATGGTGCCGTCGGGATTCACCGCCCACAGCGATTGGATCGGTATCGCCGGGCGGTCCACATATTCCCAGCGGCTGAAGAGGATGCGGCCGTCCTGCATCACCGAAGGGGTGAAGTCGGTGAGATAGTTCGCGGAGAGGCGGATCACATTGTCACCGTTTGCATCCGCTCGATAAAGCACCGGCGAGGTGCTGGTCCAGCAATAGGCGAAGGCGGGCTTGCGGTCGGAGAGAAAGGCGATCCCGCCATCCGGCAACCAGCAGGCATTCATGTTGTTGGACGGATGATCTATCACCTGTGTCAGTCCGCTGCCATCGGCATTCACGCTCCAGATGCCGAACGGCTCTTCCATGCCGCGCTTCCAGCTGAACAGGATGCACGTGCCATCATAGGAGACCTGGCAATCCAGGATCACACCGTCCGAGGCATCCACAATGCGTTGCAGGTTCCCGCCGGCGGCGTCCATCACGAAAAGCCCGCCGCCCTTGGTGAGACCCTCGACGTGGTAGGTGTAAACATGCGTCGGATTGAGGGGCTGGCGCTGGATCATCACCAGCCTGTCCAATCCGGCAGCCCGGATCAAGTTGCTGTCACCCGTTTGTGCATGCGCTGCGAACGCGGAAACCAGCGGGACGAAACAAGCGAGAATCGTCGTTTTCACCAAACTACTATACCGTCCGGGGACGGCATATGTTTCACGGCAGCAGTTTCTCGATCAGCGCCGGATCGATTTCGTCCTTGGGCGCAAACGCAGGGGAATCGACATATTCCAGCAGGCTATGCAGGAACTGCCGCGCCTCCGGTTGGTGCTGGATGGCGGGCAGATCGATCGGGCAGACGAGCAGCGAGCCTTTGCCGGCCTTGCCCTCGAACAGCAGGCCGAGCTTGTGGTTGCGGTCGAAGTTGTCGATCACCTGCACGATCGGGCGGTATGTGGCGGGCATGTCGTCAAGGACGACCGGCCGCGAGTTCTTCACCAGATGCCACCATTGCCAGTTGCTGTGAAAATCGGTGGGAAACGCGGCCAGCGCGGGGTGCTCCGGATCGCACAACAGGCCGAGCGTGCCGGGCGGCTCCTCGATGCCGCGCTTCCTGGCGCTCTGCGCGAACATCGGCGACCAGAACTCGGTCTGGAATGCGCCGCCGACACTGTGCGGCAGCTTTCCGGTCTCCGGCAGGAGCAGCACCTTGCCGCCCTTCGCGAGATGTTCCTTGGTTTTCGAATCTTTCAGGCTGCGGGAAATGATCGTGCCGTCCGCGGGCTCGGTTGCCACATCCGGCGGATAAATCCAGAGCGGGTAACTGTTTTTGATGGCGGTTCCCTCGATGGCGAGCGTGAGATCGAGACGCCGCGGTCCTGTTAGACCGGCGAGCGGGCGTGCGAACAGATCGATGTCCGTGAGCCCTCCCTTCGGCACGGTGACCGGATCAAAGACATGTTCTGAGAGAGTGTTGCCTTTGGCGTCGGTGAGCGTCCACCTGACTTTCGCATCCGGCAAATCGTCCGCGCCATAGTGGGCGATCTGGACCTTGCCCATCAGGATTTCATCCGTGGTCCATGCGTGTTTCCTGATGCGCAGCAAGGGCACGGTGGGCGCACAGAACTCGCGCCATTTTTCCGGCTCGATCACGCCTTTCGATTCCATGAACACATTGAGCGGCCCGACCAGCGCGGTGCCTTGGCCAGGGAAGTCCATGATGTCGAGCAACTGGAATCCGCCGAGGCCGGGCGTGCGCAGGGCGAGCTCGATGTCCTCGCGGTAGCAGATCGCGGCGAGCGCGCCGGACGCCTTCACGAAGTCGTGCGCCTGATCGAGCATGCCGGCCTTTTCGAGACGCTCGCGGAAGACTTCATAATTCCGCGCCTTGAGCACGCCGGTGAACTTGTCGATGTCGCGGAAATCGGGATAAACCTGGTATTGTCCGGTCTCATGGCCGATGAGCGGCACCGGGATACCCTGGATCGATTCGCTGAAATCGTCCAGTGTGTCCGGTGGGTTGAACTCGATGGCGCCGTGGCGGTAGTCGTGGATGTAGAACGATCCGCGGATCGGGCGGCTGTTTGTGCCGACCTTGCCGGTGACCCAGAACTCGTCTCCTTCTGCGAGGCTCGGTTTCCAGTGCATGTTGTTCGCGCCCTGTGCGTGGAGGCAGCGCGGATTGATCTGCTTGAAATGGCGGACCAGATCGAACATGGCCTCGTTGCGGCCGAGTTCGTTGCCGAGCGTGAACATGATGAACGACGGGTGGTTTCCGAAGTGGCGGAAAATGAGTTCTCCCTCGCGCCTGGCATAGTCGTAGAGCGATATGCTCTCGTCCATGTTCTCACCTTCCATGAAGTCGATGTTGTGAAAAGCCGCGTCCTTGCTGTCGGCGGCATTGAAGGCGCTGCGCTTGTTGGGCAGCTCGGGCTGGAGATAGAAGCCCATTTCATCGGCCGCCTCGAAGGCGGCGCGCGGCGGGCACCACGAATGAAAGCGCACGTGGTTGAGCCCCCATTGCTTGAGAATGCCATAGATCCGGATCCACCCGGCCTTGTCCATCGGCGCATAGCCGGTGAGCGGGTAGTTCGCGCAATCGAGGCGTCCGCGCATGAAAACCACGCTGCCGTTGATCTTGAGCAGATTGTAATCGGTGGTGACATCGCGCAGGCCGAAGTTCACCACATGCGCGTCACTGCAGGACATGCCGCCGGCCCGGGTATCGAGCTGAAGCGCAAGCCTGAGCATGGCCGGCCGCGACTCATCCCACAGCGGCACATTTCCGCCGGGCTCGTAAATGAACTCGACCACGGTTTCATCGCCCGGCGCATCCACCGCCACTTTCATCGGAACGAAATCCGCAGGCTTATCGATATTATAACTCCGGCAGCTCACTTTGATCCCACCCATGACGGGTGAGCCGGTGGCGTTGCCGACGACCACCCGCACGCGGGCCTTTTTCTCCGCCGCGTTCGGATAGACCTGCGCGTCCTTGATCCACACCGGATCCGTGGCGCGCAGCTCAATGGTGCCAACCACGCCGTTCCAGTTCGTCTGCGTGCGCTCGTCCACCTGGTGGGCGGGACCCACGGGTGGCAGCTTCGAGTTATCCACCAAGAGCGTGATCGTGTGGCGGCCGGGAGTGAGGGCTTTGGACAAATCGAAAACCTGTGGCGCGCTGAGCGTGTTGTCCCAGCCGATGAACGTCCCGCCCACCCACACGCGGGTGTATTTGCCGCGTTCCAGTTTCAGTGTGATGCGCTTGCCGGACCAGTCCTCCGGAATGGTGACCTCACGCTGATACCACGCCGGGCCGACCCATGCCCATGGCCTGGCGAGGCGATCGAGCGGCCGCTCGTCGCGGCCGGGGCCTTTCTTCGCCTCATCGGTGGTGCCGGGCAGCGCGATGGTGTCTTGCAGCGGAGCGGAAAACCACTTGGCAGCCACCCCGGTGTTTTCCGGATCGAGCTGGAAACGCCACTCGCCGGAGAGGTCGAGCGTGTCGGCGGCATGGGCGAAACCGAGGGCGATGAACGCAGTGATCGAGCGACGAATGCAACGGTAGAACATGACGATGCCGGTCATAGACCCGGAAAGACCGCCCGTCCAATCATTCAAGTCATGCCGCACGACTGAAAAATCATGGCTCGCGCACCGTATCGAACCATCCACGATTGCCATGAATCCATCCATTCGTTTCCCGCTCCGGTCCTTGCTTTGCGTCGCGTCCGTTTTCATCGCGGTTTCACCGCTGGCTCCCGCCTTGGAAATCAAGCCGCCGACTGCGGAAACCGCCGCCGAATACGGGCTCGATCCCGCGTTTTACAAGAAAACGACCGAGGTGCAGGACATCCTGATCGCCACGTCCGGGCGTGTCTCCGATTTCACCCACCGCGAGGCCGCGTGGTTGTTCGACCGCATGATGCGCGGCCTGCACAAGGATGTCGCGCAACGCATCCGCGACCACAAGGTGCTCTGCGTCATCGCCGCGCACGACGAGCTGACCTCCGACGTTCCGCAGTTCAAGAGCGACAAGACCGGCCGCGAGCTTGATTTCTACAACTGGCGCCAGCGCGGTTTCCTGACCCGCATCGATGGCCGCATGGTCGTCTTCTTCGCCGAGGAGGATGTGATGGAATACGAGGGCGGGATGCTGCTGGAAAGCATCCTCATCCACGAGTTCGGCCATGTGATCGACTTCGCCGGGCTGGATGACAACCAGCGCGAGCGGCTCACCCAGTTGTATGACAGTGCGGTGAAGCGGAAACTCTGGCACGACGGCCGTGCGGCCCAGCGATTCCGCCGCGTGAAGGGCGATGAACCGGTGAAGCTGCTCGATGCGCTCGCCCGCTCGTTCCCGGAAAAACCCCGCGATTTCCTCGCCCGCTGCCTCGATGAAGGCGACATTCTCGTCAACGGCGGGAAGTCGCACTCTGCCGCGGAAGTCACCGGCAAGGACCAGGTGCTCATCGTCTTCGGTGGCGAAAAGGACTGCTATGCCGCCAAAAACCGCGCCGAATACTTCGCGGAGGGCGTCCAGTCTTGGTTCGACACCAACCGCACGATGGACCACGACCACAACCACATTCACACCCGCGAGCAGCTCAAGGCCTATGATCCCGGTTTGGCGGAATTTCTCGCGGAAATCCTCGGCAACGGTGAATGGCGATTCAGCTCCCCGCGCGAGCGTGCCGGCAAGGACCATCTGGCCGGTTATGATCCCGCCACGGCACCCGAGGTCGTGGAAGCCGATTTCATCGTAAAAGCCGGCCTCGACTACTACGACGAATACTGGGCGTCATATTGGATACGGCTGGAGGAAAAACACCGCGCCACCGCGCCCAGCGAGTGAACTGGACCATCCCAGCCATGCCTCTTTTCCGAAAAACCCAACCCGAGCAACCAATGAATCCCAGGTTTCCGATCCTCTACTCGCTGTTCCTGGCAATAATGCCCGTTTTTCCCGCATCCGCCGCCGCTCAACAGCTCAAGGCGCATGGCATCTTTTCCAGCCACATGGTCCTCCAGCGAGACAAACCCATTGTCATATGGGGCTGGGCCAGTCCCGGCGATGCGGTTGCCGTCCAGTTCGGAACCGAACTGGCCGAGGCTACTGCCGGTGGCGATCAGGGGCGTTGGGAAGTGGCGTTTCCAGCCCGCGAAGCCAGCGCAGAGCCACGCCCGCTCGTCATCCGTTCAGGCAATGAAAAGATCGCGATGGAAAACATCGTCATAGGCGACGTTTGGGTGATGAACGGCCAAAGCAACATGGCCTTCCCGCTTGGCAAGACGCTCGACGGCGACATCGAAGGCGCGCAGGCCCACCAACCGCTGCTGCGCTTCCTCAAGATCAGCACCAACGAGCAGGCCACCCTGCAGGCAGACATCCCGGCCGAGAAACTGGGCACCGGCGGCTGGGTCGAGTCCACGCCGGAGACCGCCGCTGGAATCTCATCCATCGGTTTCTCATTCGCCACGCGTGTCCAGCGCGCGCTGCGAATTCCCATCGGCATCATCGACAACTCACGCGGCGGCGCGTCGCTCGAATCGCTGGTCCCCCACCACAAGTTCGACGACCACCCGCTGGCGAAGCGCTATGCAGAGTCGGTCGCGAAGCGGCAGGCGGAATTCGACCCGAGGGCGCGGGCGCTCGAAAAATGGCAACGCGAACTTGCGCGCGCGAAATCCAAAGGCCTGCCCGAGGAAAAATGGCCGGCCAAACCGCTGGCGAGCGAGAACCTCGTTTCCTGGGACATCCCGGGCATGAGCCCGAGCGACGCCGGAGCCTGCTACAACGGCATGTTTGGTGCCTTCATCGGCTACCACATCAAGGGCGTCCTTTTCCATCAGGGCTACAATAACGCGATGGACTCCAACTGCCGCCCCGAACGCTACCGGGCGATGATGAAACTGATGGTCGAGGGCTGGCGCGAGGACTTCAAGGACCCCACCCTGCCAGTCGGCGTGATCGGCTTCTGCGCTGGCGGGGTTTCCCAGACCGAGGAGAACTTCGAGGCGTTCTCGACCGCGGGTGGCCCTTACATCCGCGAGTCACAGCGTCTCGGCCTGGCCGATCTCGGCGACCCGGAAAACACCGCCTTTCTACCGGCCTACGACATCCAGATTCCCGGACTCCACCCGCAGAAGAAGCGGGCCCACGGCGAACGCGCGGCGCGCTGGGCGCTCAACCGCGTTTACGGAATGAAGGTGAACTGGGACAGCGCGGCCCTGGTCTCCGCCGAAACCAAGGGCGACGAGATCGTGCTGACGTTTGATAAACCGGTCATGCCCGATGACCATTCGATGATCCCGCGCGGCTTCTCGATCGCGGGCGGGGACGGCAAGTTCTACATGGCCCATGCACGCTTCAAGATGGTCAAGGACAACGGCGTGTGGAACACCCCGGACAAGAGCTGCGATGCGAAGGTCATCCACGTCTGGAGCCCGCTCGTCGCGACGCCCGTTGCGGTCCGCTACGGGTGGGCAACCAGCCCGATGGGCAACCTCAAGGTCAATGGCAAGGAATGGCTGCCTCTCGCCAGCTTCCGCACCGATTCCTGGAACTGGCCCGAAAGCGAGGATCCGGAGGTGAATCCGGTCGGACGCGGCGAAAGCAAGGCAATGCATGCCGAAGCCGGGGACCGGCTCGAATTCCGCCGCAACAGGGAGGCAAAATCCGCTGCAGACATCCTCGCCCGCCTCAAAACCCTGGGCCGCTGATGCCTCGAAAAATTCCATCTCTGGCGGATTGACAAGCGGAGCGCGCCCCGTAACATCCCGCCCCCAAGCCGCCAGGCGGCCTCCAACCAGCCATTCCACCACCCAGGTCCAGCCATGAGCAAACGCACATTCCAACCTTCCAAGCGCACACGGAAACAACAATTCGGCTTCCGTGCCCGCATGGCCACCAAGGCTGGCCGCGACATCCTGCGCCGCCGCCGCCAGAAAGGCCGCAAGCGCCTCGTGCCCAAGGGCGTGGAAATCCACTTCAAGCGCCACACCGTCCAGCACGGTTGAGGCCCCGCCGCCAAGCCGGCACGGCTGCGACACGCATCCCCGCCATGCGCCTGCCGCGGAAATCCAGCATGACCCGGCGCGCCGAATTCCAGCGCGTCAAATCAACCGGTCGGTCGAAAGCCGGCCGGTTTCTTATTTTGAGCACGCTCGAGGATCCTGCACTCGATTCGCTACGCACCGGTTTCATCACCACCAAGCGCTGCGGCAAGGCGCACGAGCGCAACTTGCTCCGCCGCCGTTTCCGCGCGCTCGTCCAGGCCCACGCGCCGGGCTTCGCCGTTCTTCACCGCTATCTTGTTACCATCGCCCGCCCTGGTGCCGCGGCGGCGGAGTTTGCCGAACTTGAGGCCGACTGGCTGCGCCAGGCGCGGCGGCTCGGATTGTTCGGTTCCCCACCTTCATCTCCCGCCAAGTGATCGCGCGCGCCGCCACTTTAGCCATCCGCCTGCTGATCCGGCTCTACCAACGGATCCTGCGGCCGATGCTGAAATTTTCCGCCGGTCCGGCTGCCGGCTGCCGCTTTTCACCGTCGTGCTCGAACTATTTCCTCCAGGCGGTGGAAACACACGGGCCGCTGCGCGGTTCGTGGTTCGGAATTTGCCGGATTTTCCGCTGTCATCCGTGGGGCGGCAGTGGTTATGACCCCGTTCCGCCGGCCCGGGGGACGATGCCCGCGTCCCAAGACGGAAGTCCCTCCTGCCGCCAACACCATTAACACTTTCCCCGTCCACCCATGTACGACCGCAAGACCTGGATTGTTCTCGTCATCTGTAGCGCGCTGCTCGTGGCGAACCTGTATTTCTCCAGCCAGAACCAGAAGGCCCGCAACGAGACGCTCAAGCGCGAGCAGAAACTGGCCGAAACCAAGGCGGTCAAGGAGCAAGCCGCAGAGGTGACCACCAAGGCGGAACTCACCGTCGAACCGCCGCTGCCGTCCACCGAGGAAGAACTCGTGGTACTGGCAAACGACCTCGTTGAATTCACGCTGACCAACGTCGGCGGCGGCATCAAATACGCCGAGTTCAAGGACGAGTTCGATGTCGGCAGCAAAACGGTGCGCGTGCGTGCCAACCGCTTCGGCAACGGCCCGGTCGGCACCATCGCCAGCGACGGCGGAACACTCCAGAACGTGCCCTACACCTACAAGGCCGATGAATCCACTGAAGGCCGCAAGGTCGTTTACATCGCCAAACTCCCCTCCGGCCTCATCTTCAAGAAAACCTACACGCTCAACCTGGAGGACAAGCCCGGAGCGCCATATCTGATCGACCTCGACGTGCAGGTGGAAAACACCGCCGAGACCGCACTGGATCTCGCCGACTGGAGTCTGTTCATGGGCGAGGCCGCACCGCTTTATCAGAAGGAATGGCCGCAACAGACCGGCTTCTTCCACCGCGAGGGCGGCACCGTCCATTTCACCGATGGCGGCAAGTTCAAGGGCGGCTGGTTCTCCAGCCCGCAGGCGATGATCAACAGCGCTCAGGGCGATGTGATCGAGTTCGCCGGCGTGACCAACCAGTTCTTCGCCACCGTGCTGCGGCCGGAACAACCGCAGGGCACCACGCTGTGGGCGAAGTCCGAGCAAGTCTCGCTGCCCGCGGACGGCAGCGCCGTCACCTCGGTGCGCGCCGGCCTGCGCTTCCCCGGCGGGGAAATCCAGCCCGCCGAGATGAAGAGTTACAGTTATCAGATCTTCATCGGCCCCAAACACAACATCCTGCTCCGCAAGATGGAGAACCACTGGGGCGAGGGCTGGGGCGATGTGATGCAATACGGCTGGTTCTGGTTCGTCTCGCGTCCGCTCAACTGGCTGCTCAACACCTACCACAACCTGCTCGACAGCGTGGCCAGCAAGTGGTCGTGGGGGCTCGCCATCATCCTGCTCACCATCACCGTGCGCATCTTCATCTGGCCGCTCCACGCCAAGTCCACGCACACCATGAAGCGCATGGCCAAGCTCAAGCCGGAGATGGACAAGCTGAAGGAGAAGTATCCGGACGATCCCAACAAGCTCAACACCGAGATGATGGGGCTCTATCGGAAATTCGGCATCAACCCGCTCGGCGGCTGCCTGCCGATGTTTCTCCAGATCCCGATCTTCTTCGGCTTTTACCGCATGCTGCAATACGCCGTGGAACTCCGCGGCCAGGGCTTCCTGTGGGTGAACGATCTTTCGCAGCCCGACACCATGGCCCACGTCGCCGGCATTCCCATCAACCTGCTCCCTGTGGTGATGGCCGCCACCAGTTTCCTGCAGATCAAGATGACCCCGATGACCGGCGACAAGCTGCAACAGCGCATCATCCTGTTCATGCCGCTCATCTTCTTCTTCTTTTGCTATAACTTCGCCTCCGCGCTCGCGCTTTACTGGACCACCCAGAACATCTTCTCGATCGGCCAGACATGGCTCATGAGCAAGGTGCCCGAGCCCGAGCTCAAGGCCGTCAAGGGTGCCGGCAAGTCATGGGTCCAGCGCATGGCCGAGAAACAGGCGGAGATGCAGAAACTCCAGAAACAACGCCAGCAAGGCATGGCCGGCGGCATGCGCGATGTCACCCCGGACAAGAAGAAACCCCGCCCGCCGCGCACCGGTGGGTGAATCCAATTACCGCCCGTAAAATGAAACATCCACTCGGATCGTTCCGTGCCGCGCGTGGCATTCTGGCAGGCGTATTGGTGCTTGCGTGTTCGCACGCCACCTCGCGTGCGGATGATATCACTCCCGGCGCATGGACGATGGCCATCATTCCGGATACCCAATACTATGCCCGCAACGACGGGGACGCCCCGGTTTTCACCGAAATGACCGAGTGGATCGCCGCCAACCGCGAAACGCGCGACATCCGCCTGGTGCTGCACGTCGGGGACATCGTCAACGACAACGAAGCCCGGCAATGGGAGCACGCCAAGCGCAGCTTGTCGGTGCTCGATGGCAAGGTGCCGTATGTGCTGGCGGTCGGAAACCACGACCTCGGACACAATGCGCGCAGCCGCGAGACGATGCTGAATGATTACTTCTCGCTCGCGGACAACCCGTGCAACCAGGCGATTTTCGGCGGATTTTTCGAGCAGGGCGCACTCGAGAACGCATGGTATCGGGTGCGCCATCGCGATTGGGACCTGCTGGTTTTCTCCCTCGAGTTCGGCCCGCGGGATGAGGTCGTCCGCTGGGCGAACCAAGTCGCCGAGCGGCATGCCGGACTACCGATGGTTCTCGTGACGCACGATTTCATCGATCATGAATCCACTTTCCACAGCGAGGACGGCAAACCCCGCCGGACCACGCGGGCGACCACCAACAACCCGCGCCAATACCGGATCGCCAGCGACGGCGGTGCGCACAACGGCGAGGAACTATGGGACGCCTTTGTCTCGCGACACGACAGCTTCCGCCTCGTCGTCAACGGCCACTACAAGCCGTTTGAAAAGACGGCCGGCGGCCAATTGAGGCATCTGCGTGACCTCGCCGCCGCCTACCGCGCGGACCCGCAGGACGACGGGAGTCTGACCCACCAGATGCTGTTCAATGCCCAGTGGGCACCGCGCGGCGGACATGGCTGGCTGCGCCTGCTGGAGTTCCAGCCCGACGGCCGGACCGTCCGCGTGCGGACCTTTTCACCCCATCTCGCGCGCACTTCGGACGATCCCTCCATGGCCTGGCGGCGCAGTCCGGATTGCGAGTTCAACTTCGCTTGGGACGCTGCCGCTTCTCCCGTCCGTCCCGCCGGTCAAGGCGAGGCAAACAAGCTTCCCCGGTAAAATCGCGGCAGCATCCTGCGCAGCTTGAAAAAGCCGCTGGTGGCGTGCGGCCACAGCGCGCGGTCCCACGGGCGGACGAACTCCACCACTGACAGGTCCGCGGGCAGCCTCATCACAAGATCACGCCATGGCCCGACCGTCGGGCGCGCGAGCCATACGGCATCGAGCTGCTCGTTCGCGATCCATGAGCGCAGCGCCTGGCCAAGCTCGCCGGTCAGGCAGGTGCCATCGCTGCGTTTCACCGCATCATCCACCGCTGCGGCGCGGGCGGCATGCACCAGGGGCGAAACCACCGGTGGCAGTTCCTCGGCACTGGACGGATGCCAGCCGGCGCTGGCCGCCACCGGACCGGGTGGCGGCGCGAGATCGTCAGCCAGCATCAAGTGGCCGATGCGGCCCGCGGGTGTGTGCTCCGCCGGAAACTCAAGTGCGCCACATGGATAATCCGCATCGGGCGGCAGCGGCGCTGCGGATTCGTCGAGTTGGCCGCGCGGCTCAAAGCGTCCGCCGGTGTAACGGGCGATGTTCGAAGCGCGGGCGAGGTAATGTTTTCCACGGGTGTGCAGGCCGGCCACCCAGCGCCACGACAGGGTATTGGCCGCCGGATCGCCATCGATGAGATGGCGGAACATGAAATCCGCGCCCGCCTGCCACGGCAGCCGCAGCGTGAAGATCCAGATCGAGGCGAACCACATCCGCGCGTGGTTGTGGAGGTATCCGGTTTGTTTCAACTCGGCCACCCATGCGTCGAAGCAATCGATGCCCGTGGTCCCGCCCGTTGCGCCGTCGAGACCGTCCGCCGCGCCGAGGCCATCGAGTTGGGAAAGACAATCGCTCCAGACCTTCGGACGCATTTCCAGCCAGCCTTTCCAATAAGTGCGCCAGGCGATTTCCTGCAGGAATTTCTCCGCCGCGTCATAGCCATGTTCCGCGAGGACCGCGCGCGCCACTTCCTCCTCGGTGATCAACCGATGGCGGATGTGGGCGGACAAGCCCGAAACATGGTCGCGCCGGCCGGGACCGAAATCGAAATTGCGCTGCGAGGCATAACGCGCGGCCCGCGGGATGAAACCGCACATGCGCCTGAGCCCCTCCGCCCGGGTCATGATCTCCGGGCGCATGTCCGTGGATGTGGCTGTTCCGTTCACGCGCGAACTTGCACGTGGATTGCCGCCAGGCAAGCCCCGGGACAGCGGAGTATGTCCGCCGTGCGATCGGCATGGTTGCGCCTGATGAAGCATTTGTGCAAGTTGCCGCCATGTCGCGCGCGTTTCACTGGCCCGATTTCCTGCCCGCATTCGCCCATGCGGCGGAGGTGGCCGGATTTTCCGTCGGCACGCTGGCCGATACCCCCGCCGGCCCACTCCAGGCATGGGAGCGCCCCGGCGATGGCCCGCGCGTCTATCTCTCCAGCGGTATCCATGGCGACGAGCCGGCCGGTCCGCTCGCTTTGCTCGACCTGATGACCGGGGCGTTTTTTTCGGAAAACATCCACTGGCTCCTCTGCCCGGCACTGAATCCCACCGGCCTCGCCGCCGGCACGCGCGACAACGCGGATGGGATCGATCTCAACCGCGACTATCTGCAAATCCGCACCCGCGAGGTGGCCGCCCATCACGGGTGGCTCTCACGAAGGCCACCGCCGGAATTGTTTCTCTCGCTCCACGAAGACTGGGAAACCCATGGGTTTTATCTATATGAAATCAACCTCGGGCCGGATCTCCCGCAACGTGCGCTCTCGATCCTGGATGCGGTGAAACCCTGGTTTCCTCCGGAAACCGCGCCGGAGATCGACGGCCACACGCCGCGCGAACCGGGCTGGATCCACCACGGTGCCGAGCCCGACCTGCCGGACAGCTGGCCCGAGGCCATCCACATGGCGAAAATCGGCTGCCCGCTCTCGTTCACTTTCGAAACCCCCAGCCGCGCCGCGCTCGCCGGGCGCATCGCCGCCCACCGCACCGCGGTTGAGACGGCATTGGTCACGATCCGCGTCTGATGGATTTCACGCGAGCAGGTCTTTCACGATGTGGCCGTGCACATCGGTCAGGCGGAAACGCCGACCTTGGAAGGTGTGGGTGAGGCGCGTGTGATCGATACCCATCAGATGGAGCAGCGTGGCGTGGAAATCGTGGACGTGCACCGCGCCGGGGGTGTAATGGTCCTTGCTCGGCTCGATCTTCTGTCCGTCGGGACCCACGATATTGTAGCCGTAATCGTCGGTGGCGCCGTAGGCAGTGCCGGGTTTCACGCCGCCGCCGGCCATCCAGGCGGTGAAACAACGCGGGTGGTGATCGCGGCCGTAATCGGTCTTGGTGAGCTTCCCCTGCGAGTAAGCCGTGCGGCCGAACTCGCCGCCCCAGACGACGAGCGTGTCCTCCAGCAAACCGCGCCGCTTGAGGTCGGTGACGAGCGCGGCGCAACCTTGGTCGGTCTCGACACATTGCTGGCGCAAATTCACCGGGAGCTTGCCGTGCTGGTCCCAGCCGGGGTGATAGAGCTGGATGAAGCGCACGCCACGCTCGGCGAGGCGGCGGGCCAGCAGGCAATTGGCGGCGAAGCTGCCGGGCTTGCGCGAGTCGGGGCCGTAGAGGTCGAAGGTTTCGTCGGTCTCACCTGTCAGATCGGTGACTTCCGGCACGCTGGTTTGCATGCGGAAGGCCATTTCATACTGGGAAATGCGGGTTTCAATCTCGGGATCGAGTTCGTTTTCGAATTCGATGCGGTTGAGGGCGGAGAGCTTGTCGAGCAACGCGCGGCGGCCGGAGCGGCAGACACCGTCAGGGTCTGTCAGATAAAACACGGCGTCCTTGCCGGAGGAGAAGCGCACGCCCTGGAAGCGGGAATCGAGGAAGCCGGTGCCCCAGAGGCGGGCGTAGAGCGGTTGGTCGGTGGGCTTTTTCGTGACGAGCACCACGAAGCCCGGGAGGTTTTCATTGGTGGAGCCGAGGCCATAGGTGACCCACGAGCCGAGCGACGGCCGGCCGGCGATCTGCGAGCCGGTCTGGAAGAAGGTCATCGCGGGATCGTGGTTGATGGCCTCCGTCCAGAGGGATTTCACGAAGCAAAGGTCATCGACGATTTTCGCGGTGTGGGGCAGCAGTTCGCTGACCCATGCGCCGGATTGGCCGTGTTGGGCGAATTGGAACTGCGAGCCGGCAAGCGGCAGGACAGCCTGGTTGCCGGACATGCCGGTGAGGCGCTGTCCGCCGCGGATGTCTTCGGGGAGGGCCTGGCCGTTGAGTTCGTTGAGCAGCGGCTTGTAATCGAACAAATCGTGCTGCGATGGACCGCCGGACATGAAGAGGTAAATGATGCGCTTCGCCTTCGGGGCGTGGTTGGCGAGGAGGAGTTCGCCCAAGGAGGACGCGGTGGCGTTGCCGCGCAAAAGCGAGGCCAGCGCCGCCCCACCGATGCCGGTGGAGAGCTTGGAGAGAAAGTGGCGGCGGGTGATGTCAAACATGCTGTGAGTGCCGGGTGGCCGGTGATCAGTTAATTACGGTTGAGAGGGTGAGCGGAGCCTTGCCGAACGTTCCATCCGCAAACTCCACGGCCGATTCGCCGATGAAACTTCCCTGTGCATCGTAGCTGCGGATGGCGCACGCGTGCAGCATGCCTGTGGCTTCGCTTTTTTCCGCACGGTCGAACTTGAGGAATACGCGGACGCCGCCATGGGCATCGCCCACCTTCTCCAATAATGGCGTGAGATCGATGCCGAGTTCGAGCGCGCTATGGTCATCCGGTCCGGCAAGCGGAAAATTGCCGACATGATCCCGCCTGCCGAAAAGCGGCCAGCCGTTGAGGGGTTGCGGGGCGAATTCGTGTTCAGGCGTGCTGGCACCCTTGTCGCTGGCGATGCCGATGGTCATTCGCAGTGCGGCGCGGTTGTCGCAGTTGAGCTTGAGCCTCAGGGTGCGCTGCGGAACGTGCCGGCAAACCTCGACGCGGCCCAGGTAATTGCCACGCTCCCAGGTGGAATCGACCATTGCACTGTAAAGCAGGTAGATCTTGCCGTCCTTCGACCACTTCTCGCCCCATGAGTTGACCACGATGAAGGCACCGCGTTCCCAATCGGCCATGGTCACATTGCCATCGCCGTCGAGATCGATGTCATTGGTGATTTTGCCATCGCCATTCACATCGTAGCCGACCTGATCATCGTATCCCACGCAAGTGATGCCGTGACCATATCCGCTAGGTCCCCAGCGGATCCAAACGTCTTCGCCCGCCAGATATCCCCCCTCGGGAATCGTCTTTGTCACCTTGTCCAGCTCGCCCATCCGCCCATCCAGTGCGAGCAGGCCGCCGATGGATGCTTTGCCGGGTTGATTGCGATCGAAGAGCCAGCCGCGTGCCTCGTTGATTTGCGCGGCGGTGTTTGCCGGGGTGTAGCGATAGCCGGAGACGCGGTATTCCATCGCCTCGCGCCAGATATGATATCCGCTCGGCCAGAGGCCGGCCTTTTCTCCATGCACGTAGCCGAGGGATTCCACGGTGGGGATGCCGATGTGCTTGGCAACTTCCCAGCCATGGTATGCCTCCGAGCCGTTTTTCGGGTCGGCACGGTTGATTTTGTTCCAAGAGAAATCCGCAGGAAAGCGAGTGGCGTCCGAGTCGGCATGGGTGCCGTTGAGGACGTTCATCTCGTAGGTGAAGATCGAGGCGATCGCGGTGAATTGCCCGCAAGCGCCACCCTTCTGTTTGTAGATCGGCGGAAACTGCGGACGTGTGGAATTGTCAACCCGCGAGGGCAGGCGCTTGATGTCAAGGGATGTCTCACCTATGTCGGGGCCTTTGGCATCGCGCCATGTGTTGTAGTCATTGCCCATGGATGGAGGGCGGGAGAATGGCTTGGGATACGCGGCGCGGGCGGCTTCCCCATCCGCGCCCATAACGATGGCCATCGGGTTGCAAATGATGATGCATGCGGCGGGGAAAGTGTATCGGATGAATGGGAACATGATAGGAGTTGAGTTATCCGGGCGGACTGAAGTCCGCGCTCCGTGGGAGATCAGCGCAGGGTGATGTGGGCGTCGAGGTTGAAAAGGGCCTGGGCGAGGATGGTGAAGGTGGCGGCTTCAGCGGGATCGAGCGAGGAATCAGCCGGGGAGTCGCCGGATTTCAGCAGCGCCTGTGCGTCTTCGGGTTTCGCTTGGAACAGCTCGCGTTGCTCGCGGATGAGGTCCAGCAAGATGGCGAGTTGCCTGGCATCGGGATATTTCCCGATTACTTCGTGCCATGCCCATCTGGCGCGGGATTCATCGCCGCTGCCGCCGTTTTGCAGCGTCCGTTCGCCGAGCTTGCGGGCGGCTTCGACGAATTGCACGTCGTTGAGCAACACCAGCGCCTGCAAGGGGGTGTTGGTGGTTTGGCGGCGGGTCGAGCAGACGTCGCGCGTGCCGGCGTCAAAGGCCATCATGTTGGGCGGCGTGGTGGTGCGGCGCCAGAAGGTATAGAGCGAGCGCCGGTAGAGGCCCTCGCCCTTGTCGGGAACGTATTCTGGCAGGAAATTGTTTAGCGTTTTCCACATCGATCCGGGTGCCTGATAGGGTTTGGCGGGCGGGCCGCCAATGGTTTCGGAGAGCAATCCGGACAGTGCGAGGGCGGAGTCGCGGAGTTGCTCGGCGCTGAGGCGGCGCGCGGGCCCGCGGGCGAGCAGCGCATTGTCGGGATCGCGCTCGCGGAGTGCGGGCCGGGCGCTGGAGTCTTGGGCGTAGGTGGCGGAGAGAACGATTTGTTTGACCATGCGTTTGTAATCCCAGCCGGAATTGATGAAATCGCGGGCGAGCCAATCCAGCAGCGCGGGGTGCGACGGGCGGGCACCTTGGAGGCCGAAGTTGTCCGAAGTCTCCACCAAGCCGCGGCCGATCAAATGCTGCCACAGGCGGTTCACCGTGACGCGGGAGGTGAGCGGGTGGTCCGGCGAAACAAGCCAGCGCGCGAAACCAAGGCGGTTGCGCGGTTCGTTTTCCGGAAACGGCGGCAGCCATGAGGGCGTCTCGCGCTCCACCCGGCCGGCGGGCAAGGTGTAATCTCCCCGGTCAAGAATATAGGCGGGAACGGTTTGCGCGGACTCGCGCATGGTGACGATTTCGCGCACCTTGTTCTGCTCGTTGCGGAAGGCGGCGCGGGCGGCGGAGAGCTGCCCGGATGATTCGCGGGTCGCTGGATCGATGGCGGAGATATAATAATCGCGGAGTTGATCAATGCTGGCATCCATATCGCCGACCGTCTTCCCGGCATGGATGGCGGCGATTTCGACTGGAGTGATGGCGCGGGTGTGCACGCGGATGTCATCGACGATGCCGCCGCGCAGCCCGAGATCGCGCGAGCGGGCGGCGACAAGCAAGGCACCGCCGATGGTGTAATCGCGCGTGAGGGTATCGGCCACCGTGGTGGTTTCGGCGGGTTGGCCGTTGAGATGGATCTTCAAGCCCGCGGCGCGGCGCGAGCCATCGCTGGTGACGGTGACGTGCGTCCACTCGCCGGCGGGGATGGGGGCGGTGGTGGCCACGGAGGCGGCATTGCCGGGAAACTCGCGGGCGAGAGTCCATGATAGGCGGCCGTTTTCCCACAGCAGCTCGTAGCCCGAATACGGGACATCAGCGGACGAGCTGTTGGCGAACACCACGGCGCGCGGATGGAGTTCGGCGGGCTTCAGCCACAGCGAGACCGACATCGGCTGGTCGGCGTGGCGGATGCCGAAATCGGGCAGCCGGATCGGGTCGTCGCCATTGGCCATGACGCCGTTGCCGGATTTCCCCGGCACGACCGGGTTGGGTCCGGTATTGGCTTTGGGTTGCCCTTCCGCCGGTTCGGCATCGAAATCGAAACGACCGGCGAGATCGTTGACAGGGAAGGATTTTCCGGAGGCCAGCCATGCCTGGAACGCGCCCTCGGCGTTGGTGATGGTGGCGGCCAGCGTGGCCTCGCGAGCAGCGATGTCCTTTTCCAGCGCGGCGAGCTGCGTTTCCTGCTCCGGCGTCGGGAGCGGCAAGGTCGGTTGCGGCAGGACGCCGGTGCTATACCCCATGATGCCGAACTCATCGATGCTGTTGAAGAAGGCACCCATCGCGTAGTAGTCCTTCATCGAGA
>JALRFY010000019.1 GCA_023253625.1 Akkermansiaceae bacterium | reverse complement strand
GAAGCTGCTGTCCCAGCAGTTCGGGGACCGGATGGTCGTCGCCAACGCGACCGGCTGCTCGTCCATCTACGGCGGCAACCTGCCGACCACGCCCTACACGACCAACGCCTGCGGCCGCGGACCGGCATGGGCGAACTCGCTGTTCGAGGACAATGCGGAGTTCGGTCTCGGCATGCGCGCCAGTGTGGACCAGTCGAAGGCCTTCGCCGAAATGCTGCTCAAGGGCCAGACGAGTGTGTTGGGCGATGACCTGGTCACCGCCATGCTATCAGCCGACCAGTCCGCCGAGGACGGCATCGAGGCCCAGCGCGAACGCGTGCTCGCCGTGCGCAAAGCGCTGGCCGGGAAAAACTCCCTCGAAGCCCGCACGCTCGCGCAAATCGCCGATTACCTGGTGGACAAGAGCGTCTGGATCGTCGGCGGCGACGGCTGGGCCTACGACATCGGATTCGGCGGCCTCGACCACGTGATCGCCTCCGGCCGCAACGTGAACATCCTCGTGCTCGACACCGAGGTTTACTCCAACACCGGCGGCCAGCAGTCGAAGTCCACCCCGCTTGGCGCGGTGGCGAAATTCTCGATGGCCGGCAAGGCGGTGCCGAAGAAGGACCTCGGCCTGATCGCCGCGTCCTACGGCACGGTCTATGTCGCCCGCGTCGCGCTCGGTGCCAAGGACGGCCACACGGTCAGTGTTTTCCGCGAGGCGGAAAGCTACGACGGTCCCTCGCTCATCATCGCCTACAGCCACTGCGTCGCCCACGGCTACAGCCTCTCGCAGGGGCTCGAGCAACAGAAACGAGCCGTCAACTGCGGCTACTGGCCCTTGTTCCGCTACGACCCGCGCCGCGCCGACAAGGGCGAGAACCCGATGAAACTCGATTCCGCCGCGCCGAAGGCAACGCTGGCCGAGTTCACCGCCAACGAAACCCGCTTCCAGATGCTTCAGCGCATCGATCCCGAACGTGCCGCCATGCTCCAGCAGATGGCCGCCGATTCCGTGAAGGAACGCTTCGAGCTTTATCAGCAAATGGCCGCGACCAAGCACACCGCCACCGCGGAATGATATCAACCTGGATCGGAAAATAAACCACAGATGAACGTTGATTTCCAGCGGCTTATGATAAATCCGATGTTCACCGCAAGATGAGTTGTTGTATCGATGCTATATTCTCATTGTCCGCGTCCATTAACGTCCATCTGCGGTTCTGTTTTTGCTCCTTATTATCAACGCTTCACGCCACAAACCAAATGAATCTGGAAACCACCTATCTCGGCCTCAAGCTGAAAAACCCGTTGATGCCCGGGGCCTCACCACTGGTTGACAACCTTGACAACGTCCGCCGGCTCGAAGACGCCGGCGCGGCCGCCATCGTGATGCACTCGCTGTTCGAGGAGCAGGAGACCCAGCAGCAGGTCGCGGAGTTCTGGCACATCGAGAATCCGGCAGAGTCGTGCCCGGAGGCCACCTCTTACTTCCCGCGCATGGCGGACTACGCGCTCGGGCCAGACCGCTACCTTGAGCAGATTTCGAAAATCAAGAAGATGGTGGAGGTTCCGGTGATCGGCTCGCTCAACGGCGTCAGCCTCGGCGGATGGACCCGGCATGCCAAACTCATCGAGCAGGCCGGTGCCGACGCGCTCGAGCTCAATGTCTATTACATCGCCACCGATCCCGCTGAAAACGGAGCCACCGTCGAGAGTCGCACGCTCTACATCCTGCAATCCGTCCTCGATTCCGTGAAAATCCCCGTGGCGGTGAAACTCTCGCCTTACTTTTCCGCGCTGGCGAGCTTCACCCGCGACATCGACTCGCTCGGTGCCGCCGGACTGGTGCTCTTCAACCGCTTCTATCAGCCCGATATCGATATCGAGAAACTCGAGGTTTCCCACCGGCTGGAACTTTCCAACTCCACCGAGCTGCGTCTGCGCCTGCGCTGGGCCGCCATCCTCCATGGCCGCCTCAAGGCCAGCATCGCGCTCAGCGGCGGCGTCCACAGCACCGAGGACATCATCAAGTCGATCATGTGCGGGGCGGATGCCGTGCAGGTCGTTTCCAGTCTGCTGAAATACGGCCCATCGCACATCGGCACCCTGCTCCACGGCTTGGAAACCTGGCTCGAGGACCACGAATACGAATCGGTCCGGCAGATGTGCGGCAGCATGAGCCTGCGCCACTGCCCGGACCCCTCGGCTTACGAACGCGCCAACTACCTGCGCATCCTCCAGCTCTGGAAGGTTTAACCGGCTTGCATCGCTGCCCTCCATCTGAATCATGATCCGCAGGGCCGCATCAGGCGGCATCACAACCATGGACCATCCCTACATCCCCGTTCTGGTGTTTTTCTCCGTGGCCCTCGCCGTGCCGATCGGCTCGCTGGTGCTCGCGCGGCTGTGGATGCAATGCTTCACCCCGATCAAGCGCGGCGAGGTCAAGAACGCGCTCTACGAATGCGGTGTCAAACCGCTCGCGGAACCCCAAACCCGCTTCCATTCGAAATACTATCTCTTCGGTCTGCTGTTCCTGCTCTTCGACGTGGAAACCATCTTTCTGCTGCCCTTCGCCGTGGCCTTCCTCGACCTCTCGGCCGGGGCCTTCCTCGTCGCCATGCTGTTCCTGCTCTTGCTCGCCGAGGGCCTGCTGTGGGCGTGGACCAAGGGCCTGCTCGACTGGCGCGCGCCGCAGCGCAGGGCCTTCGTCATTGCATCCCAGGCTTGACCCGCGCGAGCAGATGCCGAATTCACAGGAACGCGCCGACGCGCTGTTGGTCACCCGCGGGCTCTGCGATTCCCGCGAACAGGCGAAACGCCTGATCCTCGCCGGCGAAGTCCGCAGCGGCGACCGCGTGATCGGAAAACCCGGCGCAAGACTGCCGCTCGATGCGCCGCTCGAAGTGCTCGAAAAACCCCGCTACGTCGGCCGCGGCGGGCTGAAACTTGAAGCCGCGCTCGAGTCCTTCGGAATCGATCCCACCGGCTGGACCTGCATCGATGTGGGTGCCTCCACCGGCGGCTTCACCGACTGCCTGCTGCAACACGGCGCGGCGCGGGTCCACACGGTGGACGTCGGCACCAACCAGCTCGTGTGGAAACTGCGCAATGACCCGCGCGTGGTGGTGAAGGAACAGTTCAACGCCCGCCACATGACGCCGGAGGACATTGGCGAATCCGTGCGCTTGGCGGTGATGGACCTCTCGTTCATCTCGCTCACCAAGGTGCTGCCCGCCGTGTTTCCCTTGCTTGAACCGGACGGCACCATCGTCTGCCTGATCAAGCCGCAGTTCGAGCTGCGGCGCGAGGACATCTCGAAAGGCGGCATCGTCCGCGATCCCGCGCTGCACGAACGGGCGGTCGCGAAGATCCGCGAGTTCGTCACCAGGGACCTCGGCCACCAGTGGCTGGGGCTCATTCCCTCGCCCATCACCGGCACCGACGGCAACGTGGAGTTTCTCGCGTGGCTTGGCAGGTCATGACTCATCCATCGAGAGCCGGGCCGCATGGATGCCAGAGCCGCCAGACCTCTGGGAAATATGCCGGAGGCGCTTTGTTGGGCGTATACGAATTATAGGCTCGAACCTGGCGAATCCTTGAAGGCATCGGACTTCAGGGTGGATCGCCCCGTTTCGCCGGCATCAGGCTTGCGGTCCCTGTTTGGGATCCTTCCAGGTGGACTGGACATGGACTTCGCGCAGTTGCTTGAAGTCCACCTGGCAAGGGCTGTGCGCCATGAGGTCGGCACCTTTGTTGTTTTTCGGGAAGGCGATCACCTCGCGGATGCTGTCTTCGCCGGAAACGAGCATGGCGATGCGGTCGAGTCCGAGCGCCAGACCACCGTGCGGCGGAGCGCCGAAGCGGAAGGCGGTAAGAATGTGGCCGAATTTCGCATGCTGCTCTTCCTCGCTGATGCCGAGGACGCTGAACATGCGCGACTGGAGATCGCTCTCGTGGATCCGGAGACTGCCGCCGCCGAGTTCGTAACCGTT
>JALRFY010000016.1 GCA_023253625.1 Akkermansiaceae bacterium | reverse complement strand
TGAACAGTGCTCTCATGAATGGTGTGTCATCTGATGCTGGAAAGCGCCGGCCTCGTTTCGACTGGCGGGAGGACTTGTCGCGGTCGCGGGATCTGACGCCGATGTGAGAACCACGGAGATCTATGCCCACGCGGCGGAAATCGGCAATGACCGTGGAGTGAAAAGCCCTCTGGACCAGTTGTGCGGCCTTGGGTTTGGTTGACGGTGGTTTGGTTCCCAATGGCCAGAAATCTAGCAGAAGTGGTGGCAAAACGATCGTTTGTCTCTCGTAACTCATTGATTGTGAACAGAAAATCCATTCACGAGGGTGACAAAGTCCTTGGATCCCCCACCCCTATCCAAATCCTGTGAAAGGAGCCATTCCAGCTTTACACTTTCTTGCCGTATTCTGTTAGGCCGGATCGGGTCGGCTGCCCGGGATTTGGTGTTCGCAAATCGCTTTAATGGATAGGTTTGCAGCTTGTCCACCGCGCTGCGTAGGCTAGTATCCCCACCATCATGCATGCCCGCTTGCGTCGTGCCATTAGTGGTCTCGCGATCGCCCTGCCGCTGTCGATTCTCTGCTTGCTCTGGTGGCAGGCGGATTCCACTCCCGGCAGCCCCGGGGCGGGCGCGGTCTCGGGGGCTGCGGACAGCGTGGTCGCCAACACATCCACGGAGCAAGCCGCCATCGGGCCGGTGAGCGTGGCGGACGAGAAAACCCGCCAGTGGATCGCGCAAAAGCTCGGCCGCGATGCCCGTGCCCACGCCGGTGCGGGAGAGATCCTGCCCCCGGATTTCCTCGAACGCATCACCCGCGGCCACTCGGTGGGTTTCGCATTGCCGGATGGAACCACTGCCAATGGCACCGCGCAGACAATCGAGCGCGACGACCATGGCATCGTCGCCATCTACGGCCGCCTCACGGCACCTGAGCCGGGCACATTCCTGCTGCAGCGGCAGACGGCACCCGGTTTGGCCGGGCCTTTCTTCGGGCACGTGCGCTTCGACCGCCGTGACGAAGCTTGGAAAATCGAACCCATAGCGGATCTGACATCGGCCCGCTTTGTGCCGCGGCATCTCGATGAAATCCTCTGCGTGAACCTGGCCGAGGCCCCGCCCGAGCTTGCGGACGAGGTCGATCACGAGGAGCCGGAATACGCTCCGCAAAACCATCCGACCAACATCCCTATACCGCACTATCAACCGGTCATCGCGCTCCAAAGCCTGCCCGGGGCCACCGGTGTGATTTATCTGGACTTCGATGGCGAGAAGGGACCCTTCCCCGGTTGGGGTGAATTCGATGCCGCACCTGCCAACGCGACCAACACCCAGATTTTCGAAGTCTGGCGCCGGGTTTGTGAGGATTTCCAGGGTTTCAACCTCAACATCACCACCGACCGCAGTGTTTTCGACACCGCGGCGGCGGGCCGGCGCCAACAAGTCATCATCACGCCGACAAAGGACGCCGCCCCGTCTGCCGGTGGCGTTGCATATGTCAACTCCTACAACTCGACCACCCCGCGTCCCTGCTGGGTGTTTTATTCGACCGGCAAGAACGCCGCCGAGGTCATCTCCCACGAGGTCGGCCACACGCTCGGGTTGTCGCATGACGGCCGCACCTCACCGCCCGAGACCTACTACAGCGGCCACGGCACCGACCCCGTCGGTTGGGCACCGATCATGGGTGTGGGCTACTCAAAGAACCTCACCCAGTGGTCCAAGGGGGAATACCTCAGCGCCAACCGGACGCAGGACGACCTCTCGATCATCGCCAACAACAACAACAACGTAGGATACCGGCCGGACGACGGTGGCGACACCTTGTCCGGCGCGCGCCATCTCGAAATCCTGTCAAAAAACAGCATCTCCAACGAAGGCATCATCGAGATAACCGGAGACATCGACGCGTTCCGTTTCCGCACCACCGGCGGCTCGGTAAACATTTCAATCAACCCGGTATCCGCAGGGCCCAACCTCGACATCCACGGCGAGATCGTCGAGGCCGACACCCTGGCGCTTGTGATCGAGGACAATCCTCTCAACTCGCTCAACTCCACACTTTCAACCACGTTGTCCGCCGGCGAATACCTGTTGCGCGTGCGCGGCACCGGCCGCGGCGATCCGCTCGGCAACGGCTACACGAACTATGGCAGCCTGGGCACCTATCTGATCACCGGCACCGTCAACGGCGGCGTGAAACCCGACCGCTTCACGATCGCCGAAAACAGTGCGGCCGGCAGTTCCGTCGGCACCATCATGCCTCGCAATGGCCATGCCGGTGCGGCGGTCGTTTTTTCGATTTCCACGGGCAACACCGGTGGCGCGTTCGCCATCCATCCGTCCACCGGCGCGCTCACGGTGGCCAATCCTTCCGCCCTTGATTACGAGGTACTTTCCACCCGCTGGGACGTGCCTGCGGTGATCGTTCCGTTCGTCACCATCACCAACCCGGACAACCCCGCGCTCAACGAAAGCATACGGGTGGTGGTCACTGTTAGCGACGTGAACGAGCCGCCGGTCATCCAGACACCGTCGTTCACGATGATCGAGAGGACGCTTCCCGGCACCCGCCTGCCGGCACCTGCAGCCACCGATCCCGACCGCTTCCAAAGCCTCACATTCAGCATTGTTTCAGAAAACGGGAACGGATTCTTCAGCGTGGACGCCAACAGCGGCGAGTTGACTGTCGCCAGCCTCATCGAGGTTCGGCAGACGACCACTTACCAACTCACCGTCGCAGCCACCGATTCGGGGAACCCGCCGCTCACCACCACCGCGACCGCGAATGTCACGATCGTGAATCAAAACTCGCCGCACCAAACGGGGCGAATCGTCCGCACCATCTTCAACGGCATCACCGGCACGAATGTCTCGAACCTGACCAGCCATTCAAAGTTCCCCGACAATCCCGACTCCGAGACATATCTTGATTCGTTCGACGACGGCAGCCGCGGCGATAATTTCGGCTCGACGGTCCGCGGCTATCTGATCGCGCCGGTCACCGGCACCTATCGCTTCCGCATCGCATCGGACGATTCCAGCCAACTGCTTTTCGCCTCCAATGACGACCCGTCCTCGGCGAGCCAGATCGCATCGTTATCCGGAGCGGCCGCACGCTATCAGTGGGACAAGAACACCTCGCAACTCTCATCCAGATTCAATCTCACCGCCGGGCAGGTATGTTATATCGAGGCACGCCACAAGGAGGGCACCGGCAACGACCATCTCGCCGTGGCCTGGACCACACCGCTCAATGGCACCTGGCACGTAATACCGGGGCTTTATCTCGCGCCGTTCTATCAGAACTACGCGCCCAGGATCGCCGCCACCGCCTTTTCGATCCGTGAAAACGCGCTTGCCGGCCAGACGGTCGGCATCGTCACGCCCACCGATTACAACACCGGCGACACAGCAACCGGTTTCACCATTCTATCCGGCAATTCAGACGGGCTCTTCGGCATCGATTCCGCCACCGGCCGGATCTTCCTTGCAAAGAGCGGGATGCTGAGTGCATCCGCTCCGTCACGCGTCCTCAGCGTTCGCGTGACGGACAGCGGCACGCCCGCGCTCAACGGCACAGGCACCATCACCGTGAAGGCTGCCGCAGCCGACGCCATCCTCGCCTCCGGACCCATCCAGCAGTTATGGAGCGGCATCAGCGGCACCGCGGTCTCCAACCTGACCGGCAACGCCAACTATCCTTTCCGCCCCTCATCCACCCGCGTGCTGGCTGCCGGTTTCGACAGCAGCGCGAATTTCACCGAAAACTATGGCTCGCGCGTCCGCGCCTATGTGATACCGCCGCAAAGCGGAACTTATACATTCTATCTCTGCACCGACGATGCCGGACGCCTGCTCAAGAGCTTCAGCGAAAGCGCGGGCCGTGCCAGCACCATTGCCGAAATCACCGGTTGGGCACCTCCCGGCGACTGGACCAAATTCGCCTCGCAGACCTCTCCGCCGCGTGAACTCGTCGCCGGACAAAGATATTACATCGAGGTATTGCACAAGGAGGGTGGCGGGGGCGACCACGTCCAGGTCGCATGGACGGGACCGGGCATTGCCACCCCCACGATCATTCCTGCCAGTGCGCTCGCGCCCTTTGATATCAATACACCGCCCATCATATCGCCTGTGGCCGGCGGGTTGGCGGTCAATGCCGGCATGCCGCCCGGCACGCTCGTTACCGCCATCGCTGCCAGCGATCCCGAGGGCGATCCCCTCATCTTCGCCATCACCGCCGGCGATCCTGCCGGAGCCTTCTCAATCGCTGCCGATGGCCGCATCACCCTGGCGGATCCCGCAGCGCTGCAGAATGTCACTTACCCGCTCACCGTCACCGTACAGGATGCGGGGATCGGCGGCGTTTATTCGCTCAAGTCAGCCAGCGTGAAGCTGTCCATCACCGCCAGCGGCGCGCCCATGCCGCTCGCCGCGCCGGCATTTTCGTTGCCCGCCGGAGATTATCCGGGCCCGCTGGCCATCACCATCGCCAGTCCGGACGGGGCACACATTCTCTACACCACCGATGGCAGCGACCCGCTGGTCTCCAGCACTGGCGCAAACGTGACATCGCCGGCCGCCCTCGTGCTGTTCACGCCCGGCACCACAACGCTCCGTGCGCGCGCCGTCGCTTCGGGCATGATCGACAGCCCGGAAACCAGCGCCAGCTACCGCGTCATGGCCGACTATGAAGGATGGGCCTCGTTTTTCCCCGCTGCCGATCTCAACGATCCCAATGGCGATGCCGACGGCGACGGCCTGAGCAACGAGCACGAGCGGATCTTCGGCCTCGATCCCGGCGACCCCGCATCCGCCAATCCGATTGTCGTTCCGCTGGATGCCGCGGCAGGCACATTCAGCTTCACCCGCCGGTCGCCGGCACGCACCGGACTCACCTATCGCGTATGGACTTCGAACGACCTGGCGGATTGGACCGTGGACGCCGGCGCGGTGCTCACGCCCGGTGCCGCGGCCGGCGATGTGGAAACCGTCGCCGTGAAGCTCAGTCAGGATCTGTTGGAAAACCCGAGCATCTTCGTCAGGGTGAGCGCGACGAAGGAGTGAATGACTGATTCAATTTGATTCCGTCGGTTCTCACTCATCCAGGCTGGCATTACCCGCGTCGGCCGCGGGAAAGCTGACATCCAGGAAGGATTGGGGTGGCCGGTTGCCATCCAGGCGAATGGCGGCGTAATCGGAAGCGTTGAGGCCCTTTTCAGTCATGAGCCCGGGGCCTTGGTTGTCACGTGCCTCATTGCTTTTGAAAACGACGGCGGCGGCAGCGCTGCGGACCACGAAACCGCCGAGCAGGTTGGCGCGCGCGGAGTTGTGGGCGGCCTTGCCGGTGCCGGCGCTGGTGAGGACCAAGCCATATTCACGGTTGGCGGCGAGTTGGTTGCCTTCGATCACGGCGGCGGCGCGCAGGTTGTCGGCGTGGATGCCGTTGCGGCTGTTGCCCTCGCAGCGGTTGTTGATGAGCGTGACCGATGCGCCATCCCACGACTCGATGCCATGGCCGAAGTTTTCCACCGCCTCTGAATCGCGCACTTCGAGACGGCTGCCCGCTCCGAAGGCGGCCGCGCCGTTCCAGCCGTTTCCAGAAAATCGGCATCGGCTGGCCACCAGTTCACCGCCATCGATGACCACCAGCCCATGGCCACTGGCTTCGAGGAAATGGCAATCGACGAACGTGGCCCCCCCGCCCCGCACGACGGCTGCGGCGAATCGCTCGCGGCCATCCGCGAGAAACGTTTCGTGCCGGAACGTGATGCTGCTGATGCGGGCACCACGCGCCTGCGGGCCGATGGCGATGGGGCTGCCTTCGCCCGGCGGGCACTCGACGATCGTCACCTCAGGCCCGGCTCCTTCGATATCGACCGCTACATTCAGCACCAGCGGCCCTTTCCATGATTGAGCGCCGAGCACAATGCGATCCCGGTGGCGCGCGGCGGCCAGCGCCTCGGCGGGCGTGGCGAAATCACCGGGCACGCGCAGCGTGCGGGTGTAGCACGACATTTTTTCCAACAAGGCCGCGATGTTCGCATCGCCGGGTGCCAGCACGGCGGCTTCGCGCAGCCAATCGAGCGCCTGCTGGTCGAACTGACCGTGATCGCGCTCCGCGGCCATACGGAAAAGATCGGCCGCCCGGATGAGGTCGGAGTCCTGTTTTTCCAACGCCTTGGTGGCGGCGGCGAGCAACTCGCTGGCATCGGAACAGAACGGGTCCGCCGCGAGTATCCGGCGTGCGGATTGGATGGCCGGTTCCCATTGCCCCTTCTGGATGAGGCGGTGCGCGGCATCGAGTTCATGCTGGATTGCGAGTTTGCCACGGGCTTTCGCGATGCGTTGGAGTAGATCCGCGGCCTCGGTCTCTGCGGGATGTTTTTCCAATACGCGGCGGGCCGAAGCATCCGCCTCATCGAGTCGACCGGCCTCCAGTTCGGCGGTCGCCTGTCCGTTCCAGTAGGCGATGAACTGACTTTCCTCTTCCCTGATGCCCGCCTCGATCAGGGCGCGACCATCACTCGCCTTTTCCGAACCGGGTGCCAGCCGTTCAATCTCGGCCAACACGCGCCCGGCATCCTCCCAACGGCGGCTCTCAATGAGAAGCATCGCCTGCCGGTCGAGAAATGCGTTGCGTTCCGCGGCTTGCCGCTCGCTTTTCCGATCCTGCTCTAGATAAAGCCAGCCACCCCCCGCCGCTGCAGCTAGAAAGACCAGCAGCAATGCGATCGATGACAGGGCATTGCGGCCGGTGCGGGCTTCCCCTCTGTTCTCCGCCTCGGGCGGGCATGGCTGCGAAACGGCCGCTTCCCCACTCTGGTCCGGGGCGGGCACATGCGCGGCGAGCCCGAGTGCCTCCAGATACTCGCGGCAGGCGGCGAGCGCGCGGTCGAATTCGAGCAAGCCTTCCTGATAGCGCAAGGCGAGGTTTTCATTGGGGGCCTCGCGCACCATGCGGGCGATTTTCTCGCGGACGACCCGGAACTCGGCGAGATGCGGACGCGGATCCTCGTCAGGCCCCAGGCCGAGCACTTTGCGAGCTTCGTTGAAGGTCATGGCGGCTGTCACCAGCGTTCTTGCAACGACCCACCTGAGTCAACCGCGGATTGCATCCGGGATTTCCAATCATCCGCGTTTCAGGGCCGGTTTTGCGAACGCATGGTGATCACCGCCAATTCCGGCGGACAGGCGAAGCGGACGCGGATTCCTGTCGTGCCGATGCCGCGGGTGACGAAGAAGCATGAATGCCCGCGCACGAATGCACCACAAACGTATTTTCTGCCAAGCGCCACCCGGGCCCGGCGTGTGGCCGAAGCAAGGCACGCGGCACTGTGGACCAATGATGAAGCTTCCGTGAATTTCCGCGAGGCGGCCACTCAACCGACAAACCGCTGCACGATCGGCATGCGGCGGCCGATGCCGAAGGCCTTGGAGGTGACGCGCAGGCCGGGAGCCGCCTGATGGCGTTTCCATTCGTTGAGATCGACGCGCCGCTGCACCCAGCGGACCGTGTTTTCATCGAAGCCGCGGGCGGTGATTTCTTCCGCGCTCATGTGTTGCTCGACGTAGAGTTCGAGAATGGCGTCGAGGATATCATAGGGTGGCAGTGTGTCCTGGTCCTTTTGACCGGGCCGCAGCTCGGCGCTGGGTGGTTTATCGATGGTGTTCCAGGGGATGATCTCGCGGGTGCGGTTGATGTGGCGGGCGAGCTGATAGACGCGGGTTTTCGGCAGGTCGGAAATCACGGCGAGGCCGCCGTTCATGTCGCCGTAGATGGTGCAGTATCCCACGGCGAGCTCGCTCTTGTTGCCAGTGGTGAGCAGCAGGTGGTTTTCCTTGTTGGAAAGCGCCATGAGCATGAGGCCACGGATGCGGGCCTGCATGTTCTCCTCGGTGACGTCCTCGGGTTTGCCATCGAAAACCGGGCGCATCGTCTGCTTGATGGCCTCGAAGGCGGTGGCGATGGAAACCTCCTCGCAGCGCATCCCGAGGCTGCGGGCCAGCGCGAGCGAATCCTCCACGCTGCCGCGCGAGGAATACGGCCCGGGCATCGTCAGGCCGTTGACGTTTTCCGGCCCGAGCGCCTCCACGGCAATGGCTGCGGTGACTGCGGAATCGATCCCACCGCTGAGGCCGAGGCAGACGCTGGCAAACCCACACTTCGTGACGTAGTCACGCACGCCGGTGACCAGGGCATCGTGCAGCTGCGTGGCCTCATCCGCGATGACCGGCGTATCGTTTTCCGCTGCCGCGAAGGGATCGAAGACCCGGCAGGTCTCGGTGAAGCCGGGCAGTTGCTCGACTATGCGGCCGTTTGCCGCCGCGATGAGCGAGTGGCCGTCGAACACCAACTGGTCGTTGGCGCCCACGGTATTGCAATAGACCACCGGCTTGCGGATCCGGCGGGCGATGCCACCGATCATGGCGCGCCGCGTATCCGGCTTGCCGAGGTGAAATGGAGAGGCACTGATGTTGACCAGCAGATCGATGCCGGCGGCGGCCAGCTCATCCACCGGGTCGCGTTCATAAAACGGGCGCTGCAGATAGTCCTCGGTCCAGATGTCCTCGCAGATCGTCAGTCCGATGCGCTGGTCATTCCATTCAATGGGCGCACATGTTTCACCCGGTTGAAAATAACGGCGCTCGTCGAACACATCATAAGTGGGCAACAGGGTTTTCCAGACGCGGTGGCGAATTCCGCCTCCCTCGAGCCATGCCGCGGCGTTGCGGAACGGTTTCCCCGGCCGGCCCGGATGGTGGTGGTCCACATAGCCGACCACCACTGGCACGGTGTCGATTTCACCGGCAAGGTAATCGAGCGCCTGCAGGCACTTCGGCACAAACTGTGACTTGAAAACCAGATCGCGCGGCGGGTAGCCGACGAGCGACAACTCGGGGGTGAGCACAAGATCGGCACCGCCATCGAGGCACTCGCGGTAGGCGGCGAGGATGCGCTTGGCGTTGCCGGGAAAATCACCGACCACCGGATTGATTTGTGCGATGCCGATCTTCATTTTGGGTGCGCGAAGAAACACCGGGACCGGAGCGCAGCGGAAGCGAAAAACCCGGTCTGTTTGCGGATCAAGCGCATACTTGACGAATCAAGGCCGCTCGCCATGATGCCCCCATGCATCGCTTCATGCTCCGTCTTCTGCTCCTGCTCATGGCCTTTTGCCTGAATTCATGCGGGATTCCGCAACTGCTGGGACGCACGATCAACAATTCCGCGAGGCAGCTCGGTGCGATGGGAAGATAACATCGTCAAGCGGGCACATCGCAAAGAGTTCGACTGTCATCCGGCTCGATTCGAAACCACAACCAACGCGTGTGTGCCGGCAGCATCTCGGGAAACTTGTCCGCCCACTCGGCGATCACGATCCCGCCGCTTTCCAAATATTCATCCCAACCGAGTGCGATGAGTTCACGGGGTGAATCGATCCGGTAGAAATCCATGTGAACGACCGGCAATCGGCCGCCGCGGTATTCGTGCACCAGCCCGAAGGTGGGACTGGTGACTTCCTCGGTAGAACCGATCCCGGCGACAAAGCCCTTGGTCCAATGGGTTTTGCCAGCACCCAGTCCGCCGACGAGTGCAATCACGCTGCCGGCAACGGGTTGCGCAGATGCGGCGCGACCCAGCTTTTCCATTTCCTCTACCGTGGCGGCGTGTGCTTGCATGGCCATCCGGTGTGAGCGAGCCCGGTGCGACGGGCCCATCCCCGATCAACCGAAAAAGAACCGGCCCGCGGGAACACGGACCGGCTTGTTGTTAGATTGTCACCTGTGACTAACCCGCGAGTCCCGATCAGGGAAGCAGGTTGAGGGCGCGCGATTGCTTGATCGCGTTGGTGATTTTGCGGTGAAGCTTGGCGGAAACTCCTGTAACGCGGCGTGGCAGAATTTTACCAGTCTCGGAAGTGAACTTGCTGAGCAGTTCGGAATTGGTCGGAATCAACTGATTCGCCGGGATATCATGGCGGCGTCGCGGCATTTGCCGGTTCGCCTTGCGGAAGTTGATGCGGCGTTGGACGGTTTTGGGCTCGGACATGGGAGTGGATCAGCGGAGTTCGCGGTGGAGGGTGCGGCGCTTGAGGAAGGGATTGAACTTCACTTTCTCAAGACGCCCGGGAGTGCGCAGGCTCTTTTTGTTGCGCGTGGTGACGTAACGTGATGTGGGCTTGCCCTCGGCCTTGGCCTCGGTGCATTCCAGAATGATAATTTCGCGTGGCATGGATGGAACGTTGGGGGCGGGATGTTGATTTAATCTTCTTCTTCGTCAAGCGAAACCGCGTCCGAATCCTCGTCGTCCATTTGGTGACCACCACTGAAGCCAACTTCGTTGGAGGGTCGGAAGCGGCGTTTGCCGTATTCCTTCTCCCATTGCGCCTGGCACTCGACGGTTAGGCGGGCGAAGGGAATAGCCTCGAGGCGGGCCTGCGGGATTTTGATTAAGGAAATCTCGCAGATGCCGTAGGTGCCGGCTTGGATACGGCGGAGGGCCTGCTCGATTTCGTAAAGGGCATCTTGTTCCTTGGCCAGCACGGATAGGGCGAAATCGCGGTCGTAGGCATCGCTGCCGGCGTCGCCCTGATGTTGGCCGGAGCCGGAAGCCTCGGAGCCTTCGGGAGCATTGCGGATCGTATCCCGCGTCATCCCGGACATCGAGTCCACCAATTCATCGCGCAAATCAAGCAGGCGCTGGCGCTGCTTTTTGATGAATGCACTGCTGTGATGATTGTTGGTCTTGGACTTCGAAAAAGTAGCTGGATCCATTTCCAAGGATTCCTTCTGGTCGGCGGCCTCCTCTATCGACTCTGACGGCTTGTCGGTTGACATGCCTGTTGAACCATTGGCCTTCGCAGCCTTATTTGCTGCAACAGAAGCCTTGGGGGATGCCGCTTTATTAGAAGCCCCCTTGACCGGTGCTTTTTTGACTTTAGGCGTCTTCACCGGTTTTTTGGTAGCGCTTTTCTTGGTGGTCGATTTCTTGGCGGCCATAATGAGTGGGGATCGGGGCGATATGCTGGTAAATTTCCGGCTCCCGAACCGGATAAAAATCAGCGTCGGGTATCGGGGCGCGGTGGGTTAGCGCCTCGATGCCATGCCATCAAGAAGAAAAGTCACGTTTCGCAAAATATCGCCAGGTATTGGACGGAGACAGGCTTGAAATGGCATGTCGGCCGACTATGATCGCTGCTCCATGCAGATCAGCGCCATAGTCGAAGCCATTCTACTCGCCTCTGAAGAGCCGCTTCCTTGTGAGGAAATCGCACGTCTCGTCCGTTCGCGGGTGGCCGAGGCCGAAGATGCACGCGCCGCCTCGCTGGAAGACGGCCAAGAACCGGCGGAGCTGCCCGATTGGTTGTCCGCACTGGGTTCGGTATCGGCGGATCAGACCGCGTCGGCGATTGCGGAGTTGGTGGCGCACTACGATGCAACCAGCCGCGCGTTTACCATCCTCGAGCGCCCCAAAGGCTGGAAGCTCTACACACGTCCCGATTACGGTGAATTCGTCCGCCAGATGTTCCCCGGCAGGAAGCCCGAGCGCCTGAGCGGCCCGGCCATGGAGACACTGGCGATCATTGCCTACCGCCAACCGGTCACCAAGGCCGCCATTGAGGCGGTTCGCGGCGTCTCCTGCGATGGCATGCTGCAAAAGCTGCTCGACCGCGACTTGGTGCGCATCGGCGGCCGGGCCGAGCTGCCGGGGCGGCCGCTGCTCTACGAAACCACCGAGATTTTCTTCGAACACTTCGGCATCCGGTCGATTGACGAGCTGCCCAATGCCAGTGAGCTCCGGCGTGTGAAACTGCCCGAGCCAGAGCAGGAAATGCCCGCCGGCGATCCCGAACGGCAGCTTGCCCTCAGCGCCACCGGCAGCCCCGCCGCCGGCCACCAGCCCGAGGGGGAATCCGAAACCGCCGCCACCAACACCGAAAATCCGTGAGCCTCGACGACATCCGCCGCCAAATCGACGACATCGACCGCGAATTGCTCGGTCTGCTCAATCACCGCGCCGACCTCGTGCACGAGATCGGCGTGGTGAAGAAAAGCAACGGCCTGCAAATTTACGCCCCGGAGCGTGAGGAAGCATTGCTGCGCCGCCTCATAGGCATGAACCAAGGACGCTTGCCGGAAAAATCCATCCGCGCCATTTACCGGGAGATCATGTCCGCCGCGCTGGCGCTCGAGGATGATCTTACCATCGCCTACCTCGGCCCCAAAGGCACATGGACCCACCAGGCGGCGATCAAGAAATTCGGCCACTCGGTGAATTATTCGCCGCAACCTGGCTTTGCCGAGGTTTTTGACCAGGTGACGCGCCGTATCGCCGATTATGGCGTGGTGCCCATTGAGAACTCCACGGAGGGAGCGGTTTCCCACACCTTGGACCTGTTCGTGGACTCCCCGCTGCACATCTGCGCGCAGATCCTGCTGCGCATCGAAAACTGCCTGATGGCCGCGATTCCCCGCGAACAAATCAAGACCCTTTACTCGCATCCGCAGGTCTTCGGCCAGTGCCGGGCCTGGATTCAGAAATCCTTTCCGCATGCCGATCTGGTCGAGGTCTCCTCCACTACCAAGGCGGCGCAAATCGCCCGCGAGCGAGCGTCCGAGGGCGCGGCCGCGCTTGGCGGTGCCCTCGCGGCCCAACTCCATGACCTCACTCCGCTCGAAGAGGCCATTCAGGACCGCGCCACCAACACCACTCGCTTTCTGGTCATCGGCGAAAAAACCTGCCCGCCCACGGGCAACGACCGCACCTCGCTGCTCTTCGCCATCCAGGACCGCCCGGGATCACTGGTCAAGGCGCTGCAGGCATTCGACCACTGCCATATCAACATGTCCAAAATCGAGTCCCGCCCCTCGAAGCGGCGCGATTGGGAATACGTTTTTTACGTTGATCTGGCCGGCCATTGCGATGACCCGCAGGTCGCGCAGGCACTCGCGGAACTGGACCGTCATTGTTCGATGGTCAAACTGCTCGGCTCCTACCCCGACACCGCCGAATGAGCCAGACGCCGGAAATTCGTTCAATCCGCACTGGCGCAACCTGAAACGAGCTGCATACCCTCCCCGCACATGACTGGAAAAGCCGAACTCAAACTGGATGGCAAGACGCTCACCCTCCCGACCGTGGTGGGCTCTGAGAATGAAGTGGGAATCGATGTCACCAACCTGCGCAAGGAAACCGGTGCCATCACCCTGGACCCTGGCTACGGCAACACCGGATCCTGCGAAAGCGCCATAACCTTCATCGATGGCGAAAAAGGCATTCTGCGCTATCGCGGCTATGATATTGCCGAACTCGCCGAAAAAAGCAATTTCATCGAAACCGCCTACCTCCTGATCTATGGCGAACTGCCGGACCATGTGCAGCTCGAGGAGTTCTCCTCATTGCTCACCGAGAATCAAATGCTGCACGAAGGGATGCGCTTCCACTTCGAGAGCTTTCCGCCCACCGCCCACCCGATGGCGATTCTCTCGGCGATGATCAACGCCGCATCCTCGTATCATCCCAACATCATCCACAAACGCGAGGAACGCTTCCCCTACCACGCCGCGCGCCTGATGTCCCAAGTGCGCACCATCGCCGCATTCTCCCACCGCAAGGCTCAGGGCCTGCCCGTAATCTACCCCAAGAGCAGCCTGAAATACACGGCAAATTTCCTCCACATGATGTTCTCGCATCCTGGTGAGGACTACGAACTCAAGCCGGAGCTCATCCGCGCGCTTGACCTGATTTTCCTGCTCCACGCCGATCACGAGCAAAACTGCTCCACCTCCACCGTTCGGATGGTCGCCTCCAGCCGCGCGAACCTCTTCGCATCCGCCTCGGCCGGCGTCTGCGCACTCTGGGGCCCGCTCCACGGCGGTGCCAACCAAGCGGTGCTCGAAATGCTCGAACAAATCCATGACGAGGGCGATGACGGCTCGAAATTCCTCGCCGCCGTCAAGGACAAGACCACCGACCGCCGCCTGATGGGCTTCGGTCACCGCGTTTATAAGAATTTCGACCCCCGCGCCCTGATTATCAAGGAGCAGTGCGACAAGGTGCTCAGCCAGCTCCACAAGTCCGACCCGCTGCTCGACATCGCCAAGAAACTCGAACAAATCGCCCTCAAGGACGATTACTTCGTGTCCCGCAAACTCTACCCGAACGTGGATTTCTACAGCGGCATCATCATGCGTGCCATCGGCATCCCGCTCGACATGTTCACGGTCATGTTTGCCATCGGCCGCATGCCCGGCTGGATCGCCAATTACAAGGAGGTCATGGAGGATCCCAACAGCCGCATCTCCCGCCCGCGCCAGATTTACACCGGCTCCACGCTGCGCAACTACACGCCGATGGAGGCGCGCGGCTGATCGCCATCCCGGCCGCATTCCCGTGAGTCTGAAACTCTGCGCCATCGCCGCCATGACGCCCGACCGCGTGATAGGGCGCTCTGGCACACTGCCATGGCACCTGCCGGCCGATCTGGCGTTTTTCAAGCGCGTGACCACCGGCCATCCGGTCGTCATGGGCCGGAAGACCCATGAATCGATCGGCCGTCCATTGCCCAAGCGCCGCAACATCGTGCTCACCCGGAATTCGGAGTGGTCCGCACCCGGCGTGGACGTCATCCGCCGGCCGGAGGATCTGGCCGGCCTAACGGGTCTCGATGGCACGGTTTTCATCATCGGCGGTGCGGAAATCTACGCCGCGTTCCTGCCGCAAACGGATGAACTGCTCGTCAGCCACCTCAACGCCCACCACGAGGGCGACACGTTTTTCCCCGAATTCGAAGACCTGTTCGCCCGCCCGCAAATCATCGAAACTCATCCTGAATTCACCGTCAGGCACTGGCTGCGGCGGCCCGCTTTCGCCGCTTGCAATCCCGAATGCCCGTGAAAGCCTGTTTCCCCAAGACCGGATCCCGCATCATTCCATGAATCCCCGTGCCCTTCGCAACACCATCGCCGCCGTGATGGCCGGACTGGCCACCAGCGGCAGCGGCCTCGCACAGAGCGCCGCCCCCGTGCCCACCGGCCCGGTCGAAGTCAATGGCATCGCCGCCAAAGTGAACGGCCAGGTCATCACCAAGAACCAGGTCTCGTTCATGCTCGCGCCGATCTTCGCCCAGCTCAACGCCCAATACCCCCGCCGTGGCAGCCAGTTCGAGGCCGAGTTTATCAAGGCCAAGGAAAACGTGCTTCAGGAACTCATCGATCGTCAGATCATCCTCGACGAATTCAAACAACTCGGCGCCAGCATCAAACCGCACATCATCGATGAGGAAATCAAACGCCAGATGCGCGAGCTCTACAATGGCGACGAAACGAAATTCCGCGAGGAACTCAAGCGCAGCCGCCTCACCATGGATGGCTACCGCGAGATGACCCGCGAGAAAATGGTGGTCCAGGCAATGCGCGCACAGCAATTTTCCGACGCCCCTCCCCCGCTGCCCAACGAGATCCGTGCGGAATACGATGAAATCAAACACACGCTGCGCGACGTCACCAAGGATGTGATATCATTCCGCAAGATTTTCATCCCCTCCAACGACCCGCTCAACCCTGCGGCCACGCCCGAAACCCAGCTCGCACTGGCCGAGGACATCACCAAACAGATCCGCGGGGGAGTTGACTTCGCCGAACTCGCCAAGACCTATTCGAAGGATGCCTATGCCGGGCAAGGCGGCCTGCAGGAAGACGTGCCCCGCACCGACCTCGCCGCGGAATTCGCCGCCATCGTTTTCGACAAGCCCGTCGGCAAAGTCATCGATCCGATCCTCGACCCACTGGGATTCACCATCATCAAGCCCGTCAAGATCTCCTACGGCCCGGTGCCCACGCTTTCCGAGGTGCGTGAGATGATCGAGGAGCGCGTGCGGCGCAAAAAAACCTCCGCCCAATACGAACGCTGGATCGAATCCCGACGCAAGCGCGCGATGATCGATATCAAAATGTGAACCGCACATTTTCCATCATGAATTCATTATGATGTCCTGCCCGGACGGCCGTGTATGGCCCTGGTGCAATGCGGGCGCATGGGACGGAACGATTGGAAAAACTACAGAACGTGGAGCGTTGGCCTGCGATTGCGACGCGCCATGGCTTGTCAAGGGCAGGAGCCACATTACCTGCGACCTGCCCGCACCCGCCGGATCCTAATCGAACCCGGCTACATAGCGATGTTGCACATCGGTGGCGACTATACGTCCGAAACGGGAGCCCAACACGGATTCTACATCGACGGCACCGCCTCGCAGACCTGCCGCCAGCCGGGGAAATTCCACTTGTTGGGGAAACCCGCGCATTGCGAGGGCTTCACCGGATGAATGCGGCACGAGTTGCCATCCAGCATGATGCACTCGTGGTTTTCCTTCTCGATCAGAGAGAGCCCCTGGCGGTTGGAACGCAGGCGGGTGAAACGCGCGATGAAGTCTTCCTCACCCATGCCGAGAAACTCCGCGATGCGCGCGATTTCATCTTCCTCGATCCGCACGTCGCCGGGCCACTTGCAGCAATTCGTACAGCGTTGACAGACATAGAATACCGCGGGATCGAGATCGACCCCGCGGTTGCCAGGGCTGCCGTAATCCTTGTTTGGCATCGGATGCGTCACGCGGTGGGTGTAGCCGCGCTGGCGGGGTAGGCCAATAGGATTCCGCGCATCACAAGCGGGGATCGAAATGGAAAACCACCGGCTGCGAGACTTTGATTCCGGTGATTTCCTGGTGCAGAGGATTGAGCAGCAAAACCTGTTCCTCCGGAATGACCGCGCTTGGCAGCTTCAATGCCACCGTGGCATGACTCCGCAGCCATGCATCGCCGAATCGCCGCGCGCCGGGCGATGATGGAAGATTTCGCCAATCAAGCGGAAGCCGTCGTTTTTCCACGGCTTGGATCCATTCATCCGGCACCTCCACCGCGATGATCCGCCATTCCAAAGCCAGCACCTCGCGCGGCGCATGCACCGCCACTTCCAAGGCAGCAAGGGCGCGAGAATCCGCCAGATAAACCGCGGGCACGCCCGGTGAATTCCATCGTCCGCCGGCCAGGCGCGCACCCGCGCCATTCATCGCGGAACCCGCCCACTGCGCCTGCACCAATCGGAAAAAAGTGGCCATGGCGTCAGGTGAAAACACCATGCTCCAAACGCAGCAGCATGGCCTCCACTTCACGAGCGCCGATCTCCGTGTCCGCGAAATCCAGCGGGCTCTCGCCGTGAAATGCCACCGCCGGCGCGGCCAGCCATGAACGCGCCCCGGATTCGCCGCCAAGCGCCTCGCAGGCCCGCGCGAACAGGCGCACATAACGCACCAGCCGGTCCGACTCCATGCGGTCCAAATGCCCGCTTTTTTTCCTGCGATGCAAGGTGGCCCGTGACATCCCCAGCAGACCAGCGAGGCGTTCATCACTCACGCCCAGAAGTGCCCGCGCCATCTGGAATTCCGCCATTGGCAGCCCTTCGCGGACACGGTCCAATACGGTGGGCGCTTCCGGTTCGCGCAGCATGGACGACCCGCCATCCACAATTTGATCGAGGCATTCGTGGTAGGAAACCGGCTTTTTTTTCTCCTTCACAAAAGGACTTTTATCGCTTCATTTGAGACACATCAAGTTTTTTCCGAAAATTTCACCACTGGCATCCGGCTCTCCGGTGTGCTATTTTGACAAAGTCCAAATGGGCGTTCCCGCGCCATGAACACCGAGCAACTGCTCAATCGCTTCAATTGCGGTCCCGTGACCTTCGCCGGTTCCGACAACGCGCTCTACGAACGCCACCTCACCTTCGACCGCGTGGTGCCGCTCGAATACGCCATGCCGCGTGACAAGTTCGAGGCTGCGGCCCGCGCCGTCCGCGACCTCCTCTCGCAACGCTGGCTGTTGACCAGCAAAGCCTACAAGCGGGCAAACGTGAAGCGCGTCTATTACGTCTCGCTCGAGTTTCTGATGGGCCGCGCGCTCGCCAACAACATCACCAACCTCATGCTCGATCCCGTGATGGCGGAGTTCTGCCAACACCACCACCTCGATCCGCTCGACATCGTGGAGCAGGAGCCCGACGCCGGCTTGGGAAATGGCGGACTCGGCCGACTCGCCGCCTGTTTCCTCGACTCCATGGCCACCCTCGCCATCCCGGGCATGGGCTGCGGGTTGAGATACGAATACGGCATTTTCCGCCAAAGCCTCCGCGACGGCTGGCAGCATGAACAACCCGACAACTGGCTCATCCGGACCGATCCTTGGGAAGTCACCCGTCCCACCGAATACGTCGAAGTGAAACTCGGCTGCTCGTTCGAAATCCGCGGCGGCGAGCTGTCTGTCATCTTCGGCAGGCCCTCCACCTTGTTTGGCATCCCGCACGACCGCCCGGTCGTCGGCTATGGCGGCAAGACGATCAACACGCTGCGCCTGTGGTCCGCCGCCACTCCGGACTACTTCGATTTCCAGCAGTTCAGCAGCGGCGACTTTGTCGGTGCGCTCGCCGAGACACTCACTGCGGAAACCCTGACCCGCGTGCTCTATCCGGACGACTCCACCACCCAGGGCAAGGGCTTGCGGTTTCTCCAGCAATATTTCCTCGTCGCCTGCACCGTGGCCGATGCCCTCCGCCGCTTCCGCCGCGCCGGCAATGATTGGCCCTCACTGCCCGAAAAGGTGGCCATCCAACTCAATGATACCCACCCCACGCTTGCGGTGCCGGAGTTGATGCGCGTGCTGCTGGATGATGCCGGTCTCGGCTGGGACGAGGCATGGGACCTCACCCGCCGCACGCTCGCCTATACCAACCACACGCTGCTGCCCGAGGCCTTGGAAAAATGGCCGCTGCCATGGTTCGAAGTCCTGCTGCCCAGGCATATGGAAATCGTCCATGAAATCAACCGCCGCTTCCTCGATGAAATCCGTGCCCGCTACCCCGGCGACCCAGGCCGCGTCGTCCGCATGAGCCTTATCGAAGAAGGCTCACCCAAGAAAATCCGCATGGCACACATGGCCATCGTCGGATCACACAGCACCAACGGCGTGGCAGCCATCCACACCGACCTGCTCAAGAAAACCGTGGTGCCGGATTTCGCGGAAATGTTTCCTGAACGCTTCAACAACAAAACCAACGGCGTCACCCAGCGGCGCTTTCTCCTGCTCGCCAATCCCGCACTCGCCAAGACCATCACCCAGGCCATCGGAAACCGCTGGATCGGCGATCTCTCCGAACTCCGCAAACTCACGCCGCTCGCCGATGACACCGGCTTCCGCGACGCGGTGCGCGCCGCCAAACACAAAGCGAAGATCCGCTTCGCCGAGTGGCTGCACCGGGAAACCGGCCATGGCGTGGACCCGCAGACAATCTTCGACACCCAGATCAAGCGCATCCACGAATACAAGCGTCAGCTCCTCAACGCGCTCCACATCGTGCTTCTCTATCACCGGCTGCGCGAAAACCCCGCGCTCGATATGCCGCCACGCACCTTCCTCTTTGGCGGCAAGGCTGCGCCCGCCTACCATTTCGCCAAACTCGTCATCAAGTTCATCAACAACCTCGCCGGCACCATCGATGGCGACCCCGCCGCACGCGGCAAACTCAAGGTCGTCTTCGTGCCGGATTACCGCGTCTCCGTGGCCGAGCGCCTGATCCCCGCCAGCGACGTCTCCGAGCAGATCTCCACCGCCGGCTTCGAGGCCAGCGGCACCAGCAACATGAAATTCATGATGAACGGCGCGCTCACCGTCGGCACCCGCGATGGTGCCACCATTGAGATGGCCGCAGCCGCAGGTGAACCAAACTTCTTCCTGTTCGGACTCACCGCCGATCAAGTCGCCGCCTCGCGCGGTTACTACAACCCCTGGTGGCACTACCATCAGGAACCGGAAACCCGCGCCGCGCTCGACCTCATCGCCTCCGAACATTTCAGCCAACACGAACCCGGCGTTTTCAGGCCGATTCTCGATACCCTGCTCACCAACGGCGACCAATACATGCACCTGGCGGACCTCGCCAGCTATGCCGAAGCCCACCGGAAACTGGGTGCTCTCTATCAGAAACCGGACGAGTGGACGCGCATGGCCATCCTCAACATCGCAGCCTCAGGCGGGTTTTCCAGCGACCGCACCATCGCCGAATACGCACGTGAAATCTGGAACGCGGAACCCTGCCCGGTGACTTGCGACCAGGTGCAATGACCCTCGCGCCGAAGGTTTCGGGAGCAAAGTGTTGCCGATCCCCGCTTGACGGGTCCACAATCCGCGGCCCCGCAGCCATCCGCACGTCCCATTTCATGAAACTCATCAGTGGAACCGCCCACCGCGCGCTCTCCGAGCGCATCGCCGATAACCTCGGCCAGCCGCTTGCCGATGTCCAGGTGACCGCCTTTCCCGACGGCGAGACCTTCGTCAAGATCAACGAGAACATCCGCGGCGAGGATGTCTTCATCATCCAGCCGAGCTGCCCGCCCACCAACCACAACATCATGGAGCTGCTCATCATGGTGGACGCCGCGCGCCGCGCCAGCGCCGAGCGGATCACCGCAGTGATGCCCTTCTTCGGCTACGCCCGCCAGGACCGCAAGGACCAGCCGCGCGTCCCCATCACCGCCAAGCTGGTGGCCAATCTGCTCACCTCCGCAGGCGTCAACCGCGTGCTCACCATGGATCTCCACGCGCCGCAGATCCAAGGCTTCTTCGACATCCCCGTCGATCATCTCTACGCCAAGCCCGCGCTCATCGGATACCTCCGCGAGCGCCTCCCGGATGCCGCCAACCTCACCGTCGTCTCACCCGACGTCGGCGGCGTGAAAATGGCCCGTGCCTATGCCGACGCCCTCTCCGCCGAACTCGCCATCGTCGCCAAGCACCGGGTCAGTGCCACCCGTGTCGAGGCAATGAACGTGATCGGAGAGGTCGAGGGGCGCGATGTGCTCTTGGTGGATGACATGACCGAAACCGCCGGCACCCTCATGGCGGCCACCGATATCCTCCTCAAACACGGCGCGAAGCGGGTCTATGCCGGCGTTTCGCACGCGATCCTTGGCGACCTCGCCCACAAGCGCATTCTCGAATCCGGCATCCAGGAAGTGATCACCACCGATTCCGTCCCCCAAGCGGCCGGCCCCAAGGTGCACGTCGTCGGCATTGCCCCGTTGATGGGCGAGGCCATCCGCCGTATTCACAGCGGGCATTCGATTACCACGTTGTTCTCGGTGTAAGTCGTGCTTTTTTGAGTCCACCCGGCCTTCGCTGCCCAGCTGCCGGCCATCCTCGCTTCACTGCCCGGCCTCCGGTCGGTTCACAATCATTCGTGGCTGTGCGATTGCGCTCCATCCTTGCAATTGGCGTGGTCGCAGCATCCGGGGATCATGCTCACGCAGTATTTCCTGCAATCCGTGGTTTCTCCCGTAGATTTCAGAATGCGCCCTCCCTGATGTAGGGACCCTGTTGCCACGGAAATCTTTTCGGATTGCCCGGAAGGCGGGCTTTGCTAGTTTCCGGACGCTTAAACGGAAAAAATGTCCCGGATCCTAGACCGTCATGTGCTGGTGCTCAACCGGAATTGGCAGCCGGTGCACACGTGCAGCGTGCGCCGCTCGCTGCACCTGTTGTGCACGGGGCATGGACTGGTCGTGCAGGTGGATGGCGAGGAACGATTCCAGACGCACGATCTGGAATCGTGGATCAGTTACTCGGCATCATGCGTGGAAGAGGAAATGATCCATGGCGCGCGCATCACCCTGCGGGCGCCGAAAATCGTGGTCCTTACGTTTTACGACCGGTTGCCGCGGCTCGAAGTGCGCTTCAGCCGCCGCAATGTGTTCCTGCGTGACAAGTTCACCTGCCAGTATTGCGAGCAGGTCTTTCCGGAATCCCAGCTCAATCTTGACCACGTCACGCCGCGCGACAAGGGCGGCCGCACGACCTGGGAAAATATCGTCACCTCCTGTTTCCGATGCAACACGCGCAAGGCGAACAAACTGCCGCACGAGGCTGGCATGCACCCAAGCAGCCGGCCGTTCGCGCCGCGTTGGCGCCCGCTTTTCGGTTTGCATGAAAACGGCTTGGCGGACAAGAGCTGGAGCCACTTCATCCAGTCGGAGCGCGATCAACCACGGCTCAGCGCCTGAAGCCGTTTATTTTCCCAACCAGCGCAACACCGGTGGCAACGCGGCCTCCCAAGCATAGGCGATGGCACAATCAATCACCGCCTGCTCGTCATCGCGATCAGGAAAGGCCCTTTGCTCGCGGACCCGGCCCGCATGGCGCGCGATGGCCCGCAGCTCCGCCGGCAAGCCAAGCAGCGACATGGCAGCGGCCAGCGCGGTGGCGGCAAAAAGCGCGGCGAACACGCCCAGCGCAGGCAGCTTCCCCACCAGCAAGGCAAACACGGCCACCATCGTGGCAAGCGGAGGCACGGCGGCACCGAAACGGCGGGTGTTTTCGCGCGCCGCTGCAGCCTTCGGTTCCTCCTTGCGCCAGGATGACAATGCGGCCTCTCTCATCTCGCGACCGAACCCGGCCACCGGCCCAGTGGCTCGCCGCACCTTGGAAACATCGTCCGTGGCCGGCTTCCAGCGTGCCAGATCGCAACGGCAGTCCTGGCGGCCCACCGAAGCGAGGATCCTGCGGCCAAACCACCAGCCGCCGATCATCGAGG
>JALRFY010000162.1 GCA_023253625.1 Akkermansiaceae bacterium | reverse complement strand
GATGTGAATAATCTTTGAACATATCCCATGAGGCACAACCTGGCGCTAACAAAACTGTGTCCCCTGGTTTGGCGTAATCGGCTGCCGCCCGCACAACTAACTCCATAGCTGAAGTATCTGTGTCCGTGACCTTAGTTATTGGGATTTGTGGGGCGTGTTTGGTTAAGGCCGCAGCAATGTGTTCTTGATCTACGCCAAGTAACACAACACCTTTGATGCGATTAGCCGTTGCTATAACTAGTTCGTCAAAATCTTGGCCTTTAGCCATTCCACCAGCGATCCACACAACAGATGGATAAGCAGTTAACGAGGTCATCGCAGCATGCGTATTAGTTGCTTTGGAATCATCGATATAAGCGACTTCGTTAATTGTGGCTACATGGGCAATTCGATGGGCAGCTGGTTGCCAGGCTCGTAGCCCATCGCGGATGTGCCTCGGTTCAATTCCATGTGCTCGGGCTAAAGCCGCTGCAGCAAGTGCGTTCTCAATGTTGTGTTTTGCATTAATGGCTAGGTCAGTAATCTCGGCTAACTCAAGCGCTGAATCTTTGCGTTCGGATAGAAATGCGCGATCAACTAAAAATTCATCAACTACCCCAAGCATTGAAATGTCAGGAATTCCAAGCGTGAAACCGATTGCTCGGCAACCTTCAGTCACTTCGGCTTGCTCAACCATTGCAATAGTCTGCGGATCCGCCAAGTTATAAATTGCCGCAACTTCACAGCGTTCATAAATTCGCGCTTTTGCATCGCGATAAGCCTCGAAGGTGAGTCCCGCGCCGCTGGCGAGGTGGCGGCCGAGCAGGGCGGGATCGACATTCATGCCCACGGTGTCGATATTATGTAAGACGAGTGTTCTGAGCTGCGGGCGTTCGTCCAACAACCGGGCGAGCGTGCCGTTGCGGATGAGATTGGGCACCTCATACCAGTGGCCGACGGGATGCAGGCACTGGAGCGGCAGGTTGTCGGTGTAATCGGCCGCCTCGCCTGCGGTGCGTGCCCAGCCGATCAGCGCGGCGCGCAGGCTGTCGCGCACCTTCTGCTGCTGCACATCGAGCGCCTGCTGCGGCATTTCCTCCCACATGAACCGCAGGTCGCGCTCGGTGGGAACCAGGCGCAGGCCGATCGATTTGCCTTCCGATAGAACCAGCGGGCCTTCATAGCCGAAGTGGTCATATTCGCCGAGGAAATCGCTCGTCGGCCGGTGGGAAAAATAGCTGGTGGTGAACACATGGGGCAGCGGCGTGCCGCACTCGCGCGAGGTCTTGCGGCTCTTGGCGAGGTGGGTTTCCACGAACGAGCGGTGGCGACCGCCGAGGCGGCAGAACGGGTTGAGCGCCTTCACCACTCCCGCGCCCTGCGTCCAGCGCGAGCCGGCACCGGCGGCAAGTGTAACCACCGCTACCTCGCCGTTCTCCAGCGCCGCGATTCCGCGCTCACGGTCGGACGCGTCAAGCCGCGCGGATTCCGTGAGATCCCCGGGTTGGACGTCCTCGATGGTGGTGTTCGCGGCCAATCGGTTCTGGGCGAGGCCGATGCGACCGGCGCGCAGGTCATCGCGGATCTGCTCGTGGGCGATGCGGTCGAAGCCGTAGCGCTCGAGGATTTCGTTGAGGTTCTCGCGGCTGCCGTCCTTTTCCTGGACGCGGGGAAAGATTGAATCGAAGAGCGTGCGCACCATGCCCTGCAGCTCGGGACGGTTGCGACAGGCGTCGGCGAAGTGGTCGAGCTCCGCATGGCGCGCGGGGCCGAGTTTCCGGCGGTCCATGCCCAAGAGCGCGGGCACGGTGAAGCGGTAGTAACCGGCGGGCATCAGGGCTTCGGCACCTGTGAGAAGTTCGGCCCACGAGCCGCGCTCGTTGATGGCGAAATCGTAAACCACCGGCTCCATGGCAAACGGCAGCGCGGCGGCAAGCGCGCGCTTGGTGTCCGACATGAGATTCTGCAGGAATTCCTGGCCCTCCGCCTTGCGCTGCGGCGCGAACATGAAACCCATGCCGCCGCCCGACATCCCGCCGAGCATCCAGAAACCGCGGAAATCCGCGCCGAAGGCCTCGCGGGTTTTGGCGATGAGCAACTCGGTGTAAAGATTGCTGGCCCACGGGATGATCGTCTGGATCGGGCCTTGGAAATTCTCGGTGGTCGCCTTGCCGACGGCGGCGATGTCGCCGGTTTCCAATCCTGTCAGGATGCGGTCGAGGATCTCATGGGTCTTCAACCGTGCCGACCACTCGGGCTGCGAGCGCAACAGGTATTTCTCGGTGACCATTTCGAGGATGGGGCCCACGTTCTGGGCCATGCCGCCGTGAACGAGGACGAGCGAGTCCTGCAAGGCGCGGCGCGCGTCCTCGGGGACCTTGTCGCGGCCGAGCACCTGATGGGTGGGCATCAGGCGTCCGCGGCTGATGCCTTGTTCCGGATCGCCCTCGTTGGCGAGCGCGCCGCAGATCAACTTGATGCCGGGCCAGACGCCGCCGGAGTCCTGCCAGCCGCCACCGGATCCACCGAGCCACTCGCCGAGCAGCGCGCGGGCGAGCACGATGCGGCGCTCGTTTTCCTCCAGCCCGCCGGTAAGCGAGCGTGCCTGGCCGGTGGCGCGCATGCACACGCCGATCAATGCCGCCAGCAGGTTGGTGGATACCGCGAGCCGCGATCCCTTGGGAATGTTGTTCACGTTGCTGACGATTTCCAACCCGCGGCCGGGGCCGACCATGCGCTCCAGCAGGTCGGACAGGCTTTGTCCCGAACCCTCGATGCCGGGTGGGACGATGCCGCTGGCGATGACGGCCGCCTTGAGCAAGCCGAGGTAATCCTTCGCGAAATCGAAGACCTCGTTGAGGATGGAAATTTCCGCGGAGCAACCGAGGTCCACGCTGGTGAGGCGCAGCACCGGCTGGTCGATCACGCGCAGGCTGGCCTCGACCGGTGGCGATGGTTCCTTGTCGCGGCCGTGCACGGCAAGATCCACCGAGATGTTGAGCACCTTGGCACCCTCGGGGTAGTCCATGCCGAGGAAAAAGATGTCGCTCCAACCGCAGTGCGTGAGGTCCATGCGGACCGGCGTGCGCTCGCGCAGCACCGGATAAAGACCGCTCGCCGGATCGGGGGTGGCGAGTTCCCTGCGGATGCGCAGCGGCTGGTCGTCCGGGTGGCCCATGCGGAACATCCACTGGTTCCCGGCCACACTGCGCACGCTGCGGCGCACCTGGTCGGCCAGCGTCTGGAACGCGAGTTTCTGGTAGCCCGCAGCCAGCGCGCTGGAGATCCCGTCGCCGGGGCCGTGCTCGCGCTGGTATTTCAGGAACAGGTCGATGGCCTCCTCGAAGCGGCGCTCGAGCAGGTTTTCGTAGCCCTTGAACGGAATATTCCCGGCCGGCGTGTCTGTGAGGAGCCGCGGCAGGTGGAAACGGTGGATGGCATGCAGGAAAAGCAAGGCCCGCACGCGCTCGTAGAGGTTGTCGCTCTCGCGGCGGAAATCGTCGAGCGCAGCGGCCTCGGCGAGCAGTTCGCCGAGCGGAAGTTTCGCGCAGGCGGAATCGAGCGACTGGTTGCGGACGTTCTCGTCCGGCGAGACGATGAGATCGGTGAGGGAAATCATGCGCGGGCTCAGGCTTGGGATTGGGCGAGCAGATCGACGAGCAGGGAAAGCACTTCGTCACGGTCCTTGCCGGCGAGGCCGAGCGCGAGCTGGGTGGCGAGCAGGCCGTAGTGGAGGTCGAGGTCGTGGCGGCGGCCCTGGATTTCGATGGCGAGGTATCGTTCGCGCCGGGCGTTTTCGGCGAGGGCCGGGGAGAGGCCGGTTTGTCCCGTGGCGATGCCTTGGCTGAGGGCCTCCATGACTTGCGGCGTGAGCACGTGCATTCCGAAGAAGCAGAGGTAATTTCCGGCGCGCAGGCCGGGCACGACAAGTTTTTGCTCAGCCTCGGTGGGGGTGGGTTTTTCGATGACGGTTTCCACCTCGTAGAGGCGCTCGGCACCTTGGACGCGGCGGCCGCCGATGGTGCCGTAAAATGGCAGCTTGCTCTCATGGGTGGCCTGCACGGCCGAGATCGGGCACTTCGCGCTTTCCGCAGCGGCCAGCAGCTGGGCGATGCATGACTCCGCGGTGCGGCTGGTGTAGAGGTGATCGCCCACCATCAGGAGAAACGGCTCACCGCCGGTGAAATCCGCCGCGCAATGGACGGCGTGGCCGTAGCCGAGCGGCTCGGGCTGCGCGATGAACCGCATGCGGCTGGCAAGCGGCCCGGCGGCCTCGGCGTAGGCGGCTTCGTCACCCGGGTGCACGATGACGGCGATTTCGGCAATGCCGGCGGCGGTGATTTCCCCGGCGAGGATGGCGAGGGCGGACTTGGATATCCCATCGCAGTCCACCAGTGTCTGGAGCGGCAGCGTGCGTTGGTTTTTTCCGGCGGCGGTGATGACGGCTTTGGCAACTTTCACGCCACGGACCATGGGAAAACCTGCCCGTTCTGGCAATCACGGGATTGTGTCTGACCGGGTTGGCTTGTCATCCGTGCTTTACCCCGGCGGAGCGGGCGGGTAATCCGGCGCTGCGATGCACGGATTTTGCTACCGAAACGAATCCCTCCACTGCGAGGATGTCGATCTCCAGGCCCTTGCGGCGGAACACGGAACCCCGTTGTATGTCTATTCCGCGGGGACGATTCTCGACCACTACCGCCGGCTTGACGCGGCGCTGGCAGGCGTGGACCACGAGGTGGCCTACGCGGTGAAGGCGAACTCGAACCTGTCCGTGCTGCGGCTGCTGGCCAACGAGGGCGCGGGCTTCGACATCGTTTCCGGCGGCGAGCTGTTCCGCGTGATCAAGGCCGGCGGCGACCCGGCGCACTGCACCTTCGCCGGTGTGGGCAAGACGCGCGACGAGATCGTTTATGCGCTCGAGCAGGGGATCTATTCGTTCAATGTCGAGAGCGCGGAGGAACTCCGCTACCTCAACCAGGTGGCCGGTGAACTCGGTGTCACCGCACCTGCCGCCGTGCGCGTGAATCCGAACGTCGATGCGAAAACCCACAAATACATCTCCACCGGCAAGTCCGAGAACAAGTTCGGTGTCGATTTCGAGGCCATCGCCGGGTTGTATGACATGGCGGCGCGCGATCTGCCGCACATCCGCTTGCGCGGCCTGCAGATGCATATCGGCTCGCAGCTCACCTCCATTTCACCCTTCATCGAGGCAGTGGAGAAAGTCGCGCCGCTCGCACGCCTGCTGAAGGAAAAACACGGCATCGAATTCTGGTCGATCGGCGGCGGCATCGGCATCATCTATCAGGAATCGCTGGAGTCGGGATCCATCGACTGGTGGGAGAAACAATCCGAACAGGACCGCCCGCTCACCATCGAGCAATACGGCCGCGAAATCGTGCCGCGGGTGAAGGACCTCGGGTTGAAGATCCTGCTGGAACCCGGGCGCTTCATTGTGGGCAATGCCGGAGTGCTCGTCACGCGCTGCCTTTATGAAAAAAAAGGCGCGGCCAAGACCTTCAGGATCGTGGATGCCGGCATGAACGACCTGATCCGCCCGGCGCTTTACGAGGGGCACCATGAGATCGTGCCACTCAAGCAACCCGCCACCGACGGGCGAGTCACCGTGGATGTGGTGGGGCCGATCTGTGAAAGCGGCGACTTTTTCTGCCAGAACCGCGAGTTGCCGGACTTCCAGCCCGGCGACTGCATCGCGCTGATGTCGGCCGGGGCTTATGGCTTCGTGATGGCGTCGAATTACAACTCGCGCCCGCTGCCGGCGGAAATCCTCGTCGAAGGCGGCACCGCCACCGTGATCCGCAAGCGCCAGACGCTCGACGACCTGGTGGCCGGCGAGCTTTGAAACCGAATTCCGAAGTTCACCCCGGACATGCGCATTGAACCACTGAAGGACTGAGAACCGCTGAAATCAGTGAGTGCCCGGAAAAGTGAATTTCAGGGTTCTCGCATACTTCGGTTTTTCAGTGGTTTGCAAACCACTTGGGTGAGTGGACCTCAATTTCGGGTTTAACACGCCATTCGATCCGTACATAAAAAACCGCTGTGCCGTTGTTGGCGCCGTGAGCCACGTTCCGTGAACTCAATAAGTGGGGTCGTTCAGTGGCTTTCTGTCTTCCTCTGCAAGGCATGACATGGACCACCAAATGATTGACCCCGTAAGCAAGATATCGGTTCGGGCCGGCAACCAGTTAGTCGAACACAGCAGTCACGGGCAAATTAGCGCGGGCCGTAACTGCCGCAATCCCAAAGAAAAAAAAGAATCGGCTTCACAATTCGCCGACACTTGTTCCGTGCTGAAAGCCACCTCTCTTGACCATCATGCGGATGCGGTGCGCCGTTGAAGTGCCGGGATTTCACTCGCCGGCCTGATGGACGGTGATCTGGGTGAACGGAATGACCCAGCCTTCCGCGTTGCAGGTTTCCACACAAGTGCGGACGAGCAGGCGTGTCAGCGCGTTGTAGCGTGCGGCCAGCTCGCCAGACAGATCCACGAGCACCGCGTAGTCGAGCGAAGAGGGCCCGGCTGCAGCCAGTTCCACCCGCACCCGGCGCACCTGCCCGCGGCCGACTTCCGCGATGATTGCGGCTTCCACCGCCGTTGTGAGACGCTCCGGGATGCTTCCAGTGCTTTCCGCCTGGTGGCTGTAGTCGATGCCAAAGTGCGTGCGGATGCGGAAATCGCGCGAGAGGTTTTCCGGCCGCTGCTCGATGAAATCGGCGGTGGCGTAGGTTTTGAGACTGCCGCCACGCCGGACCAGCACGACCTGCTCCGGAGTTTGCTGCAGCACCTTGCCAAATGTTCCATCGGCCAGGATGACCCAGTCATCGGTGCGTGTGGGGAACCATGGTTCGCGCGGGTGCCACGGACGGGAGCGCATTTCCGTCAGGTCTCTTGCAGGCAGCCGCAGAGTGCCGCCATCGAGATCCGGATTGCTCAGCTCGCTGTAGAAGCCGAGTTTTACGACCTTCCATGGCAAGCCGCCGATCACGATTCGCTCGTCTTCGCGCACCGGGCCGAGATTGAGAATGAGGCGGATCTGATCGATATAGGGTGGCAGCGTGTTGCGGCCGGCCCAGGCGAGCGCGAGAAGCACAACCACAAGCAGCGTGAACAGGACCCAGTCTTCCCGGACATAGAGCACAATCAGTGCGGCGAGCAGGCAGGAGATGGCCAGCGTGACGGTGGAAATCAGATCGACGAGCCGTTTCCCAAGCTGCGCGCGCGTGCGGCGGTGGAGTGGAATGAGCCGGTGGAGCACGCGGATGAGTTGGCGGCCGAGGAAAATCGTGGCCACTGCCGCGCCTGCGGCGAGCAGCAGGTTGAGTCCCCGGGTTTTCCAGAAATGGCTGAAGAGATTCGACGCCTTTTCCAGGAAGGGGGTGCGCTCGCGCTCGCGCCCGGCGATTTGCAACTCCAGCACCTTGACGCGGCTGCCGCTTTCCCCGGCGCGGCGCTGCCAGACGTTGCGGGACTCCGCAAGAAGTTCCCGCATGGCGGCATCCTCCTGCCTGGCCTCCAACGACTGGATGCGGTGCAGTGCTTCCCGCGACATGGCCTGCCGCTGGCGGGCCTTCCTAAGCTGGTTGCGCAGCGCCTCCATTTCCCTCGGGCCGGTGCTGGCTTCCCGCATTTCGCCCATCAATGGCTGGAGCAGCTCGCTGACCTGCTCGGCGAGGCCCGGAGCGGCTGTGTCCTCCATGGTGTATTCGGTTTCCTCGACACCCGAGGCGACCTCGCGGAAGTCCTTTTCGAGCGACCGGAGGCGTTCGCGTTCGGCGGCCAGCGCGGTTTCCAGTTCGGTCTTGCGTGCCTCGTCCGGTGCCACGGAAACCTGCTCCTGCAGCCCGGCGATGCGCACCTCCGCAGCTTCAGCGAGATCGCGCAGCGATTGAAGCGCGCCCATTCCCGCCACAGCACTCGCCGCAGGCTTCGGCAGCGGGGCGGGGCCGCCTTCCTGTGCCTGAAGCGCGACGCAGCATACAAGAAGCCACAGGCCCGGCGGTGCCAACATTGCCCGAAGCCGTCTCATGCAAGCATCCTAAACAGCAATCCACCCGGTGTCTTGCCGGATTTTCAATTCCGGCCTGACCCGACTGCGCGGACTGGTGCCCATTTGCGGCCAATGTCAGCCCTGCAAACCGCTGGAACCTCTGATTTTACAAGGGCCGGTAGCGGAAATGGCCTGCAATAGCAACCTGCCCCCTTGCACCGCATGATCGGACATGACTTCGCATCTCCCAAACGCGTCCCGAACGTCCGCGTCAATCGGGTGCCTGCTGGCCCGGCGGCGAAATCCGGCCCTTCAAAATAGCCGCCGGAATAGTCGATTTTGTTCGGACTTCTTGGCATTCAGGAATCCTGAAGGCACAAGATGGGGCGTGTCAGTCTGTTAAACGACCAAGGGTTTTGTGCTCCCTGGGGTAACCACCTTGGGCCACATCGCCGCGCGGGTTGACACGGCATCACGGGATTCGCATCGTAGTGGCTTCAAAGCGCATGATCTTCAAGAGCCTCTGCCGCCACGCCGGAATCGGCGCCAATTCGTATCTGTTGGAAACCCTCGGATGCAAGGTGGTGCTTGACGCCGGCATGCACCCGAAACACGAGGGCATGGAGGCGGTGCCACATTACGAATTCATCGACGAAGGCACCGTGGACTCGGTGATCGTCACCCACTCGCACCTCGACCATGTCGGCACGCTGCCGGTGCTTTTGCACGATCATCCGGAGGCGCGGGTTTTTCTCACTCCGGAAACCGGAGAACTCGCATCCGCGATGCTGCACAACTCGGTGAACGTGATGCAGTCCAAGCGCATCGAACACGGCATCGTCGATTACCCGCTCTTCGAGCACCGCGAGCTGGACGATATCACCTCCGCCTTCGAGTCGCGCGGCTACGAGCGGCCCTTCGATCTCGCCCAGGACGGTGCGCTGCGAGCCACCTTCCATGACGCCGGCCACATCCTCGGTTCCGCCGGCGTCACCATCGAGGGCGCGGGCAAGCGCGTGATGTATACCGGCGACGTGAATTTCGAACCCAGCACGCTGCAGAAAGGCGCGTTGTTTCCCGAAGAACACGTCGATGCCCTGATCGTGGAAACCACCCGCGGTGCGCAGGCCCGCAAGGAGGGATACCGGCGTCGCGACGAAGAAAACGAACTGGCCGAATCCATCGCCCGGGTGCTCGCCCGCAAGGGGTCGGTGCTCATTCCCGTCTTCGCGATGGGCAAGACACAGGAGGTGCTGGCAATGATCCACCGTTTCAAAAAAGAAGGACTCGTGCCCCGCCACACGCCGGTGCACATCGGCGGACTGAGCACGAAGATGACACATATCTACGACCGCCACAGCGAGCTCTCGCGCCGCAAGCTGCCGGGCTTCCGGTTTCTCAAGGACATGGAAATCGAGGGGGCCGACCGCAAGCGCAAGGGACCCATCCCTTTCGGCGCGGGCTGCATCTACGCGCTCTCCAGCGGCATGATGTCCGAAAACACCGTCTCAAACGTCTTCGCCCGCCAAGGACTTCTCGAAAACAAGCGCAACGGTTTGTTTTTCGTCGGCTATTGCGACCCCGAAACCCCCGGCGGCCGCATCCGCGCGGCCAAGACCGGCGCACTGGTGAAACTCGATGACTCGCACGAGGGCGTGCCGTTGCGCTGTGAAATGCGCGTGTTCGATTTCAGCGGTCACTCGACGCGCGAGGCCATCGCCGATTACGCGGTGAAACTGCGGCCGAAAAAAGTCTTCCTCGTCCATGGCGATGACGACGCCGTCGAATGGTTCCGCCACGAACTTGGCACGCGCCTGCCGGACTCGCAGGTCATCGTCCCCCTCCCGGGAGAGGAGCATGTGATCTAACAGCAATTTGCCCGGCTTCCGAGCAGCATATCGATCACTTCCGCGGCCGTAAAACTTTCACGGCCTTGCGGAAGGAAATCCCGGATGGCGGCGAATTCACCGCCGATGGCGACGAGCGGGGGCTCCTCATTTCCCTGGCGCATCTGGCCGATGCCGGCGGAGGCAGGGAGGGAGTTGGACAGGCAGATGCGGCTGGCACCCAGCCAGGGATCGCCGCCTTTCCGTGGTTTGGCCGCTGGCCATCGCGTGGAGACAGCCGGGAATCTGCCGCGGAATGCCGGCCCCCATCAGCACCACATCCATAGCAACCCGTGCATCACAAACCATCTGAACCGCCGGGCCGCCCGCCCGCCTACGAGTTCTCCGGGCTTGCCCTGCCCCGCAGCCCGGGCATGCTTCGCGGCGTCGTGCACAACACGCCTGTCGAACCCTCACCGGAAACTTTCGCCAAACTCGCGGAAGCACACAATGTCGTGCCCGTTTACACCCAGCTGGCCGCCGATTTCGAAACCCCTCTCTCGGCCTACCTGAAACTCCGCGACGCACGCCACTCGTTCCTGCTCGAAAGCGCGGAAAGCACCGAAAAAGCCGGCCGATGGTCGATCATCGGCAGCAATCCCCGCCGCGTGTTTGAGGCTCGCGGCAACCAAATCACCATCCGCGAAGGCCGCAACACGCGCTCCTACGCCGCAGAGCACGACATGCTCGCCGCGCTGGAAAACGAGATGGCTCCCTATAAACCGGCCGCGCTCCCCGGCCTGCCGGTTTTCTCTGGCGGCATGGTCGGCTATCTCTCCTACGACGCGGTGCGCCAGTTCGAACCCACGCTCGGTGCGCCACCGCCCGATGCACTCGGCGTCCCGGACGCGATCTTCCTGCTGGCGGACACCTTGCTGGTGTTCGACCACCGCCTGCGTCGCCTGCTTGTGATCGCCAACGCCTTCATCGACGAATCCGCCACCCCGGCCGATGCACATGCGGAAGCCTGCGGGAAGATTGCCGCCATGGTGGAAATCCTCAACCGCCCGCTCCATGTGCCGGCGCTCAACGGCTTGGTGAAAGTGGAACCGGTCGATGCCGCCAGCAACACGACGCAGGAGGAGTTCGAGGAAATGGTCCGCGCCGGCAAGGAATACATCGCCGCCGGCGACATCTTCCAGTTCGTGCCCAGCCAGCGTTTTGAAACCCGCTTCGAGCTTCAACCGGTGGACCTCTACCGCGCGCTGCGTTTCGTCAATCCCTCGCCCTACATGTTCATTCTCGAACTCGGCGATTTCGCGCTCGTCGGCAGCTCGCCGGAAGTCCACGTCCGCTCGATCCACGGCCGCATCGACATCCGCCCGATCGCCGGCACCCGCTGGCGCGGGAAAACCCCGGATGAGGATGACGCCCTCGCCGCCGATCTGCTGGACGACCCCAAGGAGCGCGCAGAGCACCTGATGCTGGTGGACCTCGCCCGCAACGACGTCGGCCGCATCGCAAAACACGGCTCGGTGAAGGTGGACGACTTCATGATCGTCGAGCGCTACAGCCACGTCATGCACATCGTTTCCAACGTCACCGGCGAACTCGCGCCCGGCCACAGTGCTTACGACGTGCTGCGCGCCACCTTTCCCGCCGGCACCGTCAGCGGCGCGCCCAAGATCCGCGCGATGCAAATCATCAACTCGCTGGAAAAAACCAAACGCTGCGCCTACGCCGGAGCCGTGGGCTATTTCGGCTTCGACGGCTCGCACGACTCCTGCATCACCCTGCGCACCTGCCTGCTCAAGGATGGCAAAGCCTACGTCCAAGCCGGCGCGGGCGTCGTTGCCGACTCCGATCCCACCTACGAATACAACGAAACCGTCAACAAGGCCAAAGGCATGCTACGCGCCATCGCCCTGGCCAAAACCCTCGAAGCCTGACATATCATTTTCAGCATTTCAGATTTTCAGCATTTCAGATTTTACCCAAATGCTCCTCATCCTCGATAACTACGACTCCTTCACCTACAACCTCGTCCAATACTTCGGCGAGCTTGGCGCGGAGATGAAGGTGTTTCGCAACGACGCGATCTCGGTGGCGGAAATCAAGTCGTTGAAACCGGAGCGCATCTGCATCTCGCCCGGCCCCTGCACCCCCAATGAAGCCGGCATCTCGCTGGAGGTGATCCGCGAACTCGGCCCGAGCACGCCCATCCTCGGCGTCTGCCTCGGCCACCAATCGATCGGCCAGGTCTATGGCGGCGAGGTGGTGCGCGCCGGCCGCCTGATGCATGGCAAGACCTCGCTCATCCACCACTCGGGCAAGAGCGTGTTCGCAGGCATGCCCGAGCCCTTCGAGGCCACGCGCTATCACTCGCTCATCGTGAAACGCGACACCCTGCCCGACTGCCTCGAAATCACCGCCTGGACCGACCAAGGCGAAATCATGGGCCTCGCTCACAAGCAGCATCCGGTGCACGGCGTGCAGTTCCATCCGGAATCGATCCTCACCCAGGACGGCAGGAAAATGCTGGAGAATTTCCTGCGCTTCTGAGCCGCGGGCGTCTCAGCCCTCCTCCTCGACGATGCTCTCGATTTCCTCGTGGCCGAACTCCAGCCCGCGCAGGCGGAAACGCGGCGGCGCGTTCCTGTCTCCGGACTTCCCTCGATCGATCCACTCCAGCATGCCACACAGCGGTTTTGCATGATCCTTGAGTGATACGACCACGCGCTTTCCAAGCCGCACGCCCCAGCGCGACTCGAATTCCTGCTGCTGTCGCTCGAGTTCCTCACGCCACCGCCGCCAACCGGCATCGCTGCCGGGCGCGTCGAAATCAAACTGGCCTTGATCGAATGGCATGGGAGATATGCCCTAACAGGCAGGACCGGTGGATTGGCGGATCACGAATTCCGGATGCACGATGAACTCGCGCGGGGGCAGTTCCCTGCCTCCGAGGTGGATGCGCTCGGGGAGCCCGCGCACGGCGAGGTGCATCGGTCGGTTGGTCTGGTGATTCACGGTGGGCAGCGCGGGATGGTAGTGCCCGGCCAGCGCGATGATGTCGTAGCCGGTCACGGAAATGTCAGGATAGCATTGCCAGATGACTCTGTCGATTGCGTGGAAATATGGACGATGTGAATGCAGGTGGAGATGGCCGGTGGCCGGGATCGAGGCCGGGATTGGGAAAAACCCATCGCGGGATTGGGAAAAGTTTGGGAACTGACAAAAACGCCAGACAAAAAAACCTGAGGCTTTTCAACTTCGGGACCCCTTGATTTTCAAGGCAATGCGCGCGATAGGACTCGAACCTACACATCATTGCTGACACTAGAACCTGAATCTAGCGCGTCTACCAATTCCGCCACGCGCGCGGGTGCCTTGCGGCAGAGCCGAGCAAACCATGGATGCGTGGTTTTGCAACCTCGATTTTCGCCTCGATTTTCGCGTCCGGGGCGCAACACGGCCAGTGGGCGGAACAAATCGAACGATCCGGCATCAGAACCAGAGATTGCCTGGGCGCGATGGCGGGAGTGAGACGGTGCCGGGGTCCGGCGCAGCCGTCGCCGTGCTGGACAAGCGCCCGCACCGCACTCAACCTTCAGGGCGGCACGGCATCTGCATCGGTGAGCCGGCAACCATACCGAACCGCCCGCGTTGCAGGGCATGCAATCAATCCCACCATCCGCATTCCCATGGCTGATTCATTCCTACCCAAACCCTTCTCCCACCACTACGAAATCAATCCGGAGTATTCCAAAAGCGTCGCCTACATTTCCTGTGAGTTCGCCATTGACCAGAGCTTCAAGATCTATTCCGGCGGCCTTGGATTCCTGGCAGGATCGCACATGCGCTCCGCAGCGGACCTCAGGCAGAACCTCTGTGGCATCGGCATCCTGTGGACCTTCGGCTATTACACCCAGGGCCGCGGCGAGGACCGCGAGCTGGCGATCCAGTTCCGGAAAAAAGAATACGCCTTCCTGCAGGACACCGGCATCCGGTTCACCGTCCAAGTGCATGGTCACCCGGTGTGGGTGAAGGCGATGTTCCTGCCTGGCGACATCTTCGGCACGGTGCCGATGTTTTTCCTGAGCACGGACATCGAGGAAAACGATGCCCTTTCCCGCGCCATCACGCACCGGCTTTACGACAACGACCACCTGCGCCGCATCGCGCAATACATCATCCTCGGCTGCGGGGCCGCGAAACTGCTTGGGGAACTTGGCGTGGATCCCGAAGTCTGGCACCTCAACGAGGCCCACGGCTTGGCCGCTGCATTTCAGATTTACGAGAAGCAGCGCAGCCTCGACGAGGTGAAAAAACGCCTCGTCTTCACCACCCACACGCCCGAAGACGCCGGTAACGAGCGCCATGATTTCAACCTGTTGCGCGATTTCACCTTTTTCGGCGGAGTGCCCGAAGAGGAAGTGCGCCGCATCACCGGCATCGAGGGCCATGAATTCAACCACTCGCTCGCCGCCTTGCGTCTCGCCCGCATCGCCAATGGTGTCTCCAAGCTCCACGGCGAGGTGGCACGCGAAATGTGGTCGCATTACGCCCATATCTGCGAAATCACCCACGTCACCAACGCACAGAACAAGAAATACTGGACCGACCACGGCTTGGAGCACGCGCGGCGGCAAGCGAGCGCCGAAGAGCTGCGCCACCGCAAGCGCGAACTCAAGGAGCGGCTCTTCCGTGTGGTGGCTGACCAGACCGGCAAGTTATTCGACCCCAAGGTGCTCACCATCGTCTGGGCGCGCCGTTTCGCCGGCTACAAACGCCCCGAATTGATCACGCGCGACATCAAGGCCTTCCGCGCGATGCTCAACAACCATAGCCATCCCGTGCAGATCATCTGGGCGGGCAAGCCCTATCCGTTCGACTACAACGCGATCGAACTCTTCAACCACCTCATCCATATCACCCGCGATTTCCCCAATGCCACGGTGCTCGTGGGATACGAGCTGGAACTTTCGCGGCAGCTCAAGAACGGTGCCGACGTCTGGCTCAACAACCCGGTGGTCACCCGCGAGGCCTCCGGCACCTCTGGCATGAGCGCCGCCATGAACGCCGCAGTCAACCTCTCCACCTTCGACGGCTGGGTTTGCGAGTTCGCCAAGGACGGCGAAAATTCGTTCATTATCCCGCCCGCCGCACCGGGGCTCAGCCCCGAGGACCGCGACCGCCACGACATACTTGGGTTTTACCAGATTCTCAACGAGAAGATCCTGCCCACCTACTACGACCGTCCCGACGACTGGAGCAACATCGTGCTCAACTCGATGAACGACGTGGCGACCGAGTTCGACTCCGACCGCATGGCCGACGAATACTACAGGAAAATCTACGCCTGAGGCGGAGGCGTCATCGCCCGGCCCGACATCCCCAGGCGGACCGCTGGCGGTGTCGAATGGCGGTCCGGGACCGCTTCCGGCCGCCACTCAGCGCCTCTCCATCCGTGGCTCCATGCCTGTGGATCCAACCTTCAATTCCCCTTCCCTGTTCAAGCCATGAGCGCATGGATCACCTTGGCGTGCTCGACACCGGTGAGCTTCGCATCGAGCCCCTGATGCTTGAAGGTGAGGCGTTCATGGTTGATGCCGAGCTGGTGGAGCATGGTGGCGTGCAGGTCGCGCACGTGGACCGGGTTTTCGATGGCGTTGTAGCCGAACTCATCGGTGGCACCATAAACCATGCCGTTGTGGACGCCGCCGCCGCAAAGGAACATCGAGTAGCCCTTGATGTGATGGTCGCGGCCGCTGCCCTGGGCCATCGGCGTGCGGCCGAATTCGCCGCCCCAGATGATCAGGGTGTCTTCCAGCAGGCCACGGCGTTTGAGGTCGCGAATCA
>JALRFY010000050.1 GCA_023253625.1 Akkermansiaceae bacterium | reverse complement strand
TGTCGGTCAACGAGATCGAGCTTTCGGTGCGCGCCGCCAACTGCCTCAACAACGCCAACATCACTACCGTCGGCCAGCTGGCGATGAAGTCCGAGGCGGAAATGCTCAAGTATCGCAACTTCGGCAAGAAGTCGCTCAACGAGATCAAGGACAAGCTCGTGGAGCTGGGCCTTGGCCTTGGCTTGACCTTCGAGCCGGCATTGCTCGCCGGTGGCGCGGCGGCCGCCAGCCGCGGACCGCGTCTCGGTGTGGAGGACGAGGCCCCGGTCGGTCTCGCTGACCTCATTGCCCAGAACCTCGACGAATAAACCTCACACACCAACCCTCGAAGCATCATCCGATGAGACATCGCAGCAAAACCGCCAAACTCAAACGCAACGCCTCGCACCGCAAGGCGCTGCTTTCCAACCTGGCGTGCAGCCTGATCGAGCACGGCCGCATCCGCACCACCCTCGGCAAGGCGAAAGCCCTGCGGCCGGTGGCCGAGAAGCTGGTCACCCTCGCCAAGCGCAACGACCTTCATTCCCGCCGCCTGGCGATCGCCTATCTGCACCAGAAGGACATCGTCAAAAAGCTCTTCGCCGAAGTGGCCCCTGCGTCGCAAGACCGCCAGGGCGGCTACTGCCGGATCACCAAGCTCGGTGCCCGCATGAGCGACTCCGCCCCGATGGCCTACATCGAGTGGGTGGACCGCCCGGCCAAGTCCGGGGAGGAAGCCGAGGAAACCCCGGCCGCCGAGGCGGTGGTGGAGACGCCCGCCGAGGAAACTCCGGCCAAGAAATAGGCTCCCAAGGCCGAAACCGCCGAGCCCGCCGCAGAATAAGCGCCGGACCGGCCACCAACCAGCCTACGAAAAGCCGCCTGCATCACGTGTGCAGGCGGCTTTTTCGCGTTTGGAAACGGGTGTGGGATTATCGAGTTGCGCCGTTTGGGAATTTCGGGTGTTTTCGCGCATCCACCGCATGAATACGAACGCCTCCGTCAGCCTCCGCCTCTCCGTGATGATGTTCCTCCAGTTCTTCGTTTGGGGGGCTTGGTTTGCGACGATGGCGCTCGCGATGGGCAGCAACGGGCTGGGTGATTTCATCGGTGGAGCCTATGAAAGCGCGCCGATCGCTGCGATCATCGCGCCGCTGTTCCTGGGTTTGGTAGCCGACCGGCTGTTTTCTTCGGAGCGGGTTTTCGGCACCTTGATGCTCTTGGGCGGTGGCATCATGGTGGCGATTGCGATGCTCGCGCCGCAGGGCGCGGACCAGGGCGGGTTGCTCGTCTGGTTGATGATCGCCCACATGCTGTGCTTCATGCCCACGCTGGGTCTCGGCAACACCATTACCTTCACCCACCTGCCGCCGGAATTGTTCCCGAAGGTCCGGGTTTGGGGCACTGTCGGCTGGATTGTCGCCGGGCTGGCGGTCGCCAGCGCCGGGTGGTCGGCCTCGCTCAACATTTTCTGGCTGGCGGCCGGATCCTGCCTGGCGCTCGGGGTTTATGCCTTCACGCTTCCGCACACGCCGCCACCCGCGAAGGGCAAGCCGCTTGACCTGGGCTCGTTGTTGATGGTGGACGCGCTCAAGCTTTTGAAACAGCCGTCGTATCTGGTTTTCGCGGTCTGCTCGATGCTGATCTGCATACCGCTGGCATATTACTACGGCCAGACCTCGGCCTACCTCGGTGCCGCGGGGTTCAAACAGGCTGCGGCGACGATGACCATCGGGCAGATGTCGGAAATCATTTTCATGATTCTGATTCCGTTTTTCTTCCGGCGGCTCGGTGTGAAAATGATGTTGCTGATCGGCATGTTGGCATGGGTGGGGCGGTATCTGCTGTTCGCGTTCGGCGCGCCCGATCAGATGGCGTGGATGCTGCTGCTCGGGGTGGCCTTGCACGGCATCTGCTACGATTTCTTCTTTGTCACCGGTTTCATTTACACTGACAGCAAGGCACCCGCGGAGGTGCGCGGCCAGGCGCAGGGCCTGTTGGTTTTCCTGACCCAGGGGCTGGGCATGTTCTTCGGATTCCGGATGGCCTTCGGAGGTAGCTGGCCGTTCACCGCCACTCCGCTGCCCAACACCCTCAGTGGCTATGGTGCCGCTCCCGCCAACCACGCCGCTCTGATGGAGAACATCAAGACCGCGGCCGGCGAGGTGCCCGCGCCCTCGTTTTGGGAATCCATGGCCGGCATGTTCGGCAAGGGATTTCCCGAGGGGGTCGAGGCTTCGCTGGTGGCCAAGGCCATGGGCGAATGGAAGGATTACTGGTTGTTCCCCGCTGGCATGGCGGCGCTGATAACGGTGATTTTCGCCCTCTGTTTCCACGACCGCTCGGCGGAAAAGGGTAAAACGCCCGGCTGAACCCGCCTTTCTGGATTTGTCACAAGAGCGCTGCTGACAAGCCCGCGCTTCCGTGCATTTGATGCCGGCCTATGGAAATGCCGGATCAAGCCACGGCCCTGGCTGCGCGCCAACGATTGCTGCACGACTGCGAGGAGATGAAGCGCATGCTTCACGGCCTGCTGGACTCCAAGGGTCGGGTGGCCGAGGAAATCCATGCCATCCGCAAGCTCGGGAAATCGCTGCGCGGCGGTTTCGCGCTCTTCGGGCTGGGCAAGTCCGCCGCCAGCCAGATCCAGGCCATCGGCCGTCTGCTCGCCGGGCCGCGCGATGCGGTATCCCGCTTCAATACCTGGAACAAGCTCGGCTGGGTGGGTGAGCCCCGGGCCTGCACCGCCATCGCGGGCCTGCTGGAACAACAAACGCACTCTGCCGCGCGCCGTCCGCCGCCGGAGGCGATCGATTGGTGCGCCGCGCGGGTGGATGCCTCATGCGCCGAACTTCTCGCCTTGCCGGAAAACACACTCGCCGGGCGTTGCAGCGGGGGACTTGACAAGCTGCGCCGGAAATTGCGCAAGCGCTTCAAGGATCTCGATCACGGCCGTGAAGAGGATTTCCATGAGGCCCGCAAGGCGCTGAAGGCATGGCTCGGCGCGCTTGGTTTCCTGCCGGATCGATCGCCAGCGGCCGACTCATCGCCGCTCAAACTCGCCGATTGGCTGGGCGACGAGAACGATCTCGCGACGCTCGGGATATGGCTTGATGAGCATGGCTTCACCGGCCGCTTTGAGCCCGGTTTGTGGCAATGCCTGAGCGCCGAGCGCCAGCGGCTGCAGGACAAGACGGCGGCTGAAAGCAAGTGCCTCCGCAAGGAACTCAAGGCATCGTGGATGACGGGGGCGGAGTGAGCGGAGGAAATTGCACTCAAACCTTCGGCCGGGGGTTGCGCAGCGGGCATTTTCCACTATGGAGGGGCAGCCGCGATTTCCACCGCGGATCAGCGCCAGACCTCCATGTCAGAATTCACCGCATTCCGCCGCCGCCATCTGGGATCCATCGGCACCGACCGCGAGTCGATGCTGCAACAAACCGGTTTCGAATCCTTGGACAAACTGATCGACGCGGCGGTGCCTGCGGGGATCCGGATGGACGGGGCGCTTGAGCTGCCGGCACCGCTCACCGAGCAGCAGGCGCTCGCCCGCTTGAAGTCGATCATGGGCAAAAACAGGGTGCTGAAGTCGTTCATCGGCCAAGGATACCACGGCACCCACACACCGGGGGTGATCCAGCGCAACATTCTGGAAAACCCGGGCTGGTATACCGCCTACACGCCCTATCAGGCGGAGATCGCGCAGGGCCGGCTCGAGGCATTGCTCAATTTCCAGACGATGATCACCGAACTCACGGGGCTCGACGTGGCAAATGCCTCACTGCTCGACGAGGGCACCGCCGCCGCCGAGGCCATGAGTCTGGCACTTGCCGGCAAGCCGAAGGGCAAGGCGATCTTCGTCTCCGACCGCTGCCATCCGCAGACGGTTGATGTGGTCGTCACGCGCGCCGAGCCGCTAGGTATCGAGGTGATTATTGGCGACTGGCAAAGTTGTGAGTTTCCCGACGACGGCAGCGTGTTCGCCGTGCTGGTCCAGTATCCGGACACGTGCGGGCGCATCGATGATTTCACGGAGTTTTTCGCCAAGGCGAAATCTGCCGGCGCAACCTGCATCGTGGCGGCGGACATTCTCGCGCTGACTCTCTTGAAGGCGCCGGGATCCTTCGGCGCGGACATTTGCGTGGGCAGCTCGCAGCGCTTCGGCGTGCCGATGGGTTTCGGCGGGCCTCACGCGGCCTTCATGGCATGCACGGACGCTCTCAAACGCAAGATGCCCGGCCGTTTGATCGGTGTCTCGGTGGACTCGCGCGGCAAGCCCGGCTACCGGCTCTCGCTCCAGACACGCGAGCAGCACATCCGCCGCGACAAGGCGACTTCCAACATCTGCACCGCACAGGTGCTGCTTGCCGTGATGGCATCGATGTATGCGGTCTATCACGGACCGGAAGGGCTCAGACACATCGCACGCGAAGTGAACCGCAGGACGCACGTCTTGGCCGAGGCACTCAAGGCGAATGGCGTTGAGCTCATGAACGATTCTTTCTTCGACACGCTTTTTGTCCGCGTTTCGGGCGAAGCCGCCGGAATCTGCCATGCGGCCGCCATGAACGGCGTAAACCTCCGCCAAGTGAATGATGACATTGTCGGCATCTCGCTCGATGAAACCACAGAAGACGGCGATCTTTACTCCATTGCCGGTGTCTTCGGTGTCGGTGAAATCGAATTCGGCATCGCTAATGACAGCACATGGGACACCTCGCTCTCCCGGGGCTCGGATTTCCTGACGCAGAAGGTCTTCAACAGCTATCACTCGGAAACCGAGATGCTGCGCTACATCAAGCGTCTTGAATCGAAGGACCTCGCGCTGAACGAATCGATGATCGCGCTCGGCTCGTGCACGATGAAACTCAATGCGACTTCCGAGATGGTGCCGTTGAGCTGGCCGGAGGTTTCCTCGCTGCATCCATTCGTGCCTGCGGACCAGAGCGCGGGTTATCGTGAAATGCTCGGCGAATTGGAAACATGGCTGGCCAAGGTCACTGGCTTTTCGGCCGTTTCGTTGCAGCCCAATGCCGGCTCGCAAGGGGAATACGCAGGCCTGCTCGCCATCCACCACTATCACAAGTCGCGTGGCGAAGGCCACCGCAGGGTCTGCCTGATCCCCGTTTCCGCACATGGCACCAATCCCGCGTCCGCCGTGATGTGCGGCATGAAGGTGGTGGGCGTGAAATGTGACGAATCCGGAAATATCGACGTTGCCGACCTCACCGCGCGCGCCGATGAACACGCAGTGAACCTCGCCGCGCTGATGGTGACTTATCCGTCCACGCACGGCGTGTTCGAGGAAACCATCAAGGATATATGCAAGATCATCCATGATCGTGGCGGACAGGTTTACATGGACGGAGCGAACATGAACGCGCAGGTCGGCCTCACCTCGCCCGGCCTGATCGGCGCGGACGTCTGCCACCTCAACCTGCACAAGACCTTCTGCATCCCGCACGGCGGTGGTGGTCCGGGCGTGGGGCCGATCGGCGTGGCGGAACAACTCGTCCCGTTTCTTCCCGGCCACCGCAGTCTCGCCAATCCATCGGGCGCGGTGTGCTCGGCAGCATGGGGCAGCGCGTCCATCAACACCATTTCATGGATGTATATCGCCATGATGGGTGCTTCCGGTTTGAAGGAAGCCACCGAACTTGCCATCCTCAACGCCAATTACATGGCGCGGCGGCTCGCGCCGTTCTATCCAATCCTCTACACCGGCCGCGATGGGCTGGTGGCCCACGAGTGCATCATTGATGTCCGCCCGCTCAGCGAACAGAGCGGCATCACCGTGGAGGACGTGGCGAAGCGCCTCATGGACTATGGTTTCCACGCGCCTACCATGAGCTGGCCGGTCGGCGGAACGCTGATGATCGAACCCACCGAATCGGAATCAAAGGCGGAACTCGACCGCTTCTGCGATGCGATGATCGCCATCCATGCCGAAATCATGGCAATCACCCGCGGTGAGCTGGACGCCAACGACAACCCGCTCAAACACGCCCCGCATCCTGCGGAAACCATCTGCGCCAACGACTGGCCGCATGCCTACTCCCGCGAACAGGCCGCCTATCCGCTGCCCTACCTTCGCCAGCACAAATTCTGGCCAACCGTCGGCCGCATCGACAACGTCCACGGCGACCGCAACCTCGTCTGTACCTGCGATAGCGTGGAAAATTACGCGAAGAATTTCTAAAAATGGGAAAATATTATTATTTTTATTGAAAAGAGTGATATTTAGTGAAAAATACGTTCATGAAAATCACCATCGACATTGAAGACGATGTTTTGCAAGACGCCATGCGTATCACCGGGGAACGGAAGAAAGGGCCAGCCGTGGTGAAGGCGGCGAAAGAATACATCCGCCGCCAGATGGCCCGCGAGTTTGGCCGCAAGTTGATGGAAGGCGAGTTCGGCGACTATCCGCTGACCAACGAGGAAATCGAGGATTTCGACCGCTGATTTGCCCATGGTGATAGTGGATACCAGTGCTTGGATTGAAATGCACCGCCTCAAGGGCGACGCTGCGGTGAAGCTCGCCGTGCGCGGATTGTTGGATGAATTTCAAGCCGCGCTCTGCGGCCCGGTGGAGATGGAGTTCCTGGGCGGTGCCCGCCCGGACGAGCGTGAGCGGCTGCAGGCTTGGTGCAACATCCTGCCTTACATCCGCAACGACCAGAAAATCTGGCGCAAGGCGGCGGTCAACTTCGCGATTCTGAAATCCGGCGGCTGCACCGCGCCTTGGAACGATGTGCTCATTGCCACCATCGCCATGGAGAACCAATGCAGAGTTTACGCGGTGGACAAACATTTCACCGCGATGGCTGGGGTTTTCCCCGAACTGCGGCTTTACCGCCCCGGCTATGGCGGAATGTATGATCCGGAAGCGGACCAATGACATCAGACGAACCCATCATGCCGCCCTCACCCATCGACTGGACCACCTGGCAGGCCGGGATGCACGCCACGCTCATGTTTATCGTGAAGGAGGGCCGCATCCTGCTCATCGAGAAAAAACGCGGTCTCGGTGCCGGCAAGATCAACGGCCCCGGCGGCAAGATCGATCCCGGCGAAACCGCACTCGAAGCCGTGATCCGCGAAACCCGCGAGGAACTTCTGATCACCCCGCTCAATCCCCGCAAGGTCGGTGAGTTATGGTTTAAAATGTCGGATTGCCCGGACATCCTCTGCCACGTCTATCGGGCCGACGCTTATGAGGGCGAGCCGACCGAGACCGACGAGGCGGTTCCGTTATGGCATGCAATCGACGGGATTCCCTATCACCGGATGTGGCAGGACGATCGCCACTGGATGCCCTTGCTGCTTTCCGAAACCGGTTTTCACGGTCGCTTCGTGTTCGAGGGCGAGACGATGCGTTGGATGGACATGCGCACACAGGTCGAGTGGAAATGAAAATGGCCGCTCCGTCGCGGAGCGGCCATGGGTTGGAAACGTGTCTGGACGCAAGTATCAATCAATTAGCTTGCGGATGGCTGCCTTGAGGGCTTCAAGCTCGTTGATCGCCCCGCTCGTGTTTTTCTGGGCTGTCTTTTTGGCTGCCTTTTTCGCCTTGCCGGTCACCTTGGTGGCCTTCTTGGCAAGCGACTTGCGGCCCGGGCCCTTCACGCCGGCCGCCTTGAGCCATGACGAAACCGTGAGGACGGAAACATTGAACTTCTTGGTCGCCTGGTTCTGTCCGCCGCGTCCATTGGTTTCATTGTAGCTGTTCACGAAATCGACGACCTCTTTCTTGAATTCGTCAGGATAGCGCATGCTTGTCTTGGAGGCTCCAGCTGCGGCCTTTTTGGTGGCTGCCTTGGTCGCTTTCTTTGCCGTTTTTTTCACTCCTGCGGCTTTGAGCCAAGTCGCGATGGTCAGCGGGGTGACTTTGAATTTCTTCGTGGCTGCGCTTTGGCCACCACGTCCGTTTTGTGAGTTATATGTCTCGACGAAATCGATAATCTGCTTCTTGAGATCATCGGAATATCGTACACCGGTGGATGCCTTCTTGGAGGCTGCTTTCTTTTTTGTGCTCATGACGGGGCTTTTCATATCGGATTGAGCAGGCACCGCAAGTGTAAATGTTGCATGCTGTCGCCGCATGCGATAATTTGGCAATACTCATGCGGAATGGGTTGATGTGCGGTTTCGTCTATATCAAGACATCCGTCCGGGATGAGTGATGACATGGTGCAATAAGGCCCGCGGTCTTATTCGGCCGGTCATGCGGGAAGGCATGACGGCGGGAGGATTTCCACCGGGCAGTCCACGTCCACCATTCCGAAGAGCGTGATCATGTCCATATTGCGCAATCTGACGCATCCATGCCCGGCAGGACGTCCGATGCCCGCCTCGTTGTTGGTCCCATGAATGTATACGAAGCGCTGCAGTGTGTTGCGGTTCCGGGGATCGATTCCGTCTAAACGTAGAATGCGGGTGAGCACGAGGTCATCCTCGCACGGGCTGCCGGGATGCCACAGGCCCACCGGTTTCCTTGCTTTGAAGATCGTGCCAAGTGGTTCGCCGTCGCCGATCTTTTCGCAAATTCGGAACTTTCCGGTGGGGGTGCGGTAGCTGCCTTCCTCGAAGCCAATGCCCTTTTCCGAGGTGGATACATCGAAGCTGGCGATGCGGCCGGCATGGTCATCGATGACTACGAGTTTCTGGTCAGCGATGGAAACCAGGATGCGTCGGTTTTTTTTCACGGCGGGGTGAGGACGAGCAGTGAGTTGTGTCCGCCCATGCCGTGGGCGATTTTGGCAAGCGGCCCGAGGGCGGGCAATGGGTTTTGCGGCAGATGGAATCCCGCGGGGGCATAAAGTCCCGGCATATTGGGTGGCAGTTTGCCCTCGCGCAAGAAGGCGGCCAGCACCACGGTCTCGAGCATGCCGCTGGCACCGATGGCGTGACCAAGGAACGGTTTGAGCAGGTGCAAGGTGGGTTTCGCTTCGGGAAAAACCCGCGCGAGCGCCGCGGGATCGGCCGCGGCTTGCACTGCAGTGCCGGTGGCGTGAGGGCAAACCGCAGTGGGCAGCGCCGCGCATTTGGCGAACAATGCGGGGGTGTGCCCGCCATCGCGCGGGATGCCCACTGGATCGCAGGCGTCCGAATTGGTGGCATGGAATGTCAACTGCGGATGCGTTGCATCCGTGGGCTCGATGGCCATCGCGGCGGCGGCTTCCGCGGGAATGAAGCCGCTGGTTTCCGGCGCATAGGGATCGAGTTGGTGATGGCGTGATAGAATACCGGACGAGGCATAACCGTCCAACAGCATGGGTACCAGCGGGAGGTCCACGGCCACTGCGAGGGCGCGCGGTGCCGCGCCGCAGCGGACAAGCATCATGGCGATGCCGATGGCGTCCAGCCCCGCGGCGCAGCCACTGGCGATCACATGGTTCGGACCGGTGATGCCGAGATCGATGCTGATGGCGGAGGCGGGTTCGCTGTGGATGGTGTTGGATGAGGCCATCAGTTTGAATGGCCGCCGGCCCGGCCATGGCGCGAGCCAGCCTGCGGCATTGCCACGGCTGGTGCCAACTACCAGGGCGGAGTCTGTCAGCTCGCCGTGGGTCCATCCGGCATCCGCCACCGCTTGGCGGGCGGCGTGCAGGGCGGCCATCGTGGCCGGGCTCCACTTGCGGTGGGTGAGCAGGAACCGATCCTCGATCCATGCTGCGGGCCGCTGCGCGTGTGGGCTGTCATTTCCCAGCAAAGCACCCAGTGACCGGAACGGCGCGTGTTTTTCCATCACGGCGCGGTGGTGCGATTTCACATCGTTGCCTGATGCGGACAAGGCACCAAGACCGGTGATGGAAAGGGGCTTGTCGATGGCCATGGGGTATCAAGCAGGCTTCAACCGGCAATTCCAAAATGTCCGGCACTCCATGTTTCATCTGCGCAGGAAACTTTCCTCGTAGGGTGGCTCGGCGCTGTCGGCACGGTCGCAGACAAGCACCGGTTGGAGCACGCCTTCCTCAAGCGGGAAACGCATCGTGCCGGCCACCTTGGCCCAGCCGTTTTCCGGGAGTTCCGGCGGCGGTCCGTTGAATTCAAGCACGATCGGAATCGCCCGGCTGTCGGCTGCGCAGCAGGTAATGAACAGGCGGTAGAGGCGCTTGCGCGTGCCGTTCGGGTTGCGGGTTTTCTCATCGATCCAGCGGCCCTCGGTTTCCACTTTCATGCCATCGATGAGCGATTGCATTTCCCGGTCACCGGTGGCGAAGAACAATTCCATCAGGTTGAATTGATGATATCCGTCATCGGTCTTGCGGTGGCCCTGTTCGATCATCTCGCGGGTGAGCGGCGGCATTACGGTGGACATGAAGGCGTTCCCCATCTGCGAGGGTGAGTCATACAATCCCTTGCGGGCGAGCGCGGCGGGTGAGTATTCGTCCTTGGTCCACGCCACCGACAGACCGATCGGCAGCACCATCAGCAGAAAGGCCGCGAGCGGATGGATGTCACCCGCCTCATGGTCGTGGGCGTCACCGCCGCCATGGTCGTGGAGGCAGTCCGCACGCTGGCCTGATGTGAGCAGGTTGAACATGCCCATCACGGCGAGACCGAGACCCCCGGCGAAGGCGATGGGGCGGAAGTCCGGTGCCAGATACTTGGTGATCCTTCCGCTGGCGTAAAAGTAAATCAGCGCCGCGCTCCAGACGAGCACCGCAAGCGAAAACAGGATGTGGCGGAGTCGCGGGTTCATTTGGCTTGCACGATGAGATGTTGCCAGAAAGTGGAAATGCAGCCGATCACCAGAAACAATGCCAATGCCAACGCGGCGATGAAGCGCTTGCGCATCACCGTCTGATAGAGAAACAGCAGCTTCACGTCCATCATCGGCCCGAAGGTGAGGAAAGCCAGCTTCGCGCCCCATGAGAACTTGTCGAGCGTCGCGGCGATGAAGGCGTCTGAGGTGCTGCAAAGGCTGAGGATGAATGCCAGGGTCATCAGTGCGGCGGGAGCGGCCACCTGGTTGCCGGCCAGTGTGTCGAGCCAAGCGGCTCCCGGCGCGATGCCGGTGTTGAAGAGTGCGGTGATGGAAACGCCGATGGCGAAATAGACGCCCACGTCCACGAAGTCCTTCAGCGCCGAGCGGAACGCGGCCACCAGCCGGTCGTTGCCTGCCGCATCGTGATTGTGATCACAATCGTGATCGTGCGTCTTATGGTCGCAGCATCCATCTTGGTGATCGTGATGATGGTTGTGCCCGCAATGGTGGTGGCCGTCCGATTTTTCCGGTTCGTTGAGCGAACGGAGGATTTTTTCCCTGAGCACGTTGGCAAGAGAAAGGCGCGAGACAACAAGCCCCACCGATACCGCGATCAGGAAACCCAGCAACATGCGCGAACATGTCATCATTGCCGCGCCCTGTCCCTGGAACGCCTTCCATGTGCTGAGTGCGGTGATCGGATTCACGATGGGGGCCGCCAGCATGTAGGTGATGCCGCAGGAAACCGGCAGGCCTTTTTTCACCAGGCGGCGGATCACCGGCACCACCGCGCACTCGCAGACGGGAAACACCGCGCCCAGCAGGCCGGACATCACGATGGCGAGATTGCGGCGTTTCGGCAGGAAGCGCTCCATCGTTCCCGCCGGCAGATAGATATCGATGAAGCCGCTGATCAGCGTGCCTAACAGAATGAAGGGCGCGCCCTCGAAGAGTATGCTCAGGAAGGCGAGCGCGAAGTCCTGCTGCGAATCGGGCGACATCGCGGCGAGCAAAGCCGCTGTCCCGCAGCCTGTCAACCGGGCCGCGCGGCCGAAAGTCCCGGGGCTTGAGTTTTCCGTATTCCGGCCAATGGTGGCGCATGCTTTTTCTACGACTTGCCGCTGGCGTGGCCATTTTCGCTGTTGGCAGTCTCGCATCAGGAGAAGAACCCAGGCCCGTGGTGTTGGCCGTGGCCACGAAAGCGACGGCGCGCAGCACCATCGAACTTCCCGGGACGGTCACCCCGCGCCGGGAGTCGAGTTTGTCCACCCGCACCGCCGGACTGGTCCGCCACCTGCGCGTGGACGCCGGCCACCGCGTGAAGCAAGGCGAGGTGCTCATGGAACTTGACGATGCACTCGCGGAAATTGTCCTCGTCCGCATTGCCGCGGAACTCGCGCAGGCGGAATGGCGCCTCGCCGACGCCCAACGCCTCGAAGAGGAGGCGCGCCGGCTTGCCAGCACCGGTGCCTTCGCCAAGTCCGAGGCGCAAAGCCGCAAGACCGCACTTTCTGTGGCCGATGCCGAACTCCACCGCGTCACCGCGCTCGAGAAGGAGCAACGCGAATTGCTCGACCGCCACCGCCTCATCGCGCCCTTCGATGGCGTCATCCGGGCCAAGCACGCCGAGGAAGGCGAGTGGGTGGAAACCGGCGATCCGGTCCTGGAACTCGTCGAAACCACCGGGCTCCGCATGGATGTGCAGGTGCCGCAGGAACTCTATCCGGTGATGGCCCGCAAGCCCTCGGCGAGGGTTATTCTCGATGTCTATTCGGACCGGTCGCTGGATGTAAAGTCGGCGACCGTGGTGCCGCTCAAGGACGCGGTGACCCGCACTTTTCTGGTGCGCATGGAAATGGAGGATCCGGAATCGCTCGCTGCTCCCGGCATGTCCGCCCGTGCCCGTTTCGAGTGGCTGGACGAGGATGCCTTGCAGATTCCGCGCGACGCGCTGATCCGGGAGCCAGGCGGTGACATCCGCGTCTGGATCGTGACTGAACGTGATGGCGAATCCGTGGCGCAGTCCCGCGAGGTCACCATTGGCAGGCGCCTTGGCGAGGTCCTCGAAATCACCGCCGGAATCCAAGAGGGCGACCGTGTGGTGGTCCGGGGCAATGAAAATCTAACGGAAGGCCGGCGGGTGGCCATCGTTTCGGAGTAAACCATTGCCGCCACGGATCCATGATGGAAGCCATTCTCAAACGCGGGACGCTGCTCACGGTGGTGACGGCGATGATCATGTTGCTGGGCATCACTGCGGCGCTGCGTGTGCCGGTGCAGATGATCCCGGACCTCGACACCCGGCTGATCACCATTGATACCCACTGGCCGGGTGCCACGCCGCAGGACGTGGAAAAGGAAATCCTCATCGAGCAGGAAAGATATCTGCGCGGCCTGCCGGATCTGAAACGCATGACCTCGGAGGCCGCCACCGGCCGGGCCACCATCGAACTGGAGTTCCCCTTCGGCATCGATGTCAATGAAGCGCTGCTGCGCGTGAACAACGCCCTCAGCCAAGTGCCATCCTATCCGGAAAACGTCGACCAACCCGCGCTGCGATCGAATTCATTCTCCTACAATCCGTTCATGAGTTTTCGGGTGGTCCCGCTCGATGGAAACCCGAAGCGGCTCGATATGGCCATGATGCTCGATTTCATCGACGACAATGCCCGCGCGCCGCTGGAACGCGTGCCTGGCGTGTCGCAGGTGGAACTCCGCGGTGGTGCCGAGCGGCAGATCCAGATCCTGGTGGATCCCGCCAAACTCGCCGAGCGCGGCATCTCGCTCATGCAACTGCGAGAGGCCGTCCGCCAGCGCAATACCGATGTCTCCGCCGGTGATCTCGACAGCGGCAAGCGCCGCTATCTCATGCGGACCACCGGCCGCTTCAAGTCGCTCGACGACCTGCGCGACCTCATCCTCACACGCCGCGGCGATTCCATCACCCGCCTCAGCGATGTGGCGGAGGTGCGGCTCAGCCATTTCGAACTGCGCAGCCTCGCCTACACCGATGGCGAGCCGAACATCCGCCTCTCGCTCATCCGCGAAACCGGTTCGAACGTGATCGCCATCAAGGAAGCCGTCGGTCCCGTCGTCGAGCAGGTCAATCGCGACATCCTCCATCCCGCCGGGTTGCAGATGCTGCTCAGTAATGACGATGTGCGCTACGTTGAGGCCTCGATCCGAAACGTCCGCAACAACATCCTCATCGGTGCCATCCTTGCCGCGGCGGTCCTCTATTCGTTCCTCCGCAGCGGATCCTCCACGTTGATCGGCATGTGCGGCATGCCGGTGTGCGCCGTAGCCAGCTTCATCGGGCTGCTGCTGCTCGACCGCACGGTCAATGTCATCTCGCTTGCCGGTGTGGCCTTCGCGATCGGCATGACCATCGACAACACCATCGTCGTTCTCGAAAGCATCCACCAGGAGCGGGTGAAAGGGAAAACCCGCTTCCAGGCCGCGCTCGACGGCACGCGCAACGTGGCTTCCGCCGTGCTTTCCGGCACCATGACCACCGTGCTCGTGTTCCTGCCCGTCCTGTTTGTGAAAGAAGAGGCCGGCCAGTTGTTCTCGGACATCGGCATCGCCATTTCCGCCTCCATTCTGGTTTCGATGCTCGTCGCGCTCACACTCGTGCCGATGGCCTGCTCGAAGCTGCCCGAGCGCACGCTGCGCGGCGAGGACCGCATCTCGGATCACCGCCCGACATGGCTGTTGGCTCCGGTATTATGGCTCATCGGCGGACCGGTCCGCCGCCTTGCCACGATCGTGTTCATCGTCGCGCTTTCGTTTTCATGTATCAAGTTCCTCACCCCTGCCGCCGAATACCTGCCCGAGGGCGAGGAGGCCAAATCCTTCTCCACCATGATCGCGCCGCCGGGATACAGCCTGCTGGAGATGGAACGCATTGCCGACCAGCTCCATCAGGAACTTCTGCCCGCGCTCGGGTGGCAGCCTGAGGCCTATGACCGCGGCGAGGTGAGCATCCCGCCGCTGTCGCGCATCTCGATGGGCGTCGAACCGGAGTCGCTGCGCATCATCGCGGAAACCAAGGACCCGAGGCACATCGGCGCCTTCATGGACGTTGTGAATGCCCGTTTCCGTTCCTATCCCGGCATGCGTGCGTTCTCGGCGCGCGGCTCGATCATTTCCAGCAATGACGGCGGCACCCGCGCCGTGGCGCTCAACCTCGCCGGGCAGGACCTGCCCACGATCTATCAGGCCGCGGTCAATACCTACCGCCGCGCCGGCGAGGTGATAGACGACGCCCAGATCAACTCGTTGCCGCCATCGCTCGTGCTCGGTCAGCCGCTCGTGGAAATACAGCCGCGCTGGGAGCGGCTCGCAGAACTAGGCATCGGTGCAGACGAGTTCGGTTTTGCGGTCTCCGCGCTCGCCGATGGCGCGTTCATCGACGAATTTTATCTGGGCGACGACAAGATCGACATCTTCCTCTACGACGAGGCGCTTTACCGCCAGCGGCTCGATCGCATTGACGACTTCATCGTCCGCACGCCGCAGGGTGCCGTGGTTCCGCTGCGCACCCTGGCCGATATTTCGGAAACGGTGGACACCGCGCGCATTCGGCGAGTGGATGGCCGCCGCACCGTCACGTTATATATCATTCCGCCCCGCTCGCTGCCGCTTGAAACCGCGATCCGCAAGGTGAACGAGGAAGTCGTGGGCCATTTGCGGGAGACCGGCGGCATTCCGGAAAACGTCTCGGTGGACCTCACCGGAGCGGGGGATCAGCTCGACGCCACCCGCAAGTCGCTCAGCGCGAACCTGTGGATCGCGCTGATCCTGTGTTATCTACAGCTCGTCATCATCTACCGCCACTGGGGGGATCCATTGCTGATCTTGGCCACCGTGCCGCTGGGTATCAGCGGCGGCATCGCTGGCTTGTGGCTGCTCAACTTCATTGGCGGCATGCTTCCTGCCCTCGGCTTGGCGGCCATCAGCCAGCCGTTCGACATGATCACCATGCTCGGTTTCCTTATTCTGCTAGGAATTTCGGTGAACAATCCGATCCTGATTGTGGACCGGGCGATGCAAAACTTCCGCGTCGATGGCATGTCGGCGCTTGATGCCGTCAAGCACGCGCTGGCCGCCCGCATCCGGCCGGTCCTGATGACCACCGCCACCACCTTGATGGGCCTGTCGCCGCTTGTCCTGCTCGCCGGTCCTGGCACGGAGCTTTACCGCGGCCTTGGGGCGATCGTCCTCTTCGGCCTTGCCTGCTCGTCACTGGTCACGCTCACGTTCCTGCCGGCGCTCTTGGTGATGGTGCTCCAAATCATCGGCCGCTTTCGTGCGGCTCCGGCTGCCTGAGGCAATATCAGCGGCCACCCACCGCTGCTGGCTGGTCCACACGGGAAAACTCGGCGGTGTGGCTGAGATACCAGATCAAGCCCCCGGCCGTCACCACCAGCAGTGTCACGGTCCATACCACAATCATTCCGATCACGCTGCGCATGGTATGCATATAGCCACGCGTTCGTGCCACCTCCAGCGTAAACTCGCAAGCTGGTTTTCTCAGGCTGTTTTGACGATCCTCGCGGCGAAGGCGCCATCCGCACCGTCGCGGAATGGCAAAGAGCTGCGGCTGCCCTCAAGAGCACATCCGGGGTGGTCGCGGAGGAATGCATCGATAAGTTCCTCGTTTTCCATGGGCTCGATCGAGCAGGTGGAATAAACGATGCGCCCGCCGGGTTTCAGGCAGGGCAGGGCATTTTCCAGAATGCACCGCTGGGTGAGGGCGATGCGTTCGATGTCCTGCAGCTGCAAGCGCCACCGCACATCCACTCGGCGGCGGATCACGCCGGTGTTGGAGCATGGGACGTCGAGCAGGATGGCGTCAAATGCACCATGCCATTTGGCGGGCGCGGGCATGGTCCAATCGTGCGCCTCGACGCTTGACGCGCCGGCGTGCAGGCGTTGGAGGTTTTCGCGCAGGCGCGGCAGGCGCTTCTCGTTGGAATCGGTGCAGGCCAGCGTTTCGGCAGCGCCCATCGCCGCAGCGATCAGGAATGCTTTGCCACCGGGGGCGGCGCAGGCGTCGAGGATGCGCTCACCCGCCCGGGGAGCCAGCAGATCGACTGCGTGGCGCGTGGCCGGGTCCTGCACATACACAGCCCCGGCGGCCAGTAGTCCGGACGGCGGCGCTCCTTGAATGCGGAAAAATCCCGGGGCCTCCGGGACTGCTTCACCGGGGATTTCGCCGGACCAATGCGCCAGCGGATTGATTCGTAAAAATGTTTCCGCCGGGCGGTTGTTCCATTCCATCAGGGCGATGGCCTCGTTCTTGCCAAACTGCTTTTTCCAGCGGTTGAACAACCAGTCCGGATGCGAATGCAGCACCGCGGGTGGCAGCTCGGCGGTTTCCTCCACCAGGCGCTTGCGCGAGCCGATGGCGCGGCGCAGCACGGCATTCGCCAGGCCGCGGACGTTCGCCTTGCCGGACTCGACGGTTTCATTGACCGCGGCATGGTCCGGGATGCCAAGCACCAGGATCTGGCAGAGTCCCACCCGCAGCAGGTCGCGGGTTTCGGGATCGAGTTGTCCTTTCCGCAGCTCGCCGATCCAATGGTCGAGCAGCCGGCGGTGGCGCAGCACGCCAAAAAGGATCGCCTGGAGCAGTCCACGATCGGCGGCACCCAACAAGCGCCGCTGGGCATGCCGCTCGACGAGCGTTTCGGCATAGTCATGCCCTTTCGCCCATGCATGGAGGGCCGAGACTGCGGCTTGGCGAACGTGGAAGTTTTTGGCAGGCATCAGGGAACCTCGGGCGCTTCCTCGCCGTAGAAGCTTTTGAGGTATCCGTATTCCACCAGAGTGTCCTGCCAGGGCGCAAGGATATTGGGATCGCGGAAAATGCGGCCGGCGATGGCCAGCCACTCCTCGGCCTTGACCTGGTTGTCCGCTTCGTAGGCGAGCGAGGCCTGGGCGAAAAAGTAATACGGCGAGTCGTCCATGAAGTCGTATTTTTCCGCCATCGCGGCGACTTCCGCATCCTGGCCGAGCTTCTTCTTGCAAAGCAGGATTTTGAATTCGACGAGCCGGCCGAGCGCGGTGTTTTCCGCTGGCAGCAGCGACATCACCTTCTGGAACGTGTCATGGGCCTGCTGCCATTGTTTGGTGACGAAATGGATTTCGCCGATGTTGAAGGCGATGCTGGCATTGTCCTTGGAAAGGGCGGCGGCTTTGCCGAATTCCGCGAGCGCCTTGTCGAAAGCCCGGATCTCAACATAGCAACTGCCGCGCACATTGTGGATCTCCGGGCTGTCGGTGAAAATGGCTGCTGCCTTTTCGAGTTCCTCAAGCGCCTCGAAGATCCGCTTCTGCTGGAACACGCGGATGGCCTCGCCGAGGTGCTTGGAGAACTCGGCGCGCTTTTCCTCGGGAAGGTTGAGGAAAGCCTGCTGGTTGGGCAGCAAATCGGGTTTCTTCGCATCCTCGTTCTGGGCCGCGAGTGGCAGCGTGAGGAGCAACAGGCAGAGGGTGGGAATGATTTTCATGGCAAGTGAGGGTGGCAACTTAGCCAGCGAATCGCCCGGCGGCAAGCCGTCGATGGGCGTGACCCTACTTCCGTTCGGCAAGCCTGGTCGATCCAAAATCGCGTGATTTTCCGCTTGTGTCGGTGACAAAACGCTATTTTGTTCCACCGAACACTGTTCAAGACCATGAGCCACATACTGACCCGCCGCCAGCAGGAGATCATCGATTATCTCAAAATGTCACAGCGCAAGACCGGCATCATGCCGTCGACCCGCGAGATCCAGCACTACTTCAAGTTCGCCAGCCAAACGGCGGCGATGAGCCACTTGCGGGCGCTGGAGCGCAAGGGGGTGATCCAGCGCCTTCCCGGCAAGGCGCGCGCCGTGATTTTCCCCGACGACCTCGATCGTGGCGAGATCGCCGACATTCCGATCTATGGCAGCATCGCCGCCGGCATGGCCCAGGACGCCGAAACCGAGCGCGAGGGCAGCTTGGCCGTGGACATCTCCGCGCTCGGAATTCCCAACAAGGCCCGCACCTTTGCTCTCAAGGTACGCGGCGATTCGATGATCGAGGCCCATATCTGCCACGGCGATACCGTGATTCTTGAACTCCGCGAACCGCGCAAAGGCGACATCGTCGCTGCGCTGATCGATGGCGAAACCACGCTCAAGAGATACGTCGTCGAGCGTGGCAAACCCTATCTCCATGCGGAAAACCCGGATTACCCGGACCTGATACCGGCACGGGAACTGGTGATCCAGGGGGTGATGGTGGCGCTGCTGCGGCGGGCCGCCTGAGGCTGCGGGGCCATGCTTTCCGGATCCCGTCCGAATGGTTCGGAATCATGGAGTTTCTTCGTGGGCATCGTCCCGCCTCGCGTCTCCGGGGATATATTTCTGATAGGGAAGCGAGGCGGGAAATGCGGTCGAGCCGGTGCGCAGCTGCACGCGCCCGTCTCGTTCCCATGCGGGGAGTGGCGGGGGCGGGGTCTAGGTGTTTTGTGGAACAGCCGCAGAAGAGGATTCCGGCGATTCGGAAACGGACGGGCGGACTGAAGTCCGCGCTCCTTCCTGGGCGCGCAGGTGCGCTTCCAGTTCGCGGATTTTCTCATGGGCTTCCTGCGCCGCGTGGTTCGCATTTTTTCGCCGAAACCACCGCGATGACCGGCACCGTGAAGATGAAAGCGACAAGTGCCAACAGAATGTGAATGACGATGCCATCCATGGCGGGGTGTGAATGATTGGAGGCCTTCTATCAAAATCCTTGGCCTGCGGGTAATCGAAAATCCATCTGGAATCATCGATTCAGCCGATGTTTTTCACCCTTCCGCTATACTTGCGGCGATCCGCTCCGCCAGCCGCCGCGCCATGGAAGGGGCGCTGAGCGTGCCTTTGGAGCCGAGACCGTTGAACATCCAGCTTCCGTCGCCGAGCGGGCCGGCCTGCGGTTCGCTGCGGCGGATGATCGGGCGGATGCCGGCTTCGTGGGCGGTCACCTCGAAGTGCTCATCGCCACCAAGGCGGCGGGCGATGGCGGCGGTTTTCTCAAGGCCGGCGGGGGTGGGGGACTCGTCGAGTTGGTCCCACTCGTAGGTGGCACCGGCCTTGAAACATCCGTCGCCGAGCGGGACGAGCCAGCCGCCGCCGATCCGGATGTGGTCTTCTGGCCAGTGTGGGGCGCGCAAGGTGAGGATCTCTCCCTTGGCACAGCGGTGCGGCCCGTGCCGACCGCTAAGCAGGCCTGCCGCGCCATCGCACCAGATGGTATGTGGCGGTGGAGAAGCATGGGGGATCTCCGCTTTCTGATAGATGGCATGCTTTGAGAAAAACGCGCGCGAGGCATTGAGGAAACCGCGGGGGTCGAGCCGCCCGCCGCCGGTGAGCCGCAATGCGCCGCACCAGCCGTCTGCGGCGAGCGGTCCGCCGTCTAGCCAGCGCGCCACGTCCGGACGCGCGCTTTTGGCGAGCATTTTGCTCCATTCCTTTTCATCGGCGGCGAGGCGCAGGATCGGCAGTGGATGCCAGAAGCGCTCGTTCATCAGGGACTCCAGCTCCTGATAGAAATCCAGCGCTTCGGGCAGCAGTTCGGCGACGCGGGGCGTGGGTTCGAAGTTTTTTCCGGTGATTGGATTGACCAGACCCGCGGCGACACTCGAGCTGCCGCCCTGTTCGCTGTCCACGATGCGGAATGGGATGCCCTGCCGCCACAAATGCCATGCCAGGCAGGTGCCGGCGAGCCCCTGGCCGGCGATGGTCCACGGCGTGCTCACTGTGGCATCAACGGTTCGTTGGGGTCGTGCCATTCCCGGTCGTGGCCCTTGGCGTAGTTGAAGAGCTGCCTGTGCAGATAGGGTGCGAAGGCCTCGCGGGATTCCTTGCCGAGTCCCGCCACGACCGCGTCGTTGAGCGTGCGGGTGATTTTCTGCATTAGATGGAGGGTGAGCTGGCGTCCCTTGCGAGCGCGCTGGACCTGCTTGTGTGTCAATTGTTCCACCGAGGATTCGACCAATTGGTGGTTGGTGAGCTGCCAGCGGGTCATGAGGGAATCGAGCGGCTGGACGCCGTGGTCGCGCGTGTCGTCGGACATGTCCCTTGATAAGGCGGATTGATCGGCGGACTCAAGCCATGAAGAATGACGTGTTGAAGAATCCGCCGGATCTGCCAAGGGGTGGCGGTGCACGGAACTCGCGGGCGACGGATGAATCCACGGATGGTTTTCGCGGTCTTGTGGGCGGTTTTTTTCATGCAGGGGATGGCACCGGGGTTGTGGCTGCCGGCGCTGACCAACATCCTCGGTGTGCGCGGCCTGGGCGGCTGGGTGCCGGCGGTGTTCATGGTGCCGCCGCTGTGCGCGCTGGTCTCGCCGCTGCTGTGGGGTGCCTTGGCCGACCAAAGGGTGGCGGCGGACCGCTTGTTTGCGTGGTCGTCGCTGATCGGATCGTTCGCGCTGGCACTGGCGTTCGCGGCACTGGACGCGGGTTGGCATGCGGCTTGGTTTGTGGGACTGCTGGGGCTTTCGTCGCTTTTCACCAGTCCATCGTGGAGTGTGCTGGCGACGATTTCGCTCGTGCATTTGCCGAACGGTGTCAGTCAGTTTCCGCAGGTGCGGGTGGGTGCCACACTGGGTTGGATCGCGGGCGGATTGGTGACTGGTTTGGTGTTGCTGGCGGATGCGAGTCCGGTGGCGGGATACGCTGCGGCGGTGGTGCGGTTGGTTTGCGGGCTGGCGGCGTTCGCGCTGCCTCACACGCCGCCGCTCGGCAAGCCGGCCACGGCGTGGTGGTCGCGGCTCGGGCTGGGTGCCTTCGGTCTGCTGCGCCATCGCGATCACTTTGTGTTCTTTCTTGTGACGACGATGTTTTCGGTGCCGCTGACGGCGTTTTACATGTATGCGCCGGAGTTTTTGCTGGCCTTGGGCGATACACGGCCGACGGCGACGATGACGGTGGCGCAGGTATCGGAAGTGGCGTGCATGTTCCTGGTGGGTTCCGTGATGACGCGCTACCGGGTCAAAACAGTGCTTTCATGGGCGCTTGGGCTGGCGGTGCTGCGCTATGCGATGAGCGCGTATTCCGGAGTGAACGGGGAAATCGGCTGGCATATCGCGGGCATCGCACTGCACGGGGTGTGCTACACGTTTTACTTCATCACCGCACAGGTGTTCCTGGATCGGCGGGTGGACCCGGGAATGCGCGCGCAGGCACAGGGCTTACTGGCGCTGGTGGCTGGCGGCTTGGGCCCTCTGCTGGGCGCGTGGTTTTGCGGCTGGCTGCGCGGTGCCTGCGTGACCGGAGCGGGTGTGCAATGGGAAATGTTCTGGGGAATCCTCGCCGCGACGATCGTGCTTTGCTGGGCGGTTTTCGCCGTGTTTTACCGCGGGAGGAACCACGGCTGATCCCGGCAATCACGCCAGCTCGCAGGCGAGGCGGATGGCGGCGATCATCGATGAGGGATCGGCGAGGTTTTTTCCGGCGATGCCGTAGGCGGTTCCATGGTCCGGACTGGTGCGCGGTTTCGGCAAGCCGAGCGTGACGTTCACCGCATTGTCGAAATCGAGCAGCTTGATCGGGATGAGTCCCTGGTCGTGATACATACAGATCACCGCATCGCATTCACCGCGCGCGGCATCACGGAAAATGGCGTCCGGCACGGCGGGGCCGGAGAAATCCGCCACATCCGCTGCGTTGAGGTGTGCGATGGCGGGGGAGATGATGCGGGATTCCTCGTCGCCGAAGGCACCATTTTCACCGGCGTGCGGATTGAGCCCGGCCACGGCGATGCGCGGGCGGGCGATGCCACGGCGTTTCAGGAAAGCCGCGGTGAGCTTGCCGATGCGCTCGATCCGGTCCGTGGTGAGCAGCTGCGGAACTGCGGCGAGTGCCTCATGGATGGTGACGAGTCCTACGGTGAGGTGTTTTCCGGTGAGCAGCATGCCGTAGTTTTGCACTCCGAAGGCGCTGGCGTAATACTCGGTCTGGCCGGGAAACGGAAATCCGAGCGCTTGCAGGCGGTCCTTGCACACCGGGCCGGTGACCACGGCTTCGGCGCGGCCGAGCTTGAGTTCTGTCACCGAGCGTTCAAGCGCGGCGAGCGCCGCAGCGGCGGACCGCTTGTCCGGTTGGCCGGGTGTGCCTGCCTTGCGGTCGCCGATGATGGCAAATTTGAAGCCCTCCGGCAACTGGCCGGAGGCCAGCGCCTTGTCGATGACTTCCGGGCCGATGCCGGCGGGATCGCCGAGGGTGATCGCGATACGTCGCACGGGCAGGATCATGGTGGGTGGTCGCTGCCATGCAAGCGGGATCACCCGAAGCGGTGAGTGTCTCGATGTCGGCCCAACTCGGAATAGCGGAATCGCGGGTTGTGTTTTTCCGGATTTTTTTTCAACTTGCGGCTCATGCGTTCGATGTTGCCGATTTTGCTGACCACCGTGCTTCCCGCTGCCGGGCAACGGATGAAGGTGGATGAGATCTATGGAAAATACTGTGCTGCCTGCCACGGAGCGAAGTTCGAGGGCGGCCAGGGTGGTTCACTGGTGGACGGTGTGTGGAAACACGGCTCCAGCGACGCCGAAATTTTCCGCTCGATCGCCAAGGGCAACATCCCGATGGGCATGACGCCGTGGGAGGGCATCCTCACTGATGAGCAAATCCGCAGCCTGGTGATTTTCCTGCGCGAGAAGGAGAAGGAAACTCGTGTGGCAGGCATGGAGTTTCCCGTTCCCTCACCAGACACGGTGACGAAAACCGAGCTGCACAACTACCGCATTGAGACGCTCGTGAAGGACGGCCTCGAGCGGCCGTGGGCGATCGCCTTCCTGCCGGACGGTCGCAAGCTGGTGACCGAGCGGCCCGGGCGGCTGCGCATCGTCGGCAAGGAAGGGAAAATCGATCCGCAACCGGTGAAAGGCCTGCCGGAAATCGTCGAGCACGGCCAGGGCGGGCTGATGGAAGTGGCCCTGCATCCCGATTATCAAAACAACGGCTGGGTTTACCTCGGTTTTGCCGATGGCGAACGCGAACCGAAAGCGCGCGTGATCACAGCCGTGGTGCGTGGCCGCATCAAGGGCCACCAATGGAGCGACCAGGAGTGGATTTACCGCCCGGACGAAAAATTCCGCGCCGTCGCGGGCGTGCATTTCGGCACCCGTTTCGTGTTCGACCAGGGATACATCTACTTCGTGATCGGCGAACGTGGCGGCATGATGGAATCGCAGGATCTGAGCCGGCCGAGCGGCAAGATTTTCCGCCTTCATGACGATGGCCGCGTGCCGGAGGACAACCCCTTCGTGAAAAACCCGGACGCGATTCCTGGCATCTGGTCCTACGGCCACCGCAATCCGCAGGGCCTCGTGTTGGACCCGCGCGACGGCGCGATCTACAGCACCGAGCACGGCCCGCGCGGCGGCGATGAACTCAACCTGATCCTGCCCGGCCGAAACTACGGCTGGCCGGTCATCACCTACGGCATGAACTACAACGGCACGCCGATGGTCGCCATTACCGAGAAGGAAGGCATGCAGCAGCCGCTCGTCCACTGGACGCCGTCGGTCGCGGTCTGCGGGCTCGATGTCGTCACCGGCGGCCAGTTTCCCAATTGGAAACACGACCTGCTCTCCGGCGGCCTCGCCCAGCAGGAAGTGCGGCGCATCCGCATCGCAAACGGCAAGGTGACCCAACAGGAAATCATCCTCAAAAACATTGGCCGCGTGCGCGATGTCGCCTGCGGGCCGGACGGCTTGATCTACGTCCTGCTCAATAGCCCGGACCGCGTGGTGCGTCTCATGCCGGCGGACGGCTGAGTCCTTGCTGCCAATTCATATGGGCCAGCAACTTCCTTCCAGCCCGGTGAACGATCACTTGAAAGAGCTGGGATCGTTTGGCCCCTTGAAGCGCTCCAGAGTTATGAGCCGGCTGCTGGACTATCTGGTTAAGCAATCGCTCGCGGGTCGTGGCGAGACCGTCAGCCAGTATCTCATCGGCTCTGAGTTGCTTGGATTCGGCGGCGGCTTCGATCCCGAAACCAACCCGATCGTGCGCGTGCAGGTGGGCCGTTTGAGGGGGGCACTCCGGGACTACTATGCCGGCCCTGGTTCCGGCCAGCCCATCCGTTTCACCATTCCGCAGGGTTCTTACGCGTTGCGGATCGAACACAATGAGACAAAGCCGCCGAAACCGAAACCCAGAATCGCGGCGCTCCCATGCCTGGCACTGGTGGAATTCCGGGGAATCGGGCTGCGGGATCCTTGGGATCTATTGCCCGCCGTTTTTGCTGAGGAATTGAGCGTCGCGCTAGGGCGCATGCCTGATTTGAGAATACTTGGTCCTCTGGCACGTGCCAGACTTGAGGCCCGGAACCTTGATCCCGAGTGCCTCACTTCCCAATACCCTTGTGACTATGTGCTGGATGGAAGCATCCAACGCAATGGTGCGAATGGCGTTCTGCGAGTCAGGCTGCTGGATGCCCTCACAGGGGTGCAAATTTGGTCAGGCAAATATCATTTTGGCGGAGATATTCAGTGCAATCTTGCCGGATTCGAGTCCGAGCTGATGGGTCGACTTGCCCACGAGATCGGGGCCGAGTTCGGGGTGCTTCCACAGCATCATTCCTCGCTGGCACGGGTTGGCAATGCGGCAAAACCCACGGTTTACGGGGCGGTTCTGCTGGGGCGACGCTATCTTCTCGATCTGACGATCGAATCCTTGCGGCGCGCGCTCAAGGCCTTGAACGAGGCGGTGGTGCTTTATCCCGACGAAGCAATGCCGCATGCGACGCTTGCCATGTTGCTGGCCAGCGTCGGCTACGAGCCGCGCTGGCGTGGTGTGATTCCGAGACAAGAGATCACCCGGCTTGCGACCAGGGCGCGGAAACTCGATCCGGATTGCCCATGGGCGATCAACGCCCTTGCGATGGCCGCGATCCTCGAATGCCGGGATGATCAAATCGAACAATTGGCGCGGCAGATGATGGGGGATTTGAAGATGCCCGCCATCCTTGGCGGCAGCATGGGACTGTGGATGGTTTACCGGAAGGTCCTGCGTGAGGACGGACTGGAATGGATCGAGCGCGCATGCGCTGACAACCCGCATTTTCCCACCGTGCTAAGGCTGGGGCCCTGTCTTAAAAGCGTGGAGGAGGGCGATCATGTCACGGCTTTGCTGGAGTTGGACGGATACGGCATCAGCCATGGTTGGTGCGATCCGTTGTTGCGCGCGGCGATTTTCGCCATGCAAGGAAATGCTCGAAAGGCGCGGAGGTATTGGAAGATCACCTTGGGCAAGGATCCGGGCATTTCGAAGTATGGTTTGGCAAGAGCCGGTCTGTTCTGGCACGAAGATTATCTTGCGAGAATCCGTGAAAGCCTGGAAGCGGCAGGCATCATCGTGGTGAAGAGTCCGCGCGACTGTCCGTTCTTCTGATTCGGTTGCTTGCCGGCCACCGACCCGCAATGCGGTTTCAGGGTGAGACTCACCAATCGATGGCAAAGCCGATGCCGAGGGTCCGCGGCAGGCACGGGCTGCCTTGAACCGCCGTCCCGTCATTGCCGAAGTCGCGCCGGAGCAGCGCGAAATCCTGATCGAGCAGGTTGTGGCCGAAGCCATACACTTCCGCTCTTCCCCAGCGATAGCCCACACGTGCGGACAGCTCCAAACGATCCTCGATGCGTGTCGCCACGGGAGCGGAGAATTGCGAGTAAGTCTCGTCCTGCCAGGTAAGCGCGCTTTCGCCAAACCATCCGGTTTCCGGCTTCCACGCGAGAATCAGTCCGAAATTCCACTCGGGCGCATTGGGCAACGGACCGCCGGCGCGACGGACACCATCGACTTCGAAACCATCAAAATCCGTGACAAGCCAGCCGCCGTGGATGCCGGCGTAGAGTTCCCGAGGGCCCAGCCATCCAAGCTCCAGTTCCGCACCGTAGCGCACGACATCACCGGCATTGCGGATCCAGTGGTCCAGCGAGGCATATCCATCCGGATACACTGTCGTCACCTGCAAGTTGCCGCCACTTGCGAAAAACACCCTTGGGGCGACCCGCAGGGATTCCGCTTGCCACTGGCCATAACCCTGGATCTCCCAACCGTGCGAGGCATCATACGTGCTCGAGTCCCCGAGTGTGAACGCATAGCTGACGCCGCCCGGTTGATAGGAGCGGGTGAGTTTGAGGCCGGCGGTGGAAGCCCCACCCCGCCACTCGATGCCCAGCTCGGGCAGCAGGCTGACTGTTTGGACCTGGTCACCGTCTGAGTTTGGCACGCCGTCGCCCATCTTCGCCCGGATGTCCACCTTGCGCCGCTGGCCGTCGATCCGCAGCCCGCAAAAGCCCCACCAATCCGGTTGCAACTCGAACTCTCCCCGGGCAAAAACAGCAGCCATGGAGACGGTTTCGTCCACCTTGGTGGAAAACGGTTCGCCTTCGGGTGATGCGGAAAATCCACGCCCCTGGAAATGCAGCAGGTATTCGGCCATGTCGGCATGGACCCCCAGCGTCAGCTTGCAGCCCTCGTCTTCATGAACGAGGCTCCCTCCACCGTTCAAACGCCTCTCGACGACACTGGTGTGATACCACCAGTCGAAGTCCGCCGAGTTGTCAAGATCCGCGAGTTGATAGCCGTCCGCATCCTGCCACGCGAGCCATGCTTCGACCTTTCGTCCGGGGGCGGGTGAACTCTCCAGCTTGACGGAAAACGCGAGATGCTCGGCGGGCACCCGTTCGTCCTGGTTGAGTGCCACCCGGCGGTCGAATAGCTCGAAATCCGGGCGCATCCCGGCAAGTGCCAGCGGATTTCCCCGGATCCGCGTGTTTTCCACCAGCAGGTCAAGATGCGCGGTCTCATCGCCCGCCGGCCGCCAGCGCAATTGGCCCCGCGCCATCAGGCGGTCGGTCGCGGCAAACCGGTCGTCGCCATCCGCGACATTGGTCACACCGCCATCATTGCCGTCGGCGTAAAAATTCAAACGCACCGCAAGATGCTCCGGAATCCAGATCGAGTTGCAGGTGGCCCCGGTCCGGTATCTGCCATGGCTCCCCACTTCGCCCAGAAACCTGCCGCTTTCCGCGAATTCCGGCTGCCGCGGCAGCAGCGTGATCGAGCCGCCCGGCGCAGTTGGGCCGGCGTTGAAGAGTTGGGGCCCCGCCTCCACGGTGAGCCCCGCAATATCCCAGGCCGGCATGCCCACCACCCAGAGGCTGTTGGTTGAACGCGAGACGACGCCGTTTGCTACCGCCAAGGCGGGATTGGTGCGGTTTCCCACCACCAGCGTCCCTTCCTGCGCCGCACCCCTCAGGCTGAACAAGGTGCCCGGCGCCTCCCCGGCGTGCACATTTGGCCTCATCCGCAGAATGTCGCGCAGATCGCCACCCTCGGTCAGATTTGCAGCCACATCGTCGGCAGGTGGGACCGGCTCCGCCGCGGTCACCACCAGCGGCTCAAGTAAATCCTGGGATCTGGCCGTGATGCCGGACGACAGCACCATGAATGCGCTGAAAATCGGGCCAACCAGCCTGAACGCTCCGGGCATGTTTCCAAGTTGGCGGCTCATTTTCTTCAAGACGGCCACTTTGGGGCAAATGAGCGCCCATGCCAACCTTTGGGATACGAATAAGGTGTGAGTTTCGCAGGTTTCCGGCCGGCTGCATTCATGAAGAAGGACCCGCTCCATACGTGCCTGCAAACACCGTCTTGTTACCGTAACAAGATTGAAGGCATCTCCGGGTGATCCTAGACATTTCCGCTCCGTATTCAAGGAGCACCGCTGTTTAGCAGCCCTCCCGCCAAAAGCAATTTCCCAGCAACCAGCCAACTGAAATGAATAAAGCCTTCGCGCCTGTTTTCCACACCCGGCTTTTCGCCGCCGCCGCGCTCGCCTTCGCCTTGCTCGCCTGCGCCCTCCCGGCCCTCGCCCAATTCCCGACAAGCTTCATAAACCGCACCACCGCGAACGGGCTGGGGGACAATTTTGTCTATAGCGTTTACGCGACCGGCGGCACCATCTACGCCGCAACCAATGGAGGCGGCCTGAGCATCTCGACCAACAATGGCGCGAGTTGGACCAACTCCACCACTGCGAATGGGCTGGGTGCCAATTTGGTCCTTAGTGTTTATGCGAGCGGCGGCACCATCTACGCCGGGACTTTCGGGGGAGGCCTGGGCATTTCAACCAACAATGGCACGACTTGGACCAACTCCACCACCGCGAACGGACTGGCGAACAATTCAGTCAACGGCGTCTATGCGAGCGGCAGCACCATCTATGCTGCGACCCAGGGCGGCGGTCTGAGCATCTCGACCAACAACGGCTCGAGTTGGATCACGCGAAATGTCACCAATAGCGGATTGGCGAACAATTTTCTCTACGGCGTCTACGCGATCGGCAGCACCATCTATGCCGCGACAGATGGCGGGCTGAGCATCTCGACCGATAACGGCACGAGCTGGACAAACTACACCACCACCAACGGGCTGGGGAACAATGTGGTCCGCAGCGTTTACGCGAAAGGTGGCACCATCTACGCCGCGACGAACGGCGGGCTGAGCATCTCGACCAATAACGGCACGAGTTGGATCACCCGAAATGTCACCAATAGCGGGTTGGGGAACGACACTGTTCGCGGCGTCTACGAAAGCGACGGCACCCTTTATGCCGCGACCCAAGGCGGTGGGCTGGGCATCTCTACCAATAACGGCACGAGCTGGACAAACTTCACAACCACCAAAGGGCTGGGGAGCAATAATGTCTTGAGCGTCATCGAAAGCGGGGGCATCGTTTACGCGGCTTCGGGCGGCGTTTCGATCGGTCAAATCACTTCCCTCACCGCCTCCCCCGCCAGCCTCACCGACTTCTCAGCCACCCCTGGAGAAGCCTCCCCCGCACAATCCCTCACCGTCAACGGAACTCTTATCGGATCGAATATCACCGTCACCGCGCCGGCGAATTTCGAGATTTCCACCAACAACTCCTCGTTCTCGCAAAACCTCACGCTCGCGCAAACCGGTGGCAATGTGACTGCCGCCATCGTGTATGTCCGCCTGGCAGCCACTGCGCCCGAAGGCTTGGTTTCCGGCAACCTCACCCTCGCGGCCACCAATGCCACCACCCGCCTCGTGCCTCTTTCCGGCAGGGTCTACACCGGCACCATCACCACCAACCCCGCCAGCCTCGGCGGCTTGTTCACCGCCAACGGCACCGCCTCCACATCGCAATCCTTCACTGTCGATGCCAGTGGACTCAACGAACCGGTCATTGTCACGGCACCCGCTGGTTTTCAGGTTTCCACGGACAATTCCACATTTTCAAAATCGATCACCATTTTTCCAACCGATGGCAGCCTTGCAGCCGTCACCGTTTACACCCGCATCGCCGCAGGGGCTCCGGCCGGTCTTGTATCCGGAAACATCGCCATCACCAGCGGATCGAGTTATCTCACAAGAACCACGGCGGATGGGCTGGGCAGCAATTTGGTGCAAGCTGCCTTCGCCTCCGGCAGCACCGTCTATGTTGCAACAAAACCCGGGATTAACGGAGGGCTAGGCATCTCCACCGACGGGGGAGCTACATTCATCAACCGCAATACGGCCAACTCCAATTTACCCAACAACTACGTCAATGATGTCTATGCTGTCGGCGGCACGATCTTTGTCGCAACCAATGGCGGGCTATGCATTTCCACCGATGGCGGGACCAGTTTCACCACCCGGACGACAGCGGATGGACTCGGGAGTAATTTTGTCAGCGGCGTCTTCGCGGCTGGCAACTCCGTCTATGCCGCCACCAATGCCGGGCTGAGCATTTCAAATGACAACGGAGTGACATTCATCAACCGCAATACGACGAGCGGACTGTCCAGTCCTGTTGTTGACGATGTTTACGCGGTCGGCAACACCGTCCATGTTGCCATGAATTCCTTCTCGCCGCCCGGGGGTGTGGCGATCTCGACGAATGGAGGTGTCAGTTTCACCAGCCGCACGACATCCAACGGACTCGGCAGCTCGAATGTATGGGACATCTTTGTGGTCGACAATACGATCTATGCCGCCACGGGTGGCGGGTTGAGTATCTCTACGGATGGTGGCACGAACTTCAACACCCGTACGACCGCCCACGGGCTGGGACACAATAATGTCAATGGTGTTTATGTCGTGGGGAGCACGGTCTATGCCGCCACCAGCGGCGGATTGAGCATCTCGTATGATGGTGGTGCCACTTTCACCAATCGCACCACTGCTGACGGCCTGGCCAGCAACGGCCTCTTGAGTGTTTTTGTGAATGAAAACACGATCTATCTCGCCACCTCAGTCGGCTTGACCATCATTGCCCCAGGTGGTCCTTCGGGCATCACACGCACCGTGGCTGTTTCAGGGCAGGTTCAAGAAATCCTCCCGCTCGCCGGTGTGAAAGGCAACAACACGCTTGAGGCCGACTATGCCATGACCGATGGCTACTCGATCGACCTGAAACTGAACGCGGACTATCTCATTGTGGCCGGTGGCGGCGGCGGGGCGGGCAGCGGAACGGATACCGGTGCCTGGGGCGGCGGTGGTGGCGGTGGTGGCGGTCTTCTCCAAGGCAGCACCCTGCCGCTCTCCGCAGGAGAGCATCCCGTTGTAGTCGGTATTGGCGGCACTGGAGGGCCGAGAACGTCACCGACAAGCGCCCAGCAGGGTGGCAACGGCGGCAACTCGACCTTTGGAAATTTCACAGCCATCGGCGGCGGTGGCGGCGGGGCCTGGAAATTTGTTGGAAACTCCGGTGGTTCCGGCGGCGGTGGTGGTGGTCGCGGCACCGGCAACAATCTACGAACGGCGGGTGGCAGTGGCACTTCCGGCCAAGGGTTTGCTGGCGGGGCATCACGGGATGACGACTCCGCCGGTAGATCGGCTGGCGGCGGTGGCGGCGGTGCCGGGGCTATAGGCGGCACTGGCGGAACCGATGTGACCAGGGCGGGCAACGGCGGGGCTGGCTTGGCCAGTGCGATCACTGGCGGAGAGATCACCTATGCCGGCGGCGGCGGTGGTGGAGCCATGGATAACAATTCCGGTGCTCCGGAAACCGCCGGTCTCGGCGGCGCGGGCGGCGGCGGCAATGGCAGCACCGTGGGCAATGCAACCGCTGGAACCAACGGACTCGGCGGGGGCGGTGGTGGCGTGGGACATCAAGGCGCGGGCGGCGATGGCGGATCGGGCGTGGTCATTGTGCGCTACAAGGGCGACCCTGTTGCCACGGGCGGTATCATCAGCACAGGCACCGGAAACGCCGAGGGCTTCACCCTGCACACTTTCTCCACCCCGGGGAATACCTCCCTCAACCTCACTCCGGAAGCATTGACCAGCCTTCAAGCCACTCTCACCGGAAGCATCACCGGCACGGGCGGTCTTTCCTTCAACGGTCCCGGCACCCTTGTGCTCGCGGGAACGAACACCTTCTCCGGACCCACCATCATTTCCTCCGGAACGCTCCAACTCGGCAATGGCGGCACCACCGGCACCGTGCCCGGCCCCATCGTGAACAACAGCGTGCTGGCCATCAACCGTTCGGATGACCTCACACTCTCGAACGGAATCAGCGGCCCCGGCACACTCGTCAAACTCGGCAACAACACGCTGACTTTGGCCTCGACCGTTCAAGGCCCGGTTTCCGTGGACTCCGGCACCTTGCGCGTCACCGGTTCGGTCGGCGTGGTGGAGGTGAAATCTGGTGCCGTGCTCTCGGGCAATGGCTCCACAGGCTCGGTCACCCTAGCCAGCGGCGCGGCCATTTCCCCCGGCGATGGCGGCCCCGGAACGCTCTCCACCGGTGGCGTTTCGCTCGCCGGTGGCGCGGTTTGGAACTGGGAAACGAATTCCACCAACGGTATCGTGGGTGTGGACTCCGACCTCATCGAGTCCACCGGCGCACTCGCGCTCGATGCCAACGCTGAAAATCCAATCGCCTTCAACATTTCCGCCCTCGGCGAATTCTCGCTCACCGGCGTAAAACAGGCTTCGTGGGTGGTGGGGCGTTTCCCCGGCGGTATCACCGGGTTCAGCGCAGGGGCATTCGCAATCCACACGGGAGCCTTGGTTGTCCCCTCCGGCGGCGTGTTCACCATGGCGCTCGGCGAGGACAACACGCTCGTCCTGCTCTACCAGACCCCGCAAATCCTCCCCTCGGTCGCGAGCCTGGCAAATTTCACTGCCACACCCGGCAACGCCTCCACCTCGCAATCGTTCACGGTCGACGGAACCCTCCTGCAGGGCACAGTCACTGTGACGGCGCCATCTGGCTTCCAGGTTTCCTTGGACAACTCCTCGTTCTCCTCAAGCGTGCCGGTGAACCAGCCCGCGGGCCGCATCGAGAGCGTTTATGGCGGCAATTTCACCACCGCCACTGGAAAGATTTGGTCATTAGGAAACGGGCAGGAATTTCCCCACGCCACTGCTTTCGCTGCCATCACCAACAACGGCTCGGTGGTCACTTGGGGATCCGCATTCGACGGCGGGAATTCCACCAGCGTGGCCGCCCAGCTCAGCTCGAATGTCACGGCGGTTTATTCAAACCAATCTGCCTTCGCGGCGTTGAAGGACGACGGTTCGGTCGTCGCTTGGGGATCCCCATTCAGCGGCGGGGATTCCACGAGCGTGGCCGAACAGCTCAGTTCGAATGTCACGACCATATATTCCACTGGTAATGCCTTCGCGGCGCTGAAGACCGACGGCTCGGTCGTCACTTGGGGCTTGGCATCTTCCGGCGGGGATTCCACGAGCGTGGCCGGTCAGCTCAGTTCGAATGTCACGGCGGTTTATTCCAACACAAGCGCATTCGCTGCGCTCAAGTCGGACGGCTCGGTGGTCACTTGGGGCAATGCATTTCAGGGCGGCAATTCCACGAGCGTGGCCGGCCAGCTCAGTTCGAATGTTATAGCGGTATATTCAACAGTCCCAGCCTTCGCGGCATTGAAAAGCGACGGCTCGGTGGTCACTTGGGGCTTGGAAAACGCGGGCGGGAATTCCACGAGCGTCGCGGACAACCTTACCTCGAATGTCACCTCGGTGTCCTCGACATTCCAAGCCTTCGCCGCGTTGAAATCCGATGGCTCCGTCGTCACTTGGGGCAATGCACCCTCTGGCGGAAATTCCACAAGCGTGGCATCCCAGCTCACCTCGAATGTCACTAAAGTGTATTCGAGTCTATATGCCTTCGCCGCGTTGAAGTCGAACGGCTCGTTGGTTACTTGGGGCGTTCCGGGTTATGGAGGCGATTCCACAAGCGTGGCATCCCAACTCGGTTCGAATGTCACGGAGGTGTATTCCAACGACTATGCCTTCGCGGCTTTGAAGTCCGATGGCTCGGTGGTCACTTGGGGCGATGAATCCTACGGCGGGAATTCCACGAGCGTGGCCTCCCAACTCGGTTCGAATGTCACGGCGGTTTATTCCTCCAGTTATGCATTCGCCGCGCTGAAGTCGGATGGCTCGGTGGTCACTTGGGGCGATGCGAATCGTGGCGGAAACTCCACCAGCGTGGCCTCACAGCTTAGTTCGAATGTCACGGCGGTGTATTCCACCCAAGGGGCCTTCGCGGCACTGAAAGCCGACGGCTCGGTGGTCACTTGGGGCGCTGCGAACTTCGGCGGCTCCGGCGGCCCGACAAATATCGGTGCCGCAGTCACTATGCCCGCTACCGTTTACACCCGCATCGCCCCGACGGCCCCTTCCGGTTCGGTCTCGGGCAACATCACACTCACCAGCCCCGGCGCAGAAACCCAAGCCGTCGCGCTCTCAGGCTTCGTGGGAGCGGCAGTCACGCCGGAGATTTCCGCCACGCCTTTGGCATTGAACGGTTTCAAGGCCTCGCGCGGCTATGCCTCGGTGGTGCAATCGTTCACGGTCAACGGCTCGGACCTCACGGCCAACATCACGATCGACGCGCCAGCAGGATTCGAGCTGGCAAGCACCCAGGACGGGGAATTCTCCCCGGGCCTGACCTTGGTGCCGGTCGATGGCACAGTGGCATCCACGAGCGTCTATGCGCGCCTCTCGGCCAATGCCCCGGCAGGTGCGGTCTCCGGCAATATCACCCTCGCCAGCACGGGCGCGGATCCGCAACAAGTGGCAGTCAGCGGCACCGTGACACTGCCGTATGAGGATTGGGTGGCGTATTGGAACACACAAACCGGCTCCTTCAGCGGCGCCACCGCGCTCGGGAATGCCGATCCCGACGGCGACGGCCTCGACAACTTGACGGAATTCGCCTTCAACGGCAATCCGTTGGTGCCCTCGGCCTCGTTGATTAGCGTGGGCCAGGCTGACGGCAACATCGTCGTCACCTTCCTCGCGCGAACGGCCAACGGCACGGTGTGGACCGGTGGCAGCGCGACGGGCAACGGCTTGAATTACGAAATCCAAGGCACGCTCGACCTCCTGGCATTCGATACCTTGGATGTGGCTGTGGGCCTGGATGAAAACCAAACCGGAATCACGCCGGCGGACATGCCCTGCCAGCGATGGAAGTTCGAAGTCCCGATCACGAAAGCCAAGGAATTCTATCGCGTGAAAGCGGTCCCGAATACGGACAACTGACACCGGATCAGTGAGTGTGCCGTTGGCGGCGAAGTTCAGTTTTCAACCCGGGGAGGCGCATTCCGACCGCAAAAATCTTTGTTGCTGCGCGCGCAAGTCCCGGAGCCGCAAACCGCAGGTGATCTCTGACAGCCCGCCTGGCAGGTGATGGATTCAAGCTTCCCGATTTTGGGGAGCTTGTTTTCAAAATAGAAATCAATCGGCGAAAAAACCTGAAAAGACCGGTTGAGAGGGTGGCGTAAAGGCCCATCTGTTGCCGGTCTAGTGAAAAAAACCGCTGGTGACACGCTCAACCGGCGGTTGCCCACCTCTGTGGTCATCGCTGGCGCAATCAGAGAATCGAATTTTATGAATGAATCAACCAACGATGTGAAGGCCGTGGAAAAACTCGGCGAGGCCAGGGATTCGATCGTGCGCGAGCTGCGCAAGACGATCGTGGGCATGGACGAAGTGATCGACCAGATGATGATCGCGATCTTCGCCCGCGGGCACTGCCTACTGGTCGGGGTGCCGGGTTTGGCGAAGACGCTGCTGGTCAGCTCGCTGGCCGAGACGATGTCGCTGGGCTTCAAGCGGATCCAGTTCACGCCGGACCTGATGCCCTCGGATATCACCGGCACCGAGTTGCTGCAAGAGGACCCCGAGACCCACCAGCGCCGGTTCAAGTTCCAGAAAGGCCCGGTGTTCACCAACCTGTTGCTGGCCGACGAGATCAACCGCACTCCGCCGAAGACACAGGCGGCGTTGCTCGAGGCGATGCAGGAAAAGCGCGTCTCGTCCGGCGGCGAGGAATACAAGCTCGACGCGCCGTTCTTCGTGCTCGCGACCCAGAACCCGATTGAGCAGGAGGGCACCTACCCGCTGCCCGAGGCCCAGCTCGACCGTTTCCTCTTCAACATCCGGGTGAAGTATCCGAGCCACAACGAGGAGCTCGACATCATGAAGAGCGTGACCAGCGACTTCGAGCCGGTGGTGAACAAGGTGGTGGATGGCCCTGCGATCCTCGAGTTCCAGCATGTCGTGCGACGGATTCCCGCGGCGGATCATGTCATCGAATACGCCGCCCGGCTCGTGCGGGCGACACGTCCCGGTGAGCCGGATGCCCCCGAGTTCGTGAAGAAGCTCATGGCGTGGGGCATTCTTGGCACAGGGCACACTTACAGATCCTGGTCGTTCAACTTCTTTGGAGGTAGTTGCACCCGGCAATGAATCAGCGATGGCATTGGTTGGTGTTGCTCGAAGACTTGGAGTTAACGCCAAGGCA
>JALRFY010000034.1 GCA_023253625.1 Akkermansiaceae bacterium | reverse complement strand
CGAGATGAATCCCTACATGGTCGGCGGGCAGTTCAGTTCGGGCTCCTGGAGTTGGTTGGCAAGCGGCGCGGGTAGCGCCAACACCGGGAGTGTGGCAGGGCCAACCGATGTCGCCAACCCCGCCGACCCGATCTGGACCGGGGTCACCTTGGAGAACGGCGGCACCCAGGCACCAAACCTTTTTGCGGCAGCGTCCGGCAATTGGTTCTGGCTCAACGGCAACCCGCTCCGGGATGGCATTTCCGTGGTGGCATCAAATCCGGCCGACAGCACCAGGATTCTCATCGCCTATGCCGAGCCCGGCGCATTGTCCGCCACCAGCGGACCCCGATACTATTTCAACTGGGGCACGGACAATACCCTGATGAATTACAACGACGATGGCAAACTGGCCTTTCTCAACGCCATCAAGGTCCTCACCGGCGGCTTTGCCCCGGCGGAATTCTCGGTCACCATCGCGCGCAATACCACCACGCCCGGCACCTACGACTTCTCCTGGAACAGCCGCGCCGGAAAGGTCTACGACCTTCTCACCAGCACCGATCTCTCGACTCCCATCGTCGAGTGGCCCATTTATCAAAGCGGCCCCACTCTTTATCAGGCCATTTCCTCCGCCGGCGAAACCACCACGCTAAGCGCCGTCCCGGCCGGCGGTGAACGCCGCTTCTTTGTGGTTTCTGAGTATGATGCGCCGCCACTCCTGCTCGCGGATTTTGAGGCGAATGACGGCGGTTTCACAGCAACCGCGGCGGCGGGAAGCCCGTGGGACTGGGGTGCGCCAGCCTCGAACGGCGTGGGCGGCTCCGTCACCACCGGCAATGGCAACTCGACCCGCTGCTGGGGCACCAATATCACTTCACCGGGTGCCTATGCCCTGCCCACCACCACCGTGCTGCGCTCACCGGTGATCGACCTCGGCAACGCCAGCGGTGCCACCCTCACCTTCGCCCAGGCGCTCGATATCGCTTCCGGCGATGTGGCCCAGGTTTTTCTCGTCAATGCAGATACCAATGCCGACATCGGACCCGCCCTGCTCACCGTCACCGACTCCAACATCACCAACGCGAACTGGGCCTCGGTCTCGCCAGTCAACCTTGCTGCCGGGGCCGGCCTCAGGGTGTTCCTTGAATGGCGCTTCCATGGTGAGGACCCCGCCGGCGACTACCTGGGTTGGTATATTGACGACGTCAGGGTGGAGGCAACCACTCCTTGATCCTGAATGCAGCAATTGGAACCACGGATTACATAGAATACGCGGATTTCAAATGAGTTATGTAATCCAAGCTCTTCACCCGACAGGTGAAAAGTTCCATTACCAGCGAACTCTGATGACTCTGCATACAATCCGTGTAAATCCGTGCAATCCGTGGTTAAAAATCTTCCTTCGAAGCCTGCAACTGCGGATGCTAGGATCAAGCGCGACCACCGTGGCGGTGCCAATGAACTGACGGCGGCCGACATCCCGAAGGCCAACTACAAGTTCCCCGCAGCCGCCCTTGGATCCCGCTATCAAGGCACGCCCGCATACATCAACCAGGCCGACATCCCCACACCCAGCGCGCCCATCATCCATGCGCGCTCCGACACCTTCCTCATCCGCGGGTATGGCGAGGCCCGCTCTGACGATGGCAGCTGCATCACCGCCCGCGCATGGTGCGTGGCGGTTGTCCAGCGGGTGGCGGATTTCCTCGATGACACCGACATGCCGGAGGCGTCGCCGGATGAGCTCAAACCACCGTCAAACCGGCTCTTCTGCCGCAAATTCGTCATTAAATCGTTCCGCTGGCTTCCCAGAACCGCCGGGGCCTGATAATGCCTCGCATCCCATCATGTCATTCCTTTCCTGTTCCATCCGTGTTGTGCCGTCCGTTCTGGTGGCGGCATTCGTTTCCGCCACGCCAATCATGGCGCAGGACGATAGTGCGAGGAAGGCCGCCAAGGTGGAGTTCCGGGTCACCCGCTTCGATCCGGAAGACCGGAAATCGCCGGTTTTCCGTGTCGGCAGTGGAGACCGCCAGACTGAGATCGAGGTTCCCCTGACCTTCATCGCCGGGCCTTTTGAAGCGTCGCTGCGCGACGAGACGATGCTCGACCTCTTTCAGGGCGCGGCGGACAAGCCCGCGATCTCGCTGGAAATCGCGCCTGCGGAGAGGAAGCACCTCTTGCTGGTGTTTTTCCAACAGGACGAGACCTACCGCGTGCTGAAAGTCCATTCACCGCCCGAACGGATCAAAGGCGGCGATCGCTTCATCATCAATGCCACATCCAATGAAATGGCCATCAAACTCGGCGCCGCCGAGCCGTTGCTGATTCCAGTCGGCAAGTCGGGGGTGCTCGCCGGCCCGCCGGGTGGCGGGATTGTCAGCCTCCCTGTGCTCGTGAGCCTCAAACAGGAGGACGATCAATGGAAACTCGCCAGCACCGAACAATGGCCATGCGATCCCCGCTTCCGGAAATATCTGGTCGCCTACATTTCGCCCCGCAGCCGCCATCTGGTGTTTCACGGCGTCTCGGAGCGCATGCCGTGAAGCGCGCGCTCAACGGGTGTCACCGCGTCACACCGCGTTCCGAGGCCTCGATGAAATGGATCAATTGCGCCACCTGTGGCGTGTCTGCCGCGTGGGTGGCCTTGAGCGAGCTGAGCGCGTTGGCCAGATTGGCGTCCTTCTTGAGGAACAGCTTCTTGTAGGCGCCCTTGAGTGCGCGGATGTCCTCCTCTGGAAATCCGCGCCGCTGCAGTCCCACCAGGTTCACCCCGCGGGTGGAGGCGGGATTGCCGTCCACGATCATGAACGGCGGCACGTCCTGCACGATCTTCGAGAGCCCGCCGACGATCGAGTGCCGGCCGATCCGGCAGAACTGGTGCGCGGCGGCGAAGCCGGAAACGATCGCGTGGTCATCAATGACGACGTGCCCGGCGATGCCCACCGAGTTCGAGAGGATGATGTGGTCGCCGAGTTGGCAATCGTGCGCCACGTGCGCGTAGCAAAGCAGCAGGTTGTGCGAACCGATGCGCGTCGGCAGGCTCTCATGGGTGCCGCGGTGCACGGTGGTGTTTTCGCGAAACACATTGTGGTCGCCGATTTCCAGATACGTCGGCTCACCGATGTATTTCAGATCCTGCGTCTTGCCGCCGATGGCCGCGAACGGGAAAAACTCGTTGTCGCGCCCGATTTTTGCGTGGCCCTCGATCACCACGTGCGAATGCAGCACGCAGCCGTCGCCCAGCTCGACGTTCGCGCCCACCACGCAGAACGGGCCGATGCGGACGTGGTTTCCCAGCTTGGCAAGGGGCGAGACAATGGCGGACGGGTGGATCACGCGGGGAATTTCCGCCATCCGCCTGCGCAGTGACGAGCACAATTTACCGCCCATTCGCCCCTTGATGCCACCCGCGCGCGGGCTACCATCCGCCCGCCAACATGTCCGAGATCCGCGAAAGCATCCACCAAATGGGCCGCCAGGCACGCGCCGCGGCCTACGCGCTCGCCAAACTCACGGCCGATGAGAAAAACACCATCCTCCGCGCCATGGCCGCCGCCATCCGCGAGGCCACGCCCGAATTGCTCGCAGCGAATGCCAGGGACCTCGCCGCTGGCGCTGAAAAAGGCCTCTCCTCCGCCATGCTCGACCGCCTGCGGCTGGACGAAACCCGCATCGAGGCCATGGCCGCCGGCATCGAACAAGTCGCCGCCCTGCCCGACCCCGTCGGCCAGGTGATGGACAAATGGAAGCGCCCCAACGGCATCGAAATCGAGCAGGTCCGCGTCCCCATCGGCACCATCGGCATCATCTACGAAAGCCGCCCGAACGTCACAGCGGACGCCGCCGTCCTCTGTTTCAAAACCGGAAACGCCACCATCCTTCGCGGTGGCAGCGAGGCCATCCACTCCAACCTTGCCATCTCCGCCGCTCTCGCAAAAGCAGGCGCGCCCGAACACTCCATCCAGCTCATCCCCTTCACCGATCGAGAGAGCGTCGCCACCCTCGCCGGAATGGACCAATGGCTCGACCTCATCATCCCCCGTGGCGGCAAAGGCCTGATCGAAACCGTCGTCTCCCTTGCCCGTATGCCCGTCATCAAACACTACGACGGCATCTGCCATCTTTACGCCGACCAATCCGCCGACCTTGAGATGGCCGTCTCTCTAACAGTCAATGCCAAGACCCAGAAATGCGGCGTCTGCAACGCGTTGGAAACCCTCCTCGTCCATCGCGAAATCGCCCGCACCTTCCTCCCCAAGCTTGCCTCCGCCCTGCGCGCGAAAAACGTCGAACTCCGCGGCTGCGCCGAAACCCTCGCCATCCTAGCCGACATCACCCCCGCCACCGAGGAAGACTGGTCCACCGAATATCTCGACCTCATCTTATCCATTAAAATCGTTT
>JALRFY010000030.1 GCA_023253625.1 Akkermansiaceae bacterium | reverse complement strand
CGGCCACCGGCCCAGTGGCTCGCCGCACCTTGGAAACATCGTCCGTGGCCGGCTTCCAGCGTGCCAGATCGCAACGGCAGTCCTGGCGGCCCACCGAAGCGAGGATCCTGCGGCCAAACCACCAGCCGCCGATCATCGAGGCGACGATCGGCAGCAGGGAAAGAATGATCACGATGCGATACATGCACCGCAGGGCAGCTTACCAATCGACATTGTTGCCGCGGCAATCGATGTGGGTGAAATTCCAGTAGCCGCCCACTCCACCACGGAACAGGCCGAGATTGCGCAACTCGCGGGCGGTAGCGGTGACGGTGCGTGCGCGCACCGGAAACTTGACATCCACTGCGACGTTGGCCTGGTGCCATGAGCCACTCTTGCCGCCGGTGCGGGCATTGTAGGACGGCGAGCGGTAGGCTGAAATCACCTCCACCTGGGAAACATTCAGCTCCATCGCGATGCGCTCCAGCACCTTGAGGGTGTATCCCATGCGCCGCCACCACGCCTTGGGCGGGAGCGTGTTCCAGACGGATCCGCACTGTTTGGCATGCGAGGAGAGCATCTGGCTGGCATTGACCCGGCGCAGGCCGAGACCGTTCAGGTAGCGGAGGTATTCGGAGGCCACGCTGCCGTTGCGGACCTCCCATTCCTCCGGCAGATCCGGGCGCATTGTGTAGGGAATGGCCCGGTTGGCATGCCCGGGCCCTTGGTTTGCAGTCGCCACGGAAACCCTGGGCATGTCCGACTTGCGCGCCGAGGTGAACGCCGAGGCGGGAGACAAGCCGGCAACCAGACCGAGACCGGCGAAACCCGCTCCGCCCAAAATCCCACGACGGGTTGTCAGTGTTTTCTGATTTTGCGGAGCTGTTGAGGGTTCGTTTGGTTCAGTCATGGGTTCAGGTGATGCGCAGCGACATGCAAGGCAGGATGCATGCCGATTGTGGGACAAAAGACAACTTACGGTACGGACCTTGGGAGAAAATCAGACGTCCCCGATGCGACAAGCAAAAAAATACCCTCAAAATCAGCACGCCAAGGTGTTTGGTGGGAAGACTCATGTGTGGGAGCGGGCATCAAGAATGAGGTCACTCGCTGGCCTGCAGGCGGCCAAAGAGCTTGCCGCCGCCAGCCGCCTCGCCCGCAGGAATCGTCGCCACCACCCCGTTGAGCGGCTCGCCCGGCGTGATGACGAACGTCACCCCGTCAACCGTCCCGCTGACCTCTGGCACCACTGCTTCGTTGGTGCTCCACAGGTCGCTCAACCCGAGGTCGGTGCTCCATTGCAGCTTGAGCACCGACGCCCCGCGGTTCGCCGCATTGCGCATGCTGAAGTTCAATATCAGATCCCCGCTGTTTTGCTGGTTCGGTGTCGGCAGCAGACCCGGAGCGCTGGCATCCGGATTGGCCGCGCCGAGCAGGAACGCGAGGCCGTTCCGCACTCCATCGCCGTTCTTGTCGCCAGCGAATGATTCGCCTCCGGACCAGTTGGAGTAGGCGGAGCCGCCGCCTGCCACCTCGTAGGCCAGGGTGATGGTGCCCGACCAGGTGCCGCCTGCGGGGGCGCTGCCGTAGGCGTTGCCGAGGAACAGGCCGGTGGTGCCAAGGTCGATCGGCCCCACGGTTGACCAGTCCGCAGCGGTTTTGGTGTCGGCCAGGGAAGTGCCAATGCCAGCATTCGCCGCCTGCGGCCAGCCGAGCTTCAGGGTTCCGGCGGTGCCAAAGAGCTTCGTTCCGTTGGTGATTTCCACCGAGAAGTCGCCGCCGGGGGTTCCCGGGGTCGGGTCCAGGAGGAGTGACAGGTCGGATGCGTAGTTTTCGATGCCCGTGGCCTCGAGTTTGCTGTTGATGGCGATCGAGCGAAGGATCGAGCCGGCGGGAAGTGCCAGTGGCAGGTTGGTGGGGAAGCCGGAGGCGGCGACATAGGTGCCAAAGGTGCCACCTGCGATCGTGGTGCCGGCCGGGCTGGCGCCGAGGTCGATGACCAAGGTGGCGATTTGCGGGGCCACGGTGACGGTCACCGCGTAGGTCTTGACGGTTTCCGGGGTGGTGGCGGTGTCGGTGACGACATAGTCGACCGTGTTGCCGGTTGCGTTCGCGAAGGCCGGCGTTGGAGGAGTCGTGCCGTCATTGGGTTGGTTGCAAATGCCGGAACTCAGAGTGTAGGTCGGCGCAAGGGTCGCGAGATTGGTGCCAAAGGGCACTTCCACGGCGATCGTCTTGGCAAGCTGGTCGATGGTTCCCGAGACACCGGCCGCCTCGAACGAGGTGATCGTGGCATTGTCAATGACGTCAACCAGCATGGCCCCGAGAGCCATCAGACCACCGCTCACGGTCACGGTGAAGCCATTCCCGCCGGCCACCGTGATGGGACCGGTGAAGATGGTTTCGAAATTCACGTTGTGGGTGCTGCTGTCAGCTGCCGTCCATTGCAACACGAGGTCGCTGGCCGGACCCACCGTGTGGCTCTTGGAGGTGGAGACCGGCGTTCCTTCGTCATAAGCGTAGTTCACGGCGGCGCTCTGGTTGCCCTGTCCCCTCCAATCGTGGTAGATCTTGTTGATCACCGCGCCGTCGGGCAGATTGAAGGTGTAGGTCACCGAACCGCCGTTCCTCCATGGCGTGTTCCACTGGGTGTTGTCATCGGTACCGTCCGGCTCCCATCCGCTGCCGGTATGATCGCCGCCGGTGGTGCCGGCGAACCCGATGCCGGCGGCATTGCCGTCGTCTCCGGTCGTTTTCGGAGTATCAATGATTAGGAGCCTGCCGCCGGGTGTAACGGCGTTTTGGATCTTTCCTGCATCGACCACAAGCCCGCCCGCGCTGCCGGCGGTGGTGAAGTTCCAGGTCGTATTGTCAAGGATCCCCGCGAAGGTGTTGGCGGAAAAATCCACCACGGCGTCGGCGCTGATGCGCACGGCGTAGTCCGTGGAGAAGGCGAGGTTCGAAGTGGGATTGATCCTCAGGACTGCGCCGGCCAACGACACCTGGCTGTTTGGCAGGGTGATGCTGGTTTCCGTCCCGAGAGTCAGGTTCCGGATTGTTACCGTGCCGGTGCCGGTCAATTGAACATTCTCGCCGAAAGTCGCAACGAGGTCGAGGAAAGGCAGCACGTCGGTCGCGTTGTCGGCGGGATACAGCGTGGCAATGGTGGGGGGAACGTTGTCGCTCGTGGTGGTGAAATTCCAGGTTGTGTCCTCAAGAATACCAGCAAAGGGAGTGTCGTCCGAGTCCTTGAGGGCGTTGCCGCTGATCCGGATGGCGTAGTCGGTGCCAAGATTGAGATTGGCGGTCGGATTGATCGTCAGTGTATCCCCGGAGACCGAAACCTGACTGTCCGGCAGATTGAAGACGATGTCCGCCCCGGATCCGGGCGTAAGATTCCGCAGAGTCACGGTGCCCGTGCCGGTTAGGGACATGTCGCGGTCGAATCGAGCCTTGATGTCGGTGGCAAGCAGCACGCCGCTCGCGCCGTCCGCGGGACTATTGGCAATGATGACCGGCACCACCGATGGAAGCTGGTAGTCGATCACCACCGCGTCGATGTGAGAGGCGTTACCGACGTTGTCCGTTCCCCAAAGCTCAAATCCGTCCCCGCCACCCACGACGATGGGGCTGGCGAAAATCCGCTCGAAGTTGCCGTTGCGGGTGGTGCTGACATCGTCCGTCCAGCTCAAGACCAGGTCCGCCGCCGGCCCTGCACCGCCAGCCTGCCTGATAGTAGAACCCGACTGTGATCCCTCCGTGTATTGGTAGGTGATACCGTCCTTACCCCGGGTGTTCCAGGTGGCATACACTCCCCAGATGATGGTTCCGTCGGGGAGATCGATGCCGGCAGAGGCCTGGTTGAACGTCCACTTCACACTGGGGACACCGCCATTGTAGACCATATACGCCTGTGCTTCGCCGATCGGCGTGCCATCCGGCTCCCACTTGGAGGTGCCATCAAGATCACGGATCGGACTGTTCACCGTCGTGAATCCGTCATCGGCGGTCTCTGACCAATCCGGGCCGCCGGAAGCCGGCCGCACCGGGCTATACGGCACATCGATTGCCGCCAGCGTGCCAACGGCCGATCCCGAAACGATCTTGCTGTTGTCGACGATGATGCCGGCGTGGGACGGAAGCGCGGCGAGGGGGAGGCCGACCAGTGTGACCAGCGCCAGAGCGGTCTTCGTTTGTTTGTACGATTTCATGGTTTTGGGTTTTAAAAGATATGTGATGGCCAATCAGACAGCCACCCCCCGGTCAACCAAATAATTTGAGGCGCGTATTCCTCGCCAGGGCTTTTGGTTGGCGGCGGAGTGAGTGGCTGAAAAGCTGCTGAACCGATTCGTGCTAAACAAGGAGCACGGATTTTGGGATGGCAGGTGTGCG
>JALRFY010000015.1 GCA_023253625.1 Akkermansiaceae bacterium | reverse complement strand
TGGATAGTGGATAGTGGATAGTGGATAGTGGATAGTGGATAGTGGATAGTGGATAGTGGATAGTGGATAGTGGATAGTGGATGGATTCAGTCATCCACGATCCTCGATCCTCGATCTTCGATCTGCTTCAGAATGAAATCGGCGGCGGTGGCGGCGCCATTGTCGCGGTTGTGGCGGGCAAGGGCGTGTTTCATGCCGCGCCAGCCGCTGCCATCGCCGGACAGCAATGTGGTGACCGCCTGGGAGAGGCGGTCGGGCTGATCGGCGAGTGCGCCGCCGCCGATGGTTTCGAGCAGCCGCAGGTTTCCTTCCTCCTGGCCGGGGACGAGGTGGTGGATGAGCATCGGGCAGCGTGCGGCGATGGCTTCGTGGACGGTGGCGCCTCCGGCCTTGCCCACGCAGAGGTGGTGGCTGGCCAGCAGGCGGGGCACCTTGCGCGTCCAGCCGATGAGGCGCACGCGCCCGGGGTGGGCGGTTTTGATTTCGCGTGCCGTGGGGAGGAGTTGGCGGGTGTTGCGGCCCATGACGATGGTGAGATGGACACCAACCGAGGCGGCCAGCAGCGCACGGGCGTGAGAGCCGAGCTGAGCGGATCGTGCGGTGGGGAAATAAAGGATGCGGAAAGGCTCGCAGGGATCGTCAGGGCGGATGGCGTGCATCCCGGCAAACACCGGATGCACGGGAAAACCGGTATCGATCACGCGGTCCGCAGGCAGGCCGGCGCGAATCATGGTATCGCGAGTGGCGGGATCTGTGACCAGCCATGCGGTGGACGGCGCGCGTCGCCAGGCGGCATTGATTTCGATGGAATCGGTGACCACGGTGAAAACCGGCGTTTTCGCCCCGATTCGAAGCATGTAGTAAGGATAAAGCGGATATGTGCAGACCACGCTGTCCGGCTGGAATTCCTGCACCAGCCGGTTGAGCGCATGTTCCGGGAGGCGCATCAACGGCGAGCGGTTGCGGCTGAAGTCGCAGCGGTCGGTGGAGCGGTAAATGCTTGCCCAAATGCTGGGGAAGCGGGTGGTGACGAGGCGGTAGGCGCGGTTGACGAGCGCGGTGACGCGCGGGGCACCGAGCATGCAGGGGTCCGCGACCAAGGTGTGGGCCCCGCTGGCCTCGAGTGCAAGCGCCAGGTTGCGTGCGGCGCTATTGTGACCATCGCCGAAGGCGGCGGTGACGATGAGGATGCGGCGTGCTCCGGGCATGGCGGGGTGGGGGAGATGTAGTGGCAGAGCGGCATTGCGTCGATGGAGTTTTGCGGCTTTCATGTGGCAGCAAGATGCCGCGCGAGGAAAAACGTCCCGTAAAACTCCGGCCCGTGGACGAGGATGTCCCGCCGCAGCCGCAGGTGATCCGTCTGCAGAAGCCGGGCGAGGTCGCGGAGGCAGCGGATCGTGAGGAGCCGGTGCGGCTGGGCCCTGCGCCCGGCGGCGATGATGGAAAACCGAGTGTTTTGTTCGTGCCTGACCGGCGGGAGATCGAGGTGCGCACCCATGAGCCCGGCATCGAGGCGTTGATCGAGGAATCCGCGATGGTCGAAGCCACCGAGCAATCGTGGGGTGCGGAAGCGGCTTATCGCCATCCGATTCCATGGGGCTGGTTCGTATTGATCGCACTGGGAATCGTGGCCGCAGTGGTTTGGTCATTGGCCCGGCTGCGGGAATCGGGCGATGTGGCGGAGACCATTCGTGTGGAGACGGAATCGGCGTTGCTGTCTGAAGAGCGCGAAGAGGCCGAGGCGCGGGCGCTGGTGGGGCGCATCGAGGCCGTATTGCATGCTTTTTTCGCCGCCAGGGAACCGGATGCCTGGGCGGATATGATACGTCATCCCGACCGGGTGATGCCACTGGTCCGCGCTTATTATGATGCCGGGCAGCGGGAAATGCCGGCGGAAATGCGCACGCTGCGGGTGTTGGACCCGGTCACGCTCGAGCGGCGTGCAAATTTCTGGATGGCCTCGGTGAGCCTTGCAAACGGTGAGTCGCACAGTCTGTTGATCGAGATCGCGCCGGACGGCCGGCCACTTGTCGATTGGGAGACATTCGTGTGCCACCAACCGATGCCGTGGGACGAGTTCGCACGGCGCAGACCGGAGGAAAAACCGATGGATTTTCGCGTCTATGTGGAAGCGGACGCTTTCTACAGCCACGAGTTTTCGGATTCGAACCAGTGGCTGAGTTTCCGGCTCACCGCATTGGATGCCGAGGAGATGCTTTTTGGTTATCTGCCGAGGGATCACCAGGATCTGCCGGTTATCTTGAGGTGCCTGCGGGGCAATTACGGCCGCAAGACCAGCTTGATCCTGCGGCTCAATGTGCCGCGCGGCCTGCAATCCCGCCGGGGGGTGGTGATAGAGAAAGTGATGAGCCCGAGATGGATTTACATGGAATCGCCAGCGGAGGAGTCGTGATTTGCAATGAAGGGTCAATTCAAAACATGGTTGCATCAACCGCAGGATCCGGGTGGGCGGGCCACAAACGGCTGGTGGCCGGTGCTCGCGGGAGTGGTGGCGTTCCTTATGCTGCAATATGGGCTGTCCCTGTGGAAGCTCGCCGGCACCGCGGGTGGCATGATGAACAAATTCAGCGCCTTGGCCCGGGATGAATACCTTGGTTTCCTCATCCGGCAAAACCTGTGGGTGCTGGCGGCTTACTCCGTGCTGGCGGTGGTTGCTCTATGCCTGGCCCGGCCGGTGGTGAGCCTGTGGACCAGGTATTCGCACCGCCGCGGCCGCGTGGCGATTGCCTTGCGCGGCTTCGCGGTGGCGGCCGCCATGCACGCGTTTTGCACGCTGAGGCTCACGATGACGCGCCCGTATTTTTTGAACGAGGTGGAGTTCGGTCATTGGTATTACCGGATTTTCGAGTTTCCCGAGCCGGTGCGTCCGGCGGCGTTGTTTGTGATTTTCACCTTGTTTCCATGGGTATTTCTGGCGGTGGTGGTGGTGTGGCATGTTCGTCGCCACGGCCGGCCCGCATGGTGGCTGGTCGGCGCGACGGGTCTGGCGGCGGCGGCGTTCATGGTGCGTGGCGCGCCGGAATACCGCGCGCCGCGCGAGGCATCCGCAAGCAGCAGGCTGCCGAATGTTTTGGTGATCGGCTCCGATTCACTGCGTGGCGACCTTCTCGGCTGCGCGGGCTACCAACCTGAGCGCCGCGAAGGGCCTGCGGCGGCGGGGGTATCTCCCAATATCGACGCCCTTGCCGGGCAGGGCGTGCGCTTCGAGCGCTGTTTCACCTCCATCGCCTCCACCATCGAGTCCGGCGTGCAGACGATGACCTCGTCCTACCCGCACACCCACGGCATCCGCCAGATGTATCCGGACCGCGAGACCGTGGACACGGCGAACGGGCGCACCTTGCCGTTGGCGAAGTTGCTGCGGGAAAAAGGCTATCACACTGCGGCCATCGGCGACTGGTGCGCGGGCTATTACGAGGTGATGCCGCTGGGCTTCGAGCACATCTCGGTTTCGAGTTTCGACAACTTCAAGATCTACATGAGCCAGGCGGTGCTGATGGCGCACTTCGTGGTGCCGCTTTATTTCGACAATGCGCTGGGCCACCGGATGTTTCCACAGATCCGGTCGTTCGCACAATTTGTCACCCCCGAGGTGGTGACCGGCCGGGTGCTCGCCGGCTTGGAGGAGCGCGCGCGCGACGGCAGGCCGTTCTTCTGGCATGTGTTCTATTCCTGCAACCACCTGCCCTACCGCAGCAAGGAGCCATACGTCAGCATGTTTTCCGATCCGCATTACCGCGGGCCCAACCGCAACGGCGTGGATTTCGACATCGACGCCTTCATCGGCGGGACCGACTTGGAATCCAAGTGGAAGGCTCTGCCGCCGGAGGAAATCCGGCAGGTTCGCGCGCTTTATGATGGCTGCACCCGTTTGTTCGACGATTGCGTGGGGGAAATTCTCGATGCGCTCAAGCGCCTGGGCCTTGAGGACGACACCATCGTGATCGTGACCTCGGACCACGGAGATGATCTTTACGAACCCGGTGTCACTCTCGGCCACGGGCTCACCTTCAATGGCGGACTGCATGCCAACCGTGTGCCGATGATCCTGCGCATGCCGGGCGTGAAGCCAGCGGTGATACCGGAAACCGTGCGCCTCATCGATCTGGCACCCACGATCGCCGAGTTGCTTGAAGTGCCGGCACCGCCGGAATGGGAGGGCCGGAGTTTTGCAGCTTGGTTGAATGGCGGTGGCACACCCGCCCACCGCCCGTTTTACGGCGAGACCGGCTTTCCCTTCATCCAGTTCACCGTGCCCGGCGTCGTGCGGCCGGAGCTGCCGCCGATGGACGAGCTGACATGGATCGATGAAAGTTATAACTATCATTTCGTGCTCAGGCCGGAGTATCGCGAGCGGCTGGTGGAGGCGAAGCAACGGTGCCTGGCGACGCGCGATTGGAAACTCGTTTGCACGCCCGCCACAGATGGCTCACGGCATTTCGGATTGTTTCACCTGGCCTCGGACCGCGATGGCGTGCGCGACGTGGCTGCCGGGCACCCGGAGGTGTTGCGGCCGATGCGTGCGGCGCTCGAGCGGTGGATGGACGAGCGCGTGGAAACGCCGATCGAGATAATCTTTCCTGAAGGCGAGCCGCCTGCCGTGCCTTGATTCGCCGCTTGAGTTCCAAGGCGGGTGCGGGCAGCTTTGGGCGCTCCGCATCATGAAAATTCCGGTCACGCTCGCCGTTTTCACCATTGTTTCCGCCGCCATTGCCGCCGAGGTGCCTGACGTTTTCTCCGGCCTGCTCAAGCCCGGCACGCCGGTCCGCGGGCAGGTCGGCATGGTTTTGCCGCCACCGGAAATCGACAAATACGTGGCCAAGGTGGAATCTGCGGCACGCGAGAACCGTGAGTGGTTCCGCGAGTTCAGCGCCGAGGCCAAGCCTGGTGTGCCGTTGCCATTTCACGAGCGCCTCGGGCTTACGCGCGAGGAATACCAGGAATATCTCGCCTTGTGGAAGAAGCGCGAATTCAAGCCGATGGAGGAGGTGATACTCATCCTTCGCGAGGCATCCGGCGATACATGGACCATCTCCGCCACCGGCGGTGCCAGCACGCTTTCCACCCTGCGTTTCTCGCCGGATAGCGACACTTTCCGCTCGCCCAATGGCGAACTGAAGCGGATTGATGATATCAATGCTGATGCCGCCAGCATTCTCGGTGCCTGGACCGGTAAAGAGTGGAAATTCGAGGAGGAAACCAGCCTCGGTAAAACCAAGGAGAACTTCGCCATCGGCCGCATGGCGGAAGGCAAATCCGGGCTCGTCGTTTACCGTGTGCAGGAATTGTCCTCCGAGGGCACCCGCCTGCTCGACAAGAGCCTGGTGATCCGCATCCCGCTGGATCCGCCCGAAGCCACGAAAGAGGACAAGAAGCCGGTTTTGCCGAAGCCCAAGAAAAAACCATGAGCTTGGAAAAAGAAGTGAAACCACAACCGGGCGCAGCGCGATGGGCGCACTGGCTATTCTGAGTAATGAGTCAAATGGATACGGATTCACACGGATAATCAAAGAGTGGTGATTACCCGGCCTCCCACCCTTGGGGTGAATGCTGGATCTTTCACAAGTCCCTTATAATCAGTGACTACCCAAGGTTATCCGTGGTTTATTTTCCTATCAAGGATGATCAGGCAGAGGTGCCGCTGCCTGACAGCAGGTGCCTTCTGACCATTTCGAGCGCCGCCTGGCTGGCCGCCAGCTTGAAGTCGTGGCGGTTTCGCGGCTGGTGGATTTTCTGCGTTGCAGTCTCCGCGCCCCGCGCCGCCAGAGCGAGCCACGCGGTGCCCACGGGTTTTTCCGGGGTGCCGCCGTCAGGTCCGGCAATGCCGGAAATGGCTACTGCGATGTCCGCGCCGCTGGCCATCAACGCCCCGTCGGCCATCTGGCGGACCACTGGTTCGCTGACCGCCCCGTGGGTTTCCAGATCCGCAGGGGAAACATGTAGCAGCGATATTTTCGCGGAGTTCGCATAGGTCACAAAACCGTGAGTGAAGACCGCGCTTGCTCCCGGCACATCGGTGATGCGGTTGGCGATCAGGCCGCCGGTGCAGCTTTCCGCGCTGGCGAGCGTGAACCCGCGCTCGTTCAGCAAGCGCACCACCGTTTCCTCCATGGTCGCTCCATCTTCGCTGATGAGGTTTTCGTGGAAGGTCTCCACGGCGAGGTTCCTCGCGGAGCGGATTGCCTCCGGTGTGCCGATGAGGCGCAGCTCCACCTCGCCGATGTGCGCACAGTAGCCGAACTCAAGCCCGGCGATGCATGCCAGGCGGTCGTCGATGCCTTGGTGGAAATCGCTCTCGCCAATGCCGGTGAAGCGCAGCGTGAGCATGCCCGGCGGGAAATCAATGCCTGCCAGCGCGCGCAACCGCGGGACGACCTCGGCGTGAAACATCGGATACAACTCGCGCGGCGGCCCAGGCAAAAGAAATACCGCGCAATGCGAGCGCCCGTTGAGCCGTGGCGGCACATACACGCCCGGGGCGGTGCCGTTCGGATTCGGCAGCACGTCGGCACCCACGGGCACCAGCGCCTGCTTCAGGTTCGCCTGTGCCATCGGGCGTCCGCGGTGTGCGAAAAAATCCTCGATCGAGCGGAGCGCCGCCTGATCGGTGATCAACCCGATACCCATCACCTCGGCGGTGATCTCGCGGGTGAGGTCGTCACTGGTCGGGCCGAGGCCGCCGGTCACTAGCAGCACATCCGCCCTTGCCAGCGCCTCGCCGATTGCCTCGCGGATCGGCTCTCCGTCGGGCACGGTCGTCTGCCGTGAGATCCGCAGGCCGAGGGCGAACAACTCCCTGCCGAACCATGCGGCATGGGTGTTGAGCGTGCCGCCCAGCAGCAGCTCGGAGCCGGTATTGATGACTTCAATCCGCATCGGAGGAGCGGCTCACACCGGCGGGTCAGTTCTCTTGAGTTTCCGCTGCGTCTTTCTTTTTGCGGGATTCCTCGAGGCGCTCGCGGAATTGATTGATGCCCGGGATCAGCGGGCTTTCCGGGGCGAAGGCCTTGGCGTTGTCCACGGCCTTGATCGCCTCATCGAATTTCGCCTGTTCGGCCAAAATGATGGCACGTGTCATCATGAGTTGAAGCGTTTCCTCGGTTTCGAATCCACCCTCGGCGAGGGTTTTGTCCACCAATCCCATGGCACCTGCCATGTCCTGTTTTTCGGCGAGTGCCTGCAATGCATTCTGGAAGTCCGCGATGCGCTGGCGGTTGGCAATGTTCTTGGCGAAGCCGGTGGTATCATCGGGATCGGCGGCTTTGATCTGTTCCAACACCTGCGGGTAATGGTGGGCAACCGCGCTCTCGCTGAGATCGAGTTTGCCAAGGGCATCGATCAAGGCTTTGGACTTTGCCGGCCCTTCGAGCTTGTCCGCCGCCGCGAATGCCTCGTCCCGGGCGGTCTTGCGGCCGCGCAATTCATTGAGGTGCGCCACGTATTTCTCCGGCCCGCCCGGTTGATAACCGGTGGTCGCGTAGGGGCGGCCGCTGGGATCCGCCAGCACAATCGTGGGATATCCCTCGATGCCGAATTCCTCACCGAGTTTCCGGTTCTGCGCCTGCGTTTCCTCGGACAGCTTCGACTTGTCCTTGGGGAAATCGATCTCGACCAGCAAGAAGCTCTCTTTCACGCCGTTCTTGAATCCGTCGTGCTTGAAGACCTCGTCCTTGAGCTTGATGCACCAACCGCACCAGTCCGAGCCGGTGAAGTCCATGAGCAGATCCTTGTTCTCTTCGGTGGCCTGTTTTTTCGCGGCTGCGAAATCGGAGGTCCAGCCTTCGCCGCCCGCGAGCGAGAAACCGGTGAGCGCCAATGTCGCGGCGCAGGCGATGGATGTGATTTTCATATGCTGTGTTTGGTTGGACGCAAACGCTGGCGGCGGACACCCGCCTCGTCCAGTGGGAATCCGGAAAATTCATGGATTGTATCCCAGCCACGGACCGAGCCATTTTTCCACTTCCGCCACACTCATCCCCTTGCGGCGCGCGTAGTCCTCGATCTGGTCTTTTTGCAGATCCGAGATGGCGAAGTAATGGCTCCCGGGGTGCGAGAAATACAGCCCGCAAACCGCCGCGCCGGGGTGCATGGCGCAACTTTCGGTGAGCGTCACGCCGGTGGCCCCGCTCGCGCCGAGCAATTCGAACAGGACCGGCTTCTCGGTGTGGTCCGGCTGGGCGGGATAGCCCGGCGCCGGGCGGATGCCGCGGTAGTTCTCATGGATCAGCTGGTCCTTGGTGAGCTCGTCCGAGGTTTCATATCCCCACTCGATCCGCGCCCGGTGATGCAGCAGCTCGGCGAAGGCCTCCGCGAAACGGTCGGCCAGCGCCTTGACCATGATCGAGCCGTAGGGGTCGTGTTGTTTCTCCAGTTCGCCCGCGAATTCGTGCGCACCATGAATGCCGACGACGAAGCCGCCGATGTAATCCGTGTTTTTTTCCCCAACCCAGTCGCTCAAGGCCATGTTCGGCTTGCCGGAGTCCTTCCTGATCTGCTGGCGCAGGGTGTGGAAACGGCAGCGCTCGGTGGTGCGGGATTCGTCGGTCCACACGATGATGTCGTCGCCATCGCGGTTGGCCGGGAAGAAGCCGAAAATGCCCCGCGCCTCGAAACGGTTTTCGGAAATGATGCGATCGATCCATGCCAGCGCTTCCTGATGGAGTTTCGCTGCCTCCTCGGCTCCTTGGGGGTTCCTCGTCTTGAGAACCTTGTTTTCCCGGTCCCACACGCCGCGCAGCTCCCACGCGTGGAAGAAGGGCGTCCAGTCGATGTAGTCGGCGAGCTCGCGCAGCGGGACCGTGGCCTTGGTAGTCCCGAGAAACGACGGCACCGGCGGGAGATAACTTTCCCAATCACATGCCGGACCCGCGGCGCGCGCCTGTTCGAGCGTGAGCGTTTCCTTTTTCGGACCGGTGTTGTGGTTTTCGCGCAGCTTGTGTTGTTTGGCGCGGTTGTCCGTGATGAAGGTTTCCCTGTGGTCCGAGAGGAGGGAGGTCGTGACCGGCACCGAGCGCGAGGCGTCGAGCACGTGGACGACCGGCCCGCTGTAGTGCTCCGCGATCTTGATGGCGGTGTGGGCGGCGGAGGTGGTCGCGCCGCCGATCAGGAGCGGCTGCTTCATGCCACGTTTTTCCATTTCCTTCGCCACGTGGACCATTTCGTCGAGCGATGGTGTGATCAGTCCGGACAGGCCGATGACGTCCGCCCCGATCTCGGCGGCCTTGTCGAGGATCTTGTCGCAAGGGACCATCACGCCCATGTCGGTGACCTCAAAGCCGTTGCAGGCGAGCACCACGCCGACGATGTTCTTGCCGATGTCATGGACGTCGCCCTTGACGGTGGCGATGAGGAATTTCCCGGCGGAGCGCTGGCTGGGATTGGCGGCTTTTTCCGCCGCCATGTGCGGCTCGAGCCATGCGACGGCCTTTTTCATCACGCGCGCCGACTTCACCACCTGCGGCAGGAACATCTTGCCTGCGCCGAAGAGATCGCCGACCACGCCCATGCCATCCATCAGCGGTCCTTCGATGACCTTGAGCGGGCGGCCGTATTTTTCCAATGCCTCGGCGGTGTCCTCCTCGATGAACTTGTCGATGCCCTTGAGCAACGCGTGCTCAAGGCGTTTCTCCACCGGGTCTTCGCGCCACGAGAGGTCTTCTTCGATTTTTTTTCCGCCCTGTCCCTTGTAGCGCTCGGCGAGTTCAAGCAAGCGCTCGGTGGCGTCCGGGCGGCGGTTGAGCAGCACGTCCTCGACGTGGTCGAGCAGTTCCTTCGGGATCTCGTCATAGACCTCGAGCATGCCGGCGTTGACGATGCCCATGTCCATGCCCGCCTTGCCCGCGTGGTAGAGGAAGGCGGAATGCATCGCTTCGCGCACCACGTTGTTTCCGCGGAACGAGAACGAAATGTTGGAAACCCCTCCGGACACCTTCGCTCCCGGGAGGTTCTCCTTGATCCAGCGGGTGGCATTGATGAAGTCGAGCGCGTAATTGTCGTGCTCCTCGATGCCTGTGGCGACCGTCAGGATGTTGGGATCGAAAATGATATCATCCGGATTGAATCCGACCTCATCGACGAGGATGCGGTAGGCGCGCCCGCAAATGCGGATCTTTTCGTCATAACTCGCGGCCTGGCCTTGTTCATCGAAGGCCATCACCACGACCGCGGCACCGTATGTCATAATATGGCGCGCCTGTTCCTTGAAGCCCTCCTCGCCTTCCTTGAGGGAGATGGAATTGACGATGCCTTTTCCCTGGAGGTGCTTGAGTCCCTCTTCGAGGATATCCCACTTCGAGGAATCGACCATGATCGGCACCTTGGCGACATCCGGCTCGCCCTGCAGCAGGTCGAGATAACGGGCCATCATCGCCTTGCCGTCGATCAGTCCGTCGTCGAAACAGATGTCGAGCACGTTGGCGCCGTTGGCCACCTGCTGGCGGGCGATTTCCACCGCCGCCTCGAGGTTTCCCTCGCGCACCAGCTTGGCGAAGCGCGGCGAGCCGGCCACGTTGGCGCGCTCACCGATCATCAGGAACTGCTTCTCGGGCGTGTGGTTGTAGGCTTCCGTGCCGGAGAGACAGAGTGCGTGTGGGATGGTGCGCATGGGAGAAAAGAGGTAACCGCAAAGCCGCGGAGTTCGCAAAGGGACGCAAAGGTTTATTCAGGGAAGTTGTGAACGAAGCGTTTGATTTCGTCGGCGAGGCGTACAATATGGAAGTTGATGAGTAGTCCGAGATGTTTTCCGGACGTCCTCAGGCAAGTCAATATCTGAGGCACTATGCACGGGCTGGAGCGTGGGCACGGTTTTAAGCTCCACAACGAGAGAATTCTCAACCAACAGATCGATTCGATAGGCATCGGGGATTTCGAGATCCTTGCAGGTAATCGGCAGCAGCAGTTGCCGTTGTGACGAAATCCCACGCAAGGCCAACTCGTGTTGAAGACTTGCCTCACAGCTGCTCTCCAACAAACCGGGTCCAAGTTCTCGGTGAACCTCTATGGCCGCTCCAATAGTCTCTTTCGACAAGTTGTTCAGGTAATCCTGCATGATCCAAAAAATCTTCCTTTGCGTTCCCTTTGCGGCTTTCGCGCCGCCGCGGTTCAATCATGCGACAGTCGGCACTTCCCGTGGTTTTTTGCCTTCCACGGCCTTGGCGATGGCGGCGATGTGCTCGGGGGTGTTGCCGCAGCAGCCGCCGGCCAGGTTGAGCAGGCCGTCATCGGCGAAACCGGCCATGAACTCAGCCATGTGCTGCGGCTCCAGATCGAATCCGGTGGGTGCAAGCGGGTTGGGTAGGCCTGCGTTCGGGTAGCAGGATATGAAAGTGGTGGCACACTCCGCGAGCTCCTCGAGGTGCGGGCGCATCAGGTCGGGGCCCAGCGAGCAGTTCAGCCCGATGGCCAGCGGTTTGACATGGGCGAAGGCGTTCCAGAAGGCTTCGATCTTCTGTGCCGAAATCATCGTCTCGCCACCGCGCCCGACTGCGGCGGAAAGGATCACCGGCAATTGGATGTGTTGCTCGCGGTAAACCTCCTGCACCGCCACCGCAGCGGCCTTGGCGTTGAGGGAGTCGAAAATGGTTTCGATCATCAGGATGTCACAGCCGCCCTCGATCAATGCACGGACCTGGAGCTTGTAAGCTTCCAAGACCTGGTCGAAGGTGACCACCCGGAAGCCCGGGTCGTTGGCATCGGGAGAATTCGTCAGCGAAACGGTGAGCGGGCCGATCGCGCCGGCGACGTAACGCTGGCGGCCGGTTTTCTCGGCGGCTTCCTCCGCCATTTTCCGGCAGAGCCTCGCTGATTCCACGTTCATTTCCCAAGCCAGCTCGTTCAGGAAGCCGTTTTCGATGACTTGTTGAAAAAATCCCGGATCCTTGCGCCCACCCTTTTCGCGCGGATCTTCTAGGAAAAACTCGCTCTGCGCGATGCTGGTGGCGGAGAAGGTATTGGTCTCGCAGATGTCCGAGCCGGCTTGGTAAAACCGCCGGTGGATGTCCGCAATCACATCGGGCTGGGTCAGGCTCAGGATGTCGCCGTTGTTGAGCAGGTCCTTGTCGCAATCCTTGAAGCGATCGCCGCGCGCGTCGGCCTCCGCCAGCCCATAGCTGCGGATCGTTGTCCCCATCGCCCCGTCCAGCACGAGAATACGCCCGGCCATGGCGTGCTTGAGTTCCTGCGTCGGATCGTGTTGCGGCATGGCGGAACTTTTCCCCGGATGTGCGCAATCATCAAGAAACAAATCATCACATCCGGATATGATGATGCAAAATCAGATGAAATTGCCTGTGTTGAGCCGATGCTGGACGTGGGCGCGGGATTCCGCCTTACTCGTGGCGCACCGCACGGGCTGGTCCGCCATGCCCGCCGGTAGGCCGCCGTGGCGGAATGGTAGACGCTCCGGACTTAAAATCCGTTGGGCCGCAAGGCCCGTGGGGGTTCGAGTCCCCCCGGCGGCACGTTTTTCCGATATTCAACATTGATGACACTCCCCGCACTCACTGGCATCGCTCCGGAGACGCTGGCCGACTGGTTGTCGGCTGCGGGTGAGCCGCCATTCCGTGCGGCCCAGATTCTGGAGTGGGTTTGGAAAAAGAAGGCCGCCTCATACGATGCGATGAGCAACCTGCCCGAGGCACTCAGGCGCAAACTTGCCGCCGCATACCGTTTGTCCGCATTGCAACACGCGGCCACCCAAGGGGCCGCCGACACCACGCGGAAGTTCCTTTTCCGCCTGCAGGACGGCCGCTACGTCGAAAGCGTCCTGATACCGGCCAATCCCGCGCTTTACGGCGAGAAATCAGACCGTCACACGCTGTGTGTTTCCTCGCAGGTGGGATGTGCCTACGGTTGCAAGTTCTGCGCCTCCGGGCTTGCCGGATTCACGCGCAATCTGGATGCGGGGGAAATCGCCGGCCAGGTGATCGCCGCGGAGCAGCTTTCCGGCGAGCGGGTGGACAACCTGGTATTCATGGGCATGGGCGAGCCGCTGGCCAATCTCGACCACCTGCTGGCCGCCATCGCCCTCATCACCGGCAAGGAAACACTCCACCTCGGCGCGCGGCACTTGACGGTTTCCACGTCCGGGCTCGTTCCGCAGATCCGCCGGCTTGCCGAGCATCCGCAGCAGATCCGCCTGGCGATTTCATTGCACGGTGCCACGGACGAAGTCCGGCAGAGGATCATGCCGGTCAACCGCAAGTGGCCGCTCGCCGAGTTGTTCCAGGCGCTCGATTTCTGGAACCAGCGGAAAAACCAGAAACTCACGCTGGAATACATTCTGATAGATAACGTGAACGACTCGCTCGAGCAGGCGGCCATCCTCGCGCGCCACGCGCGCAGGCTGCGCGCCAAGGTGAACCTCATTCCCTACAACATCGTGCAGGGGCTCGATTGGACGCGCCCGTCGGACACCCGCTGCCGGGCGTTCCGCGAGGTGCTGGTGAAAGCCGGAGTCACCGCCACCCTGCGCCTGGAAAAAGGCCACGACATCGATGCCGCCTGCGGCCAGCTCCGCCTCAAGCGCGAGACCGGCGAAGGCATCGTGCCGGCCGCCATGTAGCGCGGCCATTCCGGGGTGGATTGCCGAGTCACGCTGCCGGAGGCGCGCAGCCGGCCGGGTTTGCAAGGGGCTTTGGTCAGCCGGCCGTGGCGAGCGGGAGACTTGGGTGGATGTCCTCGTGGAGCGGTGTTTGTTCGCCGTGGAGGTGGCGGAGCAGGGCGGCGAAGGCGATCATGGCGGCATTGTCGGTGCAGAGCGCGGGGTCGGCGGTGACGAGTTGGAGACCGGCTTGGTCACAGGCACCCTGCATGGCCGCGCGGAGCGCGCGGTTGAGGCTGACGCCGCCGGAGAGGGCGACGGTTTTGCGGCCGCCATGGCGGGCGGCGCGCAGGGTCTTGCCGACGAGGATCTCGATGACGGCCTGCTGGAACGAGGCGGCGAGGTCGGTGACGGGGAGCGGCGGCGGGAGCTTCTGCAGGGTGTAGAGCACGGCGGTCTTGAGGCCGGAGAAGGAAAAATCCAGGTGCGGGTCGTGCAACATCGAGCGCGGGAAATCGAAGGCGGCGGGATTGCCGGAGCGGGCGGCCATTTCGATTTCCGGCCCGCCGGGGTAGGGCAGGCCGAGCAGTTTTCCGACCTTGTCGTAGGCCTCGCCAGCGGCGTCGTCGCGGGTGCCGCCGAGTTTGCGGTAGGTTCCCGGCCCCTCGACATCGAGCAGCAGGGTGTGGCCGCCGGAGACGATGAGCGCGAGGTGCGGCGGGACGCGGGTTTCATGCAGGAATGGCGAGAGCAGGTGGCCTTCCAAGTGGTTGATGCCGAGGAACGGCCGGCCGAGCGCGCAGGCCATGCCTTTGGCGGCGGTGCTGCCGATCAGCAGCGACGAGGCGAGGCCGGGGCCGGTGGTGGCGGCGAAGGCGTCGATTTCCGGCATCGCGACGCGGGCACCGGCGAGCGCCTTTTCCACCAGCCCGCGGAGGCGCAGCGAGTGGTTGCGCGAGGCGAGTTCCGGGACCACGCCGCCGTGCTCGCGGTGGAGTTCGATCTGCGAGGCGACTTCCGAGGCGAGGATTTCCGCTGCGTGGCCACCTTCGCCGCGGACGATGGCGACGGCGGTCTCGTCGCAGGAGGATTCGATGGCGAGGAGGAGAGGCAAGGCGGGGGATTGTGGCTGGTCGATTTGGCCGGATCAGCGGCCGTTGAGTTTGGCGACGGTGGCGGCGTCCACGATGAAGCGGCCGCTGCCGGCGGGGTCCGGTGTCCCGTTTTCTTCGATCTGGTATTCGAATGCTTTCACGGGTTTCACGCCGGGTGTTTCGGACATGAGGTAGATGCGGAGGGTCATGGCTTCCTTGCCGGTGCCGCCCTCGAGTTTGCGGATGGCGTATTGCACTTCGTTGGAGCCGTCGCGCGCGCCGCCGATGACGATTCCCGCTTCCTGGGCGTTGGCGAAGCGGTGATGGCTGATTTTGTTGACCTGCACGCGCACCTCGCGGCCGGGACAGAAGACATAGACTTTGGCGATGTATTTGGCGGGTGGGGCGGCGAGGGGGGTCGGCGGCACTTGTCCGCTGGGACGCGCCTCGGGTGTTTCCTTGAGGTATTTCAAATTCCCGGCGGCCAGTTCCGCGCGCACTTCCGGCAGGGCGGCGAGGTTGACGAAATCGGCGCGGTCGTAAAGCCAGCCACGACCGCCAGCCACGAAGGAAAGGACGAGCAGGTTGTCGCTGGGGGCTCCGCCGACGCCGAAATCGATCTTGCCAAAATAGGATGCCTTGGCGGTGGGGCCATTGCGCGCGGCTTCGAGAAACTTGAGGCCTTGGAGCGCGGGCGGCGGCGCGGGAAGATCGAAGACGGCGGCGGGAAACGCACGTTTCTCGGAAACGATGCGGTTGCGCACCTCCATCTGGCGGTGGGGTGCGGTCGCGCGCTGCCAGGCGCGGGCGTCACGGCCGATCATCGCCGCGTGCCATGTCTGGTAGCTGCGTTCGAGCGCCGGGCGGAGATCGTCCTGGGCCGTGGATATTCCCGCCAGAGCGGCAAAAACGAGGCAGACGGGGCGATTCATGTGCGAAACCATTGGACAAGGCCCGCGCTTTCACAACAAACAAATCGCGCGCCGCATATGGACCTTGCCGGTGCTTCCCCCGACTTATGAGCAGTATTTTGCAACGAGTGGCACCGATCGGCGAGGCGCGCGATCGCGAGATCCTGAAGGACGCGGCGACCTACATCTATCAGGAGCGGCCGCAGGGCCCGGTGCAGGCGCATGTGTTTCTGCCGGAAAACCTTCTTGATGGGCCACCGCGCACGGTGGTGGTGTTTTTCCACGGTGGATTCTGGGATACGCCCACGCCGGCGCAGTTTGTGCCGCATTGCCTGCACTTCGCCAGCCGCGGGGCGGTGGCGGTGGCGGCGGAAACGCGCTGTGGTTCGCGCCATGGCACGGGACCGCTGGAGGCGGTGGATGACGCGCGTGACCTGATCCGCTGGTTGCGCCACAATGCGGACACCTTCAATCTCGATCCCGACCGCGTGGTGGTGGGCGGTGCCGCAGGCGGGGCCTTGCTTGCGCTGCTTACCGCGATGCCCAAGCCCAAGGCGATGCCGCCGGTGGATGGGCTCGACTGCCGGCCGCAGGCGCTGATGCTTTTC
>JALRFY010000244.1 GCA_023253625.1 Akkermansiaceae bacterium | reverse complement strand
GGATTCATGCCGTGGAGTTCGCCACCGTTGAACCCCGGGAAGGCGAAGGTGTGGCCCCAGGAACCGTGACCGCTCTGGCCCATCGCGGTGTCGATGGCATACTTGCGCAGCGCGGGCAGCACGAACTCATCGCCGGTGGCCTCGTAGTAGAGGGCGCAATAGAGCCCGCCAAAGCCGTGGTGCCAGCTTTGGTAGCCCATATAGCCGCGGTATCCGGGCTCGAACATGGTTCCAGCGGGCTCCTTGGGTTCCTTCCATGGAGAATGTGGTCCGCGCACCCATTCGCGCACCAGTTCGCGATGTTCCGGTTTGCCGGAGGCGATGAGGGCGAACGCCTCGATGATTCCGCCACGGCCGCTCTGCGGGTTCTCCGGATCGACGATGAATTTCTTTTCCAACACCTGCCAGGCATCTTCAAGGATGGCCATGGTCTTCGGGCAACCGTAGGGGGCGGTGTCGCTGTAAGCGGGAAAAGTGCGAAGTTTCACCTCGATCACGAAGGTCTCGGGATCGATGGGATACTCGTCGAAGGCCATCCGGGCGACCTCCTTCACTCGCTCTTCCTCGGGTTTCCAATCATAGAGCGAGTTGTCGTCGCGGGCCTGCTGGAAGAGTTTTTCGAGATCGACGCCGGCGATGTTCTTCTTGCCGTGGCGGGCGCTGAAATTCTTGTCACGCCAGACCATGAACGTGAGGCGGCCTTGGTTTTCCTCCTTCTCAGCCTCGATGATCGCGTCGCCGATGAGCATTGCGAGGTGGCCGCCGGTTTTGAATTTCGCGCCATTCATGCCGACCAGCACATCGCCGAGTTGCAACTTGCCCTCGGCCGGCGAGCCGGCGAGGACGGTCTGGACCTGGAGTTGATCGCCGGCGAAGCCTCCGGCAAAGCTGGCGACGATACCGGTGGGCCCGAGTGTCCAGGTCGGAGGCGGGATTTTGCCGCCGCCGGGCAGCGGGTCGCCCTTGGTGAGATCGGGCAGGTTGGCCGGGCGGTCGGGCGGTTGCTCGGTGAAATCGCCTTGGTTGGCGAGTTTTTCCATCTGCTCGGGGGTGAGCGTGCGTTCTTCTGCCCGCGCGGCGGAAAACACGGTGGCGAGAGCGAGGAAGTATGTGAGGGCGGAGCGTTTCATCGGCATAGAAAGAGTGAGAACCCGGTGACTTGAGCGAGGCGCGTGAAGGCATTGCGCGCGGTGGCGGGCATGGCTTTGCCAAGATCCCGGACGACATGCGCGGTCTGACGGACGCGGGCGCGCCGGGCGTGGCGCTCGGCTAGCAGCGTGGCAAAGCGCTCCATCAAGCGCTCCGCCCGCGCGGCGGAGTCAATGATGAACGACGCCCGCCCGAACCAGACGGCATCGAAGATGAAATCGTCATCGATTTCATCTTCGCCCGCCACACGGATGACTTCGGGGCGGCCGCGGCAGGCGGAGAGCGGGCGCAGCACCTGCATGGCGGCCTCGGCCGCCTGCGGGCTTTCTGTGAGATAGACGAATGCGTCGCCGCGGCGGGCAAGCCACCTGAGTTCGGCGGGGACGGGACGCCGCGGTGGATCGGGGCGGTCGAGCAAGGGCGGAATGGGTGTGACGGCATTGAGCCAGGAACTGGGAAGCGGCAGCGGCAGGCTGGCCTCGGCGTAGCGGTTGGCACGGCGGAGGTAGTCGTGGAAAAGCAGCAGCAGGGCGAGGATCACCAGCGCCCATGCGAAGCGCCGTGACCAGCGGTCGATGCGGCGGGCGGTGATGACCCCGGCCTCGGACATGAGGATGGGTTCGGAGCGGGCGGTTTCCCCGAGTTCCCCGACGTCCGCACCGCCCTCGGTTTCCTCGGTGTCGACCAGGTCTTCGATGCCATCGTCCTCGGCACTTTCATCCGAGCGCTTTTTCTTGGATTTCTTCCACTCCGGAACTTCATCGGAATCGATGCTTTCGAGGTATTTCAGGTCGGACTCCTCGAGGCCAGCCTTATCAAGAAACTCTCCGCCATCGTCCTCGGCGAAGCGGATCTGAGCGACCTCGGCACCGCGGCTATCGAGCACCGCCTGGCGTTTCGCCTGCTGGCGGGCCTCCATTTCGGCGAGCTGGGCGGAGGGATCGATCTCGATGCGGCTGACATGGGTGACCGAGTGGAGCAAGGTGCAGGCCAACGCGGCGAGTGCAAGGGCGGCGGCCAGACGGGCGACAAACCGGCGCTTGCGTGCCCAGTAAATCAGCGCGCACAGCAGCGCTCCCGCGCCGCAAGCGAGGCCGAGTTGGCCGAGGATGCCGATGGTTTCCGAATTCACGATGGGCGGAGCGGGTTACTTGCGGGCTTTAGAGACGGCGTCGTCCCATTGGTTGAAGGCGTAGTAAACGAGGTTGATGCCGAGGTTCATGGCCGCAGCACGCATCTCCGGGGTGACATCCGTGTAGCCTTGGGACTTCCAGGCGTCGTTCATATCGCCCGGGTGGTAGAAGACGACCCAGCGGCCCTCGTGCTTGATGCCGAGGGCGCGGCGTCCGCCGTGGTGCCAGAAGGCCGGCGCGCCATCGGGGAAACCGTATGGGAGTTGATAGATCATGTCGTCGTCCGCAATGTCGATAAGCGGCTTGTCGGGGAAGACCTGGCTCATGAAATGGACGAAGGACTGGTGGAACTGCGCGCTGCCGGCATCGGCAATGAGCATGCCGCCCTTGAGGCAGTAATCGCGCAGGATCTTGGCATCATTGGAATTGACGCGCCCCATGCCGGCGTTTCCGGTGAGGAAAACAAAGGGCGGGAAGCCGTCGTCGGGGTATTTCCGGAGAAGGGCGATCGAGTGGCTCTCACCCTCGCGGGCGATTTTCTTGAAGCCGGTGGCTTGGGCAAAAGCTTTGAGGAAATTGATGTCGGCGCCGGACTCGTTCATGCCGTCGTCCCAGCCCTCGCCATCGTGTTCGAGGCGGATGAAGCGGATCTTGTAATCGTCCATGCCCTCCGGCCATCCGCCCTCGGTTCCGCCGCCCTTGCCGATATTGCCGGCCATGGCATTGGGGTTCGCCTCGTAAGTGACCTGGGTTTTTTCCTCCATCACCTGATCCACCTCGCTGTTGTCGAGATCGGGTTGTTCGAAAAGGATGGCGGAGTTCGGCCGCAGGCTGAGGGTTTTCTTCTTTTTCTTCTTCGGTTGCACCACCTTGACCATGGCGACGACCGGATTGCCGCTGCCCTTGGGGACCTTGTAGGCCTCGACGCAGCCGCCGAGGGTGAGGATCCATGGGATGATGACGATGATCATCAGGTGGGTGAGCGCGCTCGCGTAGAGGCTGCGGCGGTGGCGTGGGTCGCGGCCGTGGGTGCGCACGTTTTCGAGGACGCGGTCACCGGCCATGGGGGCTCCGGCGCGTTGCGTGTAGGCGGCGAAAACCGAGCGGCTGCGCAGCATGACCTGGAGCCACCATGCGTAGGCGATGACAGCGAGGGCGGGCCAGCAGATCGACCACCACATCTTGAAGGCGGTGGTTGAGTCCTGGGCGGCCCCATGGATCTCGACGCCCTCGCGGGGAATGGCAAACACGCCCTGCCACACGAGCCAGACGAAGGCGGCCATCACCACGATCACCGCGAGCAGGACAAGGCGTAGGAAATGATAGGTGAGACGTTGGCGCCACAAGCCGGCGAGGCCGGCGGCGGCGCAGGCCAGGCCAATCCAGCCGATGGCGAGGAAGGTGGCCTTGAGCGACCGGGTGACGTGGAGTTTCTGCCAGAGTATGGCGAGATCGCCCTTGTCGGAGAGGAAGGCGTCGAGGACGGGCGCGCCCCATTTCCCCACCGCCGCGCCTAGCAGGGCGAGCGCGATCACCGCGACGCAGATCACGCCCGCCTTGAAGGCGGACGGAGCGGTCGGGATCTGGTCGATCCGTTCGACGGGAAGCTGGCGGCTGCGGGACATGCGGGATGGATCGGGGGCTTATTTGAAAAGGTCCACTTCTTCATCCGGGATCGGTGGAACCTCCGGGCCGGGCGCGACTTTCTCGATTTCCTCCTCGATGGCGGATTTCGGTTCATCGCCGGGGGTGTCATTCTCGTCCGGATTGGTGGTTTCCGGAGTGGCGGCGGGGCTGGCGGGCGCTGCGGCCGGACTGCGGCTGCCGCCGGCGAACTGGCTGCCCAGCTCTTGCGGCTGGATGCCGTGGCGCTCGGCGATCTTGCGCAACGAGTCGGTGGCTTCCTTGACGGCGGCCTTGACGCGCTGATCCTCGGTGAGCTCGGCGGATGGCCCGGCGAGGGTTTTCCACAGGAACGGGACGCTGGTGCCAAGCAGAACAACGGCGTGGATCGCGAGGGTGAAGAGGATGATCGACTTCAGGCTGCGCCCGCGGAAAGTATCGAGCAATTCGTCGGGTGTGGTTTCTTGGGTAGGGTCCATGGTGGTTGTGGAGTCAGTTCGGTTTATCGCCGACGGCCTCGATGATGCCGCCGGCTTCGGCGATGGCTTTGATGACGGGTTCGAAGGTTTCCTTGGGAAGCGAGGCGTCGCACTTGAACTGCACGTGGCGCTGCTCGTCCGAGACGGTATGGGTGAGCAGGGCGCGGACGCCCCATTCGACATCCTTGGCCCCATCGACGCGGACGCCATCGAGATAGACCTCGCCGTTTTCATCGATGGCGACGCGCGCGGCGACGGGGACCTCGATCTTCTCGACGAATTCCGAGAAGGGCAGCGTGACCTGGATGTTGCTGTTGTCCTTGCTGACCTCGCTGCAGACCATGAAGAAGATGATGAGCAGGAATGCGATGTCGCCCATGCTCGCGATGGGGACGGGCACGGTGCGGCGTTTCTTGCTCTGGAGCTTCTTCTTCATTTCATTCGTCTTCCTCTACGATGGCGACGACGCCATCGTGCCTGCTGATCGAGGCGAGGGCCTGGAAATAGTTTTCGTATGGGGTGCCGCGGGCGGATTCGAGCATGATGACACGCTTGGACGGCTCCTGGGTGCCGAGTTCGAGCGCGCCGAGGCGGTCGTTGAGTTCGGGCATGGTCACCTTGCGGTCGTTGAAGAAAATCTCCGCGCCACGGAGATTGACGATCGGTGTCTTGTCGGACTGCGGCTGTGACGTCTTCTCGCCGGTCGGCAGGTCGGCGGTGATCGTCTTCACCTTCACCAGCGTGGTGGCGACGAGGAAATAGATGATCAAAAGAAATGCGATATCGGAAAAGGAGCCGGTCGGGATCTCTCCCGAGCGGTGCTTCTTTTCATGGCTGTAACGCTTTCTCATCAGTGGTGCGTGAGGATGAACTCGACGAGTTCGCTGTTAGCCTCCTCGATCTCAAGCTCGATTTCGTCGCTCCAGCGGTTGAAGACGCTCTGCGGGATCACGGCGAGGAGGGCGATGATCAGGCCTGCGGCGGTGGTGACCATGGCCTCGGAAATGCCACTGGCGACCTCGCCGCCCCCGCCTGCCATGCTGCCGGCCTCGGCGAGGCCGGCAAACGAGGCGATCATGCCGGTGACAGTTCCCGTCATGCCGAGGAGCGGGGCGGCGGTGCCGATAGTGGTGAGCACATCGAGGCGTTTGTTCACCACGCTCATGGCCTGGGCGCTGTAGTCTTCCATCACCTGGCCGACGACCAAGCGCATGGTTTCGGACGATTCCTTCTTGCCGCGGAGTTGATCATAGGAGCGCAGGCCGGCGAGCAGGACCGAAGCAATGGGGCCGCGGGCGGTCTTGCACTCCTCGATGGCGGCGGCGAGGTCGTCCTTGCGAAGGTGCGCGAGGATCTTGGAACGAAGCGAGCGGGTGTCGATGCGGCGGTTGTCGCGAAAGGCCTGCCAGCGGTCGAAGACCACGGCGAGACTGATGAGGCTGCAGATCATCAGGGGCACCATGATGATCTTTCCTTCAATGATATGTTCTAGCATTGGTTTGCGGGTTCGGTAGTTGGATTGGGTGTGGGTGACAGGATCGATTTCAGAATGTGCAGCGCCTCGGCGGGCGTCATGGCGAGGCGTGGAAAACGCAGGTTATCCGCCGGGGCGATGACCAGCTCGCCGGAGGCGGCGTTGTAGTGGCTGGCGTGACATCTGGCGAGCGGGACCCTCTCGCAGTGGCGGCGGCGGCCGATGGCGAGGAGGATGATTTCCCCGGGCATGATGCAAAGCCAGAGGGGCGAGGAGCGCCACCAGCACCCGGTGTCGATCCATGTGCGGGTGCGCAAGGTCAGGCGCGGCACGGCATCGCCGGCCGTTTCCTTGAGGAGCTGTTGTTCGAGAGGATTCATAACGGACTGCAGGCCGAATGACAAAGCGGCTGAATACCCGAGCAAACCCGGATGATGGATCCCGAAGCGGGGAAGCAGCACTCGTGGAGCGGCCCGCATTCCGTCATTCGGCCATTCATCATATCTTGGGTAGTTGGGGATTTCGTCATTCGGATGTTTCCCTATCTCTTGCTTGCCTTGATTTGCTCGATCATGCGTTCGCGGGCTGCTTTTTCAACATTGATGATTTCTTCAAAGGCCGGATCGGCGAGGCGGCCGCGGGCGAATTTCGCCCATTTGCTGTCAGGGAAGTCGAAGGTGACCCTGCGATAGAGCTGATAGGCCGAAGTGATGGAATCTCCGCGTCCTCTGAAGTTGGATTGCACCATGAGTCCGGCGGCCCTTTCGTGGCTGATGCCGCTCCAGTAGATGGCCTGCGCGCGGATCTCGGGGCCGTCGTATTGTTCGCTGTCGATGACCTGCTGGAACTGCGCGAGCGCCTCCTGATACTGGTGGGCGCGCATGAAGTTCTGCGCCGCCCGCAATCCGGCGAGGCCGGCGAGCGGATCGTCGGGGAAACGCTCCTGGAGCTTGGAGAAAACCATCGCCGCGTTGAGGAACTCGGGATAACTGAGCTGGTCGAGCTTCAAGACCTCGGCCTTGGAGGCGTCATCCTCCTTTTCACGGAGCGGGTCCGCCTGTTCCTTGAGCTGCTGGCCCTTGTTCTGGAAGTAGCCGCCGAGACGCGCCATGACCGTCGGGATCAGCTCGTCGTTGGGATACTTGTAGGCAAGTTTGACATATTCTTCGACGGAGTTCTCGATTTCCCCCATCTTCTCGTAAACGAGCGCGGTCTTGAACTGTGCCTTGGGGGCGAACTCGGTCTCGGGGTAGTCAGTCGGGATTTTCGAGAAGCGTGATAGCGCATCCTGATACATCGGCAGCTTGCTCTCATCGTTCTTGGCGAGGTCGGCGAATTCCTGCGACAGGTTGCCGAGCAGGTATTCGGCGTGGGCCTTGATTTCATCGTCGCGATGGGTGGCGAGGGCCTCGGCGAGCAGTTTGCGCGCCTGGCCGATCTGCCTGCGGGCCAGGCTTTCCTCATCCATCTCGCGGTGTTTTTTCGCGAGTTCGAAATAACATTCCGCAAGGGTGAAACCGGTTCGCACGGCCATTTCATCGCCGGTGAAACGCTTGCTGAAGGGCTCGATGACGCCATTGGCACCCTTGTTGACATTCACCGCGAAGCTCTGGTCTTGATAACTCACCGTGATGTCATCGCCGTAACGGACGGGAAAGCCATTGAGCGCGACGGGCGGCAACTCAGCGGGGATTTTTCCATCGGCATAGCTGACAGTGAACACCCCCTTGAACACACCGGAGTGGCTTTCGGTTTCCGTCACCTGATAGCGGGTGGCGGCACCGCTGCCGCCCTTCAGGACAAGCTCGGCGACATCGCGGTCGGGCCCCCGGTCGAGGCCGGGCGCGAGCAGGCGCAGGTGGATTTTCTCCCCGACATAGGCGCTCGTGAGCGCTTCGCGGTAACCCTGGTCCATGACATCGAGGAAGGCATCGCTGCCGACAGTGAAGCGGGTCGTCTTCCAATGGACTTTCCCGTCCTCGTCCTGCCACGGGAAGCCGATGTGGACGAGATCGCCCGCCTTGACGGCAAGGCCATCCGGAATGGCGGAGGCGGGGAGTTCCTCAGCGGACTTGGTGGCGAAGCTGCGGGTGGGCGGGTCGCCGAGAACAAGCGGGACGACAAACGCAAAGCGGCCTTCTTCGAGCGGGGGTTGATTGGTCGGCGCTGAGGGAGGTCTTGCGATATGATAACCGCGTGGCGTTTGCGGTTCTCCGCGGCCGAGGGTGCCGGTGAGTTTCAAGGTGCCGGGGACTGTGACATCAAAGTCCTTGCCGGTGGCCTTTGCTGTCTTGCGCGCCTCATCGGTCTGGATGTAGGCGCGGATCTCGCTGCTGCCGGCGAGGGCGAGGTGCGCGGCGATGACATCGAAGCGGAGGTCCGCACCGATCACCGCGGTGAGTGGCTGCACGGCGTTGTCCGCGGCATCGACATGCGCATAGGCCAGCTCGGCGCGGGGATGGAAGACCTCGGTGCCACCCGCGCGAGGCGATGCGGTGGTGGTGCCCCCCTTTTCTTCGGCTGGAACCGGGGTGTAGGGCAGCATCTTGCTGGACAGGGCGTAGGCACTGAGCTGTGGCACCTCATAGCGTGCATGCGCGATGCTGATCTCACGGTCCGCCGGGATCCCGGGATCGAGGTTTTCGGCGTCGCGGTAAACGGCGGTGACTGTGCCGCCGGGAGTCAGCTTGATTTCAGACTCGCGCGAAGGCTCGCCGGCGACGGGAAACACGCGCCCGATGAAGCGGCCGCTGTGTTCCTCCGTCTCCACTGCCTTGAGCGTGACCGAGCCGCCATCGCTGGATTTCGCCACAAACTCGACAATGTCGCGTTCGGGGCTGGTATCGAGGTCGGCGTCGTCGATTACGATGGCGATGGCATCGTCCATGCGGAAGCGGCGGATTGGTTCGAGCACCAGCTCGCGCTCGCCGTTCGGGTTGGTGATGTAATTGAGGAACGATGCCGAGATGGTGCCGGTGTTGAAAGCGACGCCGAGGCGGCGTTCATGGCGGTTGCGATTCGGCGTGGCGGTGACCGGATCCTCGTAGCGGGCGATGATCTGATCGCCGGGCAGCACCTCGAGCTGGATGTTTTCACGCAGCGCCTTGTAGTCCTGAGCGACCGGCAGGATGGCATTTCCATCACGGTCGTTGAGGGTTATTTTGCGGATGGCCGGGGCCACGCCCTCGAATCCCTGGATCACCAGTTGGATCATGCGGGCGCGGGAGCCCTCGCTGAAGGCGACTTTCAGGACACCGCCGTCCGCGGCAGTGAGGGTCGCGGGCTGCGGAATCTGCGCGCGCAGGGCGTCGGGGAAAGTGGCGGGATCGAACATGGCGTCCGGACATGGGACGAGTCCGTCCTTGCCGGGCTCGTCGCAGAGCAGGACCGGCTTGCGCTGCCTGAGCGTGTCGGGTTTTTCCCAGCGCCAGACCTGAATTTCGTGAAGGCCGGGCCGGAGTTCCCGCTCGATCGTCATCGGATCCTCGGAATCATCGGCAGCGGGCTCGCCGTTCAGGAGGAAAATCGTGTGGGCTTTGTCCTTCTCATCGCCGGCGGGATAACCGGTCAGTTGGAAGCGCCGAATGGCGGCAGCGGGCTGGTGGAAAAACGCGCGATAGCGCATCAGGACCACATCGCTGAAATGACCACCCGCGAGTTTTGGCTCCATTGAGGAAAGGCTGGTGACATGGCAAGCGGCATAGCCGGCATCGGCGCGGGCGGACTTCACATCCATCGCCTCGCGCCAGGCCTCGGGAAGCTCCCGTCCCTCCGGCGCGCCGATCCCGAACAACGGGCTGGTGTGGCGGAAGGCGACGAGTGAGGCGACATGCGGCCGGGCGTCGGGCGGTGCTTCATCCAGCGGGTAGCGGGCGCGGGTGGTCCAGTTCTTGCCATTGAGCGAAGTCTGGAGGATGAAATGCGTGAGCGCCTCGTCCGGGCCGCCGATATCGACGGACATCTCCCCGAGGGCAATATTGTCATTGAGGTCCACGCCAAAGATGCGGACGCGTTCCTTGTCCTCGAGTTCGCCCTGCCATCCGGGATAGTCCTGCGCGCTGATCGACATGTTCGGATCGCGGCCGGGCGCGCTTTCCGAGGCGAAGGCGATGGCTTGGGCACCGGCGGTGGGCACGACGGCCTCGAATTCGCCGCTGAACGGTGAGGTTTCCTTCAAAACGAGCTGCCGGATCTCGTCACCGCTGGAAACCTGCATGGTGAGGGTGATTTCATCGATTTCCGGCGACACGCTGCGGTCGGGGTCGGTGAGGCGCAGATAGACCGGGTTGCCCGGGCGGACAGCGCGGGTGCCGAGGGCGGCTTGGGCGGTGGAAAGCCCGAGTTCCGAGATATCGAGGCGGCGTTCGCCCGCGCGGGGCGGGAAGGCACCCGCGCTCAGATCGAGGTGGGCGTCCGAGGCGACGCTGATCACGAGGTCCGGATCCGGCGGGAGGTCGTCCATTTTCTTGCGGAAGCGCTCGGAGTAGCCGAAACGGATTTCATCGTTGCCGAGGACTTGCAGCACCTTGTCATTGGGGTTGGGGGCACCCAGCTCGGTGGGCACCTCGGCGCGGAACTTGTCCTTGCTATCGCCGAGTTGATAGAGGAGCGCGCGCACCTTGTCGCCGGACTTGGCCCAAATCTCGACCTCGATGTCGGCCCCGACGCCGGACACGCGCAGGGTGGGGTCGCGCAGGTTGATCTTCACCGCCTCGCCGGGGACGATGACCGTATTGTCTTGCGAGGGTCCGAGTTCGATCTCACTGGCCTCTACCAGCTTGCGCATCTGGTAGTGGATCTTGCCGCGGAGGATCAGGGCATCCGGGTGCTTGGGTTCCTGGCGCAGCACCGCTTCGAGCTCATCGAGCGCTTCCGCATAACTTTCCTGGTCCATCAGCACCTCGGCCCGCGCATAGCGCACCTGCTTGCGGAATTCCGGATTGGGCAGGCGCATCAGGATGTCGAGCTCGGTCAGGGCGGCACCGAAATTCCGTGAAACCCGGTCCACCTTCACCGAGCCCAGTGCGGCCTCGAGGTGCATCGGGCTGCCCTGGTATTCCGCGGCATCGGCCACCCTGCGGAACCAGGCGCGCGCGGTGGGCAAGGCGCCCTTGCGGAAAGCCAGTTCGGCGTAGGCGATTTTGAGATTGGCGTCCTGCTCGAGGCTGAAGGCACCGGCGGCCTGGCGCGACCAGATCGTGAGTTCTTTGACGAGGTCCTCCGCGCGTTGTTCCTGCCCCTCCTCGATGTTGCGCTCAAGCAACCAGAGCGCGTAATCGACCGGAAGCGAGCGCATGACCTCCTTCAAGCGGTCGGCGTTGGTATTGTAGAGCGTCCAAGCGGCATCGCGGTTGTCCTGCACGAATTCGGCATTCGAGAGGTAAATCGGGTAGTTCGGGTCGTTTTCAGCGACCGGGATTTCGACGGCGCCGATTTGGCCAGCGGCCTTGCCGGAGACGCGGCGCAGGCGGCTATGGATTTCCGCCAGCGGGGCTTCGGTCGCACTGGCCAGGGCGCGACCGATCACGGCCCTGCGTCCGCAGCGGGCGAGCGTCATCGCGACGGATGCGGCCTGCGCCTCCAGAGCCGCTTCGGCGCAGAGTGCCAGGGCGGCGGCCCCGGGGAGTTGGCGGCCATCGTCGCTGGCGGCCGCGGCATGCCACAGGCTGGCGGCGCAAGATTCGAGTTCATTCCAACCGGCCGATTCGCGGGCCGTGTCGGCGAGACGCCTGACGATTTGCTCCCACCCTTGTCCTGCCGGAACCGGCCCGAGCGGCGCATTTTCCCGGAACAAGGAAAGGACGAGTGCGCGGATTGCCGGCGACCATTCCGGCAGGGCGGCCACCGGAGCGAGACCGATCACGGTGGCGGTATCGGGTGCCTGTGCGACCGCATCTACCGCTGCCTGGAATGCCGCCTCAATCTGTGCCGGCGAGGCATCCTTTGGCAGAGAAAGAAGTCCGCGGGAAACATACTGCGGATCGCTGGCACCGATGGTGGGGGACATCGCGAGGGCACCGAAGTGCTGGGCGTCGGCGGCGGCCAACCGGTAGCTGGCATCCAGCCTGGTGTAAGCGGGGGAGGCCACGAGTTTTTCCATGAATGCCCGTGCCTCGGGGTCGCGGGGGTCCACGGCATGGAGCCACATGCCGAAAATGGGTTCGGAGATCCGACCGGCCTGCGCCTGGGACTCGACGAGTTGGCGGAAGTGTGAGATCAGCCCGCCCGCCTTCTCGCGGGTGGCCTGCTGATGGTAGCGGAAGTGGTTGGGCTGGACACTTGCCTGCCATTCCAACCGTCCACCTTGTTCGAATGTGGTTTTGGCCAAGGCCCGGCGGAGCAGATCGAATGGCTCGCCTTCGGTGGCAGCCGTGAGCGCCTTGTGCATGGTCACCAGATCTTCGGCGGGAGCCTTGCTGAAAAGCTCGTCCCAAAGCGCAAGCGCCGCCGGGATGGCGGGCGCGCCACCAAGCAGATCGCGGCGGAGTTCCTCGAAGGCCGCAAGACGGTCCCGGCTCGCTGCCTTGGGATCGAGCTGCTGCTTGAGCCTCTGGTGGCGGGCGTCGAAGCTGGCATATTTCTTGTCTGGTTCGTCTTGCGCGACATCCCGCTCGAACCTCCCGCTGTGCCAAAGTCCGTGGGTCATCTTCTTGATGTCATCGAAGCGCCAGGCTTCCGATTTCATCATGTCATCGGCCACGGCGCTGTAGCGGCGTTCCGGCTTGGCCCACACCCGCACCATCGCGGCCTGGGCGTGCGGATTGCGCGCGAGGTTCGGGGCCATCGCCTTGGCATCATCCACGCTGAGGGTGTTGTCGAAAAGGGTGATATCCGGAGCGGAAAGGGAGTTGAAGACACCCGGCAGATCGCGGACGAGCGCGCGCCGTTGCTCCGGGCTGAAGAGGTAATCCGCCATCTTGCGGCCTCTCGCCTGCTCGACCGTCATGCCGATAAGAATGGCCGCCTGCCCGGGCGGGAGTTTGCGCAGGGCATTGAGCAACGGGGCGGCCTTGGCTTCGCGGCCGGGGTTCACGAACGAGGCGAACACGCCTGAGTCACCGGCATTGAAGTTCATCCAGCCGATCATGGCCGCGCGGGAACCCTCAACCGGCGCGGCGGCGATCATGGCCTCGGCGACCGGAAACGCGGGCGCGAAATGGTCATCGGGGATCGGCTTCCTGGCACCCACCAATTCGGCCGCCGACTTGCAGAGGGGCAAGACGGTTTTCACCCATTGGATGCGGGCCTTGATGCCGGCAGGCGTCCTTTTCGCGGCCGCCAGCTCATCGAGCGCCTCGAAGAGCCGCTCGCCGTCGTGGCTGAGGGTTTCGATTTCCCGGAGCAGGAACTCGAGGCTGGCATTGTAGCGCTCGAGCGGGTCGCTGGAGTTTAGGATTGCGGCGTGCCAATGGGCAAGGGCGGGCAGGTCCTTGCGTTCGCGCGCGCGCTCCAGAAACCAGCTGTCGAACTGGCGGGCGCGTCCAAAGGTCCGCAAGCGCGCCCCGTCCTCGCGCATGAAAAGATAAGCGGCTTCCGCGGCAGCCATGTGATTGATCAGCAGGCGGTAATTCGCCGGCACCGCCTCGGCGGCCAGGCGGCCGTCCACATCCGGCTCCTTGAGCAGCTTGCGGTAGAAGCTGGCGGCGCTTGTCCATTCCCCTGCCCTTTCCGCGGCCTGGGCGGCGTGGAAAAGGGTGTCCTGTAACAGCCCGGGACGGGCGTCGAGCCACGGCTTCACCGCGGCGAAGGCGAGGGCGCTGCGATTCTCGGCCAGCCCATTCCTGAGGATCTCCGAAACCGCGGATTCCGTCTGGGTGGCGGCCGCCTCGAAGGCCGCGATGCGGTCGTCCAGCGGCGCGGCTGCGGCCAATGATCCGAACAGCAACCACGAATGGGCACCAATGGACACGAATGTTTTCATAGGACGTCTCGTTTCCATTCCAGTCTTGCGCGTTTGAAATTCAGGATCAGGCCCACCTTCAGGCCGGTGATCCTCAGATAGTTCATCATCTGGCCCGATTCGTGTTCATTGCTGTCCATTCGTGGTTCCAAATTCATTGCCCCGCCTCCAATCGTTCGAGTTCCAATTGCGTCTCCAGATTCAGGAGCCGGTCCGATGAAAGCTGGGCGCGGGCATAAGCGGCCCATTCGCTTTCGGGGAAGTCATAGGTGAGGCGCTTGAAGGTGGAGTAGGCGGCCATTTCCTGGCGGAGGTTCTGATAGGACATGCCGGCCCAATACATCGCTTGGGCGCGCACCTTGGGACCATCGTATCCTTCCTCGGCGATCACGCGCTGGAAGGCATCCACGGCCTCGGCGTTTTTCTCGGCCCGCATATAGGCCTGGCCGGCGCGCAGGCCGGCGGGACCGGCCAGTTCGTTGCTCGGAAAGCGTTCCTGCAGGCGCCCGAAGATACTGGCGGTTTTCAGGTATTCGCCGTGAGCCAGTTTCAGCAGGGCGGCACCATCATACTGGGCATCCTTGTCGTCCTCACCCTTGGCGAGCAGCCCCCTGGCCTTGGCTTCAAGTTCTCCGGCGGTCTTTAGGAAATGACTGCCAAGCCGCAGCATCGAGGTGGCGAGGAACTCGGAGTCGGGATACTTGTAAGCCAGCTTGACGTATTCCTGGGCGGCAATGTCGGGCTCGCCGATCGCCTCATAAACAGTGGCGCTGCGATACTGGGCGCGGGAGGCATGAATGGTCTCCGGGTAGCTTCCGGTGACGGTCATGAAACGAGAAAGAGCGGCCCGGAAGCGGGTTTCACGGGTCTCGGGGTCTGTGGCGGCGATGGCCTCCTCCATGGTCAGGGTGCCGAGCAGGTATTCCGCATGCGCCCGGGTATCAGGATCGCGGAATTCATCCATGGCCTTGGACAGCAGCAGCTTGGCGCTGGAGTATTCGAGTTCGGCCTTGTCGTTTTCACCGAGCTGGCGGTGGCGCTTAGCCATTTCGAGGTAGGCCTCGGCGAGCGAAAACTGGGTTTTCATCCCGATCTCTTCGTTTTCGTAGGTTTTGGAGAACGGTTGAATCAAGCCGTCGGCACCCTTGCTGATGGTGACCATGTGGGTCTCGCCATGGACGCCATTGGTGTCGGTGTAGCGCGCGGCAATGGTGTCGCCGTAGATCACCGGGAATCCATCCTGGCGCACATTGTATCCCTCCGGGAGCGCCCCGGCCTGCTGGGCGTAGCTGATGAGATATGTGCCCTTGAAGATGCCTGTGTGGGGCCCGCTTTCGCGGAGTTCGACGGCGGCCCGGGCACCTGATTTCGCTTGGACGGTGACATTCACTGTGTCCATGGCATCGCTGACATCGGCCCCGAGATCGACGACGCGGAGGTTGAGCGTCTCGCCGACGTAGGCGCTGGTCATCGGCTGGCGGTAGTCCTCGGTCATCAAATCGAAGACGCCGTGGGTGACGACTTTGGTCGATGCGGTGAGCCATTGCACCCGCCCTTCCGGATCGCGGTAGCGGAAGCCGAGGTGCACGGTGTCACCCGGCTGGACCACCAGGCCGCTGCTGCTGGCCTGCAGTTCCGCGGCGGCGGCACGGGAATCGCGGGCTCGCTGCTTAAGGTCCTCCCGTTCCTGTTCGCTGAGCACGCCGGACGCGGGCAACACGCCGGCGACCAACGGGATGCTCAGCCGGAAACGGTCGTTGGGAAGCGCTTCATTGAGACTCCAGACGCCACCACCGACATAAGTGGGAATCTCGGGGACGCCAGTTGCAGGCAACATCCCCAATTGCCCGCCGATCTCGATGGTGCCGGGGATGCTGATATCGAAGCCCGCCCCCTGTGCGGCTCCGCCCGCGCGGCGGCCGGCTTCGGTCTGGGCATGGACGGTGACGTTGGATCCGGAGCGCAGGGCGAGGTGCGGGGCGACCACTTCCAACTGCAAATGCCGTCCATGGATGGCGGCAAAGCCAACATCAGGCACCTCGGTGGCGGGAAGCAGGCGGTTCCGGATCTCAAATCGTGGCCGCACCACCTCGGAGGCGAGACGCTGGTTCTCATCAGATTCCCGGTCGTCGAACACCTCAAAACCATGGCGAAGCGTCGCCATGGCCATCTGGCCTTCCTCGGGCTCCCAAGCTTGCACCTCGGCATGGGCGAGTGAAAATTGTGGCGTGGCAAATGCCGCGTGATCGATGGCCGCAAGCCGCTCATACGGGACACCGGGGCGGTTGTTTTCCTCATCGAGGTAGGCGGCGGCAATGCTGCCCGCGGTGGAAACCACCAATGCATCCTTGGCCGCACCCGCCTTGGCCACCGGGGTGACCAAGAGTTTGAAAATGCCGGTGGAGTCGCCGGTTTCGAGCGCCTGGAATTCACGCGGCTCGCCGCGATCCGCCCGCAGCGTCACACGGACCGTATCCGGCTCGCCGGATACGTCCATGTCGGGATCGGTGACGACCAGGGACAGCGGCTTGTCATATTCAAAACGCAGCAAGCGCTCATAGTAGGGCATGACCTTGCGGTGCCTCTCGCTCCAGCGCGGCTCGATGTCGGCGAATTCGATGCGGGCATCGGTGAAGGCGACATCCAGGAAGCGCTCATGGCGTTCCTTGGCCTCGGTCACGAAACGGTCATCGACGTAGCGCACTGAAATCTTGTCGCCGGGCAGCATTTCGAGGGTTTCGTTCCGGTTGAGCACCGAGAAATCCTCGGCCACCGGCAGCACGACGCCGCCATCGGGTTGATTGAGCGTGATTTTGTTCAGTGCCGGGACCGGACCTTCCTGGTCCAGAATCACGAGCTTGAGCAGCCGCGCGCGGGATCCCTCGGCGAATTTCACGGTGAACTTGGTGCCGTCCGGGCTGGCGCTGAGGGTGGCGGGCGGATTGCGGTGGTCCATGCTTTGCTCCGGAAAGCTGGCCGGATCGAAAAACGCGTCCGGGCAGGCGATGAAGGCATCGGGCTCGTCGAGGTTCGCCAGCAACCGGACGTCGCGCCCGAATCCGATCGCGCAGTCCCACCCGGTCGCCCAGATTTCGAAGTGGTGGATGCCGGGCCGGAGGTTGATTTCCCCTTCCAGCCGGTCGGGCATTTCCGGATTGGTGATCGGACGGCCGTTTACCGCCAAAAGGAATTGCGGCGGATGAGCGACCGACGAATGAGTGCCTTCCGGGACCTGGTAATGGCCGAGTTCCAGCTTGAAACGGCGGATCACATCCCGCGGCTCGTGGAAATATCCGCGGAAACGGTAAATCACATGGGCATTGTGGTGCCGGTTCTGGCGCTTCCACTCGACTTTCCCGGGGATCGTTTGGGTCATCGCCTCCGACGGACCGACGACATTGCCCGCCGCACCGGCGGCGAAGTTCTGGGCCATCCACCCGCGTGCGAGCTGCTGCTGGAGCTCGTCCAAGCTGTAAACCGAGCGCTCGTTGCGCTCATGGTGGTGGTCGGTGTCGTTGATCACCACCACCGACGGGTGCCAGGGTTTTTCGATCCCGGTCAAGTGGCGCGGATAGGCCGCGATGGTGGTCATGTCCGCGTCGTGCAGCCCGGTCTCGAGCGCGAAGGATTTCAAGGCCGCGCCGGTTTCCGCAGCGGTGAGGGTCAACTCACCGAGCGCAACATTGTCATTGAGGTCGATGACAAACTCCGTCTTCGGGTCGTCATCCACCAGCGCACGCCATGCCGGGTAGCCGGCCGTCGGGCTGATCACCATGTTCGGATTGCGCCCGGGCTCCGAATTGGGACTGAAGGCGAGCGCCTGTGCTCCGGCGGTCGGAATGCTGGCCTCGAACCAACCGGTGTGGGTGCCGGTCTCCTTGAGCGTGACCTGGGAGATGGAATCACCGCTGGAGCTGGAAACGCTGACCATGAGTTCATCGACCCCGGCGGTGCGGCTGCGGTCGGGGTCGATTACACGGACGTGGATCGGATTGCCGGGTTTGGCCACATTGACGAGGTAGCGACCGAACTCGTCTGCGGTGAGTTCCCCGGAGCCGGCCCGTGACGCGACGTCCATCGCGCCGACGGCGAGACGCGCCTTGGCGGCTTCTTCGAGGTTTTCGCTCTGGCCCTTGGCGGCGAGTTCCGTCATTACGGCTTCCATATCGGCGGTCCGTTGCTCGGCTTCGGTGAGCAGCTTGCGGGCAGAGGCGATGAGCAGAGCATCGGAGGCCACCGTAAGCGGCCCGCCGCGCCTTTCATCGACCTGGTTCATCTTCTGGAGGAAGCGTTCGGTGTAAGCATAGAAAATCTGGTCGTCGCCGATGACCTGGAGCGTGCCGTCATCCTTGGCGGATTCTCCCAGGGCGGTGGCGATCTCACCGCGGAACTTCGTTTTCTGATCGCCGAACTGGCGCAGGAAAAACTGCTCCTCATCGCCGGAGGTGGCCCAGACCTTGACCTCGATCTCGGTGCCCGCGCCGGAAACTGCGAGTGTGGGGTCGCTCAGGGTGACCTTGAGCTTCTCGCCGGGAACGATGGAATCCTGCCCGGTATTGGAGCCGAGTTCCACCTCGGTGGCCTCCATCAGCTTCTCGCGCTTGAGTTGGATCTTGCCAAGCAGGATGCGGGCATCGGGGTGATTCGGCTCGCGGGCGACGATGGAATCGATGTCGTCCTTGGCATCCTCGAATTCCTCCATGTCGTAGCGGACCTCGGCGCGGGCGTAGCGGATGTCCGCCCACAGTTCGGGGATGCGTTCGGTTTCGAGTTGGCTGAGCGCCTGCAGCGCGCCTTCGAAGTTCTTCGCGAGGCGTTCCGCGCCGGCGCCGCGCAGGGCCGCTTGGTATCGCAGCGGGACATCCTGCCATGCTTCGTTTTGGTAGGTGCGGGTGAAGATCTCGAGGGCTTGGCGGAGTTGGCCACGCTGGATGGCAATATCGCCGTATGCCAGCTCGATGCGGATTTTTTCGACCGCCGATAGCGGGTTGCCATCTTCCCGGGTCCATTCGAGCAACGACTTCACCAAGGTTTCCTGGCGCTCATCGGCGCGGGTGTATATGGTTTGCTGGAGCACCCATAGCAGGTAGGTCACCGACAGCTCGCGGTGGACCTCCACAAAGGCCTCCCAGTTCGCATCGAGGCGGGCCCACGCACTGTCCTCGTTGCCGATGGTCCAGTCCCCCTGTGACTGGTAGACCGGGTAGGCCGGGTGGTTGGGGGCGACAGGGATGACGATGAGGCCCATCTTCATCGCCGCATTGCCACGGATCGATTTGAAGAGCGGAACATCGACATCGCGGTTGAAATAAGAATGCCCGCGATGACGGGCGATGGCATTGAGGCCCGCCTCGGCCAGAGCGCTCGCGGCGGACGGCTGATCCTCAATGAGTGATTGGCTGAGCACCTTGATCCGCGGGAAGCTATGCACATGCCGGTTGACATTTTCCCAGAGGAACGGGGCCGCGCAGTGGAGTTTCAGAGGATCGCGCTCTCTCTCCATCACTTCGAGCAGGCGGTTGGCGAAATTCGGTGTCGGGGCGGCCGCCTTGAGTCCGTCGATGAGTTGCAGCATCCGCTCAAGAGCCGTGGCGTCGCCGAATACCGCCGGGTCGAGCGTGGCCAGGTTTTCCAGCGCCGCGCCAGGCACCTCGATCCGGACCGGTGCCTTGCGCAGGCCGTCGAGAGTGGATTGCAGCGCGGCGGTGGCGGCGGCCACATCGGCCTTCGCGATTTCGGCGGCCTTGGCGGCGGCGGCATCCGGATCAGCCTGTGCGGCCTCCTCGCGGGCCTTCTTTTCCTCCGCGGTCTCAGGTTTCCGCTCCAGCCCCAACAGCTCCTTGCAGACCCGCGCAGGGTCCGCAGCCTCGATCATGGCGACTTGCGCCTGCGTCATCAAATCCTTGCCGAACCATTGGAAAGCTGCGAAGCGGGCTTCCCATGGCATGCCGTTCCAAAGCGGTGAACTTGCCAGCTCCTGAACCAGCTTCACCTGCCCGGCGTTGTCCTCGGAAAACTGCATGTTGATCCAGGCGGTGAACTGCCACGGATCGAGATCGTTGCGCTTCAGGCCATCGGCAACGGCCTGACGCAGGGCGGGCTCGAGCGGGTGGGGCCGGCACTTGTTTGGCAGGCGCCTCTTCAACTCCTCGATGTTGCCGTAGGCATGCCGCTGGGCGAGATAAGCGGCCATCGGAGCATAGGCCCACACATTGATGCCGACATGCGTTTCGAGTTCCTGCCAGACCGGATCGGCGATGGCGA
>JALRFY010000237.1 GCA_023253625.1 Akkermansiaceae bacterium | reverse complement strand
TGGCAGAGGTGAACGCGGCGGCCTCGGCGCTTTGCACATGGACGGAGGGGGTGGCCGGTTGGTTTTCGGCAGGTTCTGCGGGTCCCAGGATGCGTCTTTTCGCGGCCGCCGCTGGCCCGGCAAGCGCGGGGTCCTTGCCCGCAGCCGCCAATGCCGGCAAACTGGCCGGACTGCCGAGGCAGCCGAGCCAATCGATTGCGATCGCCTTGGCCTGCGGGTGGGCGTCCGAGGCGATGAAGGCGAGCAGTTCCCGCTCGCGTTGTGCCCGGGCGGCTTCTTCGGTGCTGTCGCGAAAGACCGCGCGGCGCGTGTCGATCAACAGGGCGAGCGGTTTGCCTTGTTGGTAGCTTGCGAAGTCATGCAATGCCTCGCCGCTGTCCTTTGCGGCGGCGGAAAGCATGAGTGGTAATACGATGCCTGGAATCAGAGTGTGGAGTTTCATGGCTTCTATCAGGCGTTGAGGTTCCAAGGTGTGCGCATGGGTGAGGTGAGCATGCGGTCTGCGACCGGATCGTTGATGAAGCGCTCGTGGGTGCCCTCCCAGCGCAGTGGCCGGCCAAGCACGATGGCGATATTTGCCAGATGGCAGAGGGTGGTGGACAAGTGAGCGCCTTCGATGGGCGCGGCTGCTTCCCTTCCCTCGCGGATGGCATGGAGGAAATCCTGATAGTGATGGTTGGGCCATGGATCGGCAAGGGGGCCGGGGCGTTCGGCAAGCAGAGATTTCGGATGGGCGTCGATGTTTCCCCGGTCGGCGCAGACCCAGCCTTGATCGCCTTGGATCAGCACGTTCATCTTGCCGTCGGCCTCCGTGGGGGTGGCGAAAATCAGTTGTTTGCCATCCGCATAGCGGAACTCCGCGCGCCATTTGTAGCAGGTGTCATAGACGCCGTGCCTGGCGAATTCGCCATGGGCCTCGACCGAGACGGGTGCCTCATGGTCCTTGCCGAGCGCCCATTGGGCGCAATCGACGTGGTGGGATCCCCACGCGGTGATCCAGCCGCCTGAGTAATCGCGGATATGATACCAGCCGACTCCGCCATGGCCTTTGCAGCGGCCGGGGGTGTAGGGTTTCCATGGTGCGGGACCGAGCCAGAAGTCGTAGTCGATTTCCGGCGGGATCGCGGCGGGATTCGGGTCTCCGCCCTGTAGGCCGTAAGGCGAGCTGGCGATGGCCGTATGCACCGTGCCGAGTCGTCCGGATCGGGCCAGCCAGGTTGCGCGTTGGAATGTGCTGATGGATCTTTGTTGCGTGCCATTCTGGAGCACCACGCCATGGCGGCGCACCGCCTCGACCAAGGCACGCCCCTCGGCTACGCTGTAGGCAACCGGCTTTTCCAGATAGACATGCTTGCCGGCGCGAATCGCGGCCAGTGCGGTGAGAGCGTGCCAGTGGTCCGGTGTGGCGATGGAGACTGCATCGATGTCATCGCGGGCGAGCATCTCACGGAAATCATGATAGGCCGAGCAGGAGCCCTTGCCTTGGGCGGCATCTGCATCCGCCCGGGCTCTTTCCAGATTTTGGCGGTTGACGTCGCACACGGCGACCAAGCGGGATTCCGGCAAGCCCGCCCATGTCCGTGCGTGGCCGGAACCTTGGCCGCCGGTGCCTATCACGCCAAGCCGGAGACGATGTGTTGGAGCCGGCGCGGCTCCATGAAGCAGCTTGGGCATGGCCAGCGGAATGGCTGTTGCGAGGGTGCCGCGCAGAAATCCGCGGCGATTGAAGGATTTCGAGAATCTTTGGTCCGCGCTCATGATCGTCAGTCATGTCTCCATACCCACTGGTATGGCTAACAGTCAAAACGGGTTGCAAGCGTGGGATCTTTCATGTGCTGGAGGGAAATCACGCTTGGACCCCGATGATTTCCAGCAGCAGCGAGGTGATCCGCCGTTCCGCATTGCGGGCGCAAAGACCGGGCTCGAACAAAGCGCGGAGTTTGTAGCCCTCCATGGCCGCGAGCATCAGATCGACAGCGGCCGCCGGATCGCCCTCTGGCACCTCGCCACAGGCCATGGCATTCTGGAGCAGGGTTGTGTAGAATGCCTTCACTCCGTCGAAGAAGATGCGCCAGCCGTCGCGCACCTCTTTGTCGTGAATGGACAGGGTGAACAGCTCCAAGGTGAAGGTGCGGTTGTTTTCATCAATCAGGCAGGTATGAACCGACGAGCGGATGGCGTGTCTCAGTTTTCCGGCAGGCGTGGCTGCCTTCGCGGTTTCGCATTCCATCTGCTTGGTCCAGCTGAGGTAGTAATGCCGGCAAGCGGCATGGATCACTTCGTCCTTCGAGCTGTAATGCCAATAGAGGCTGCCCTTGGTCACGCCGGCGCTACGAGCGATGTCGTCCATCCGGACGCGTTCGATGCCGCGCTGTGAAAAAAGCGCAAAGGCACAAGCGGCGAGCTTGTCGGGCATGGTATCTGCAACTTCGTCCATCTCCGGATCATGCCGGTTTTGTTGCCTGCGCCGCGGGAGCTTGGGTCAAGCGGAAGGCACGCTAGCGGGTCGCACCGGTGTCCGGCAATCTCAATTCCGTTGCCGGACCTGCATCCGGTGGTCTTTGCGGGCGGGTCGAGCACCTCGGCTGTGGCAAAAACGCCTCACATGGCGTGGCGTGTGTGAATGGATTGTGATATTTTGGCAGGAGGACCTGATCCATTGGCATGATTGCTGGAATCGCACCGCATTGGCTACAGCGGCATGAAAAAGCCGCACTCCACTGGGAGCGCGGCGATTTCCGGGAAAGACGGAGGGTGTGGGCGATCAGCGCTTGGAGAACTGGAAGCGCTTGCGGGCACCGGGTTGGCCGGACTTCTTGCGCTCCTTCATGCGCGGATCTCGGGTCAGGAAGCCGAGTGGCTTGATGATCTTGCGGGTCTCGGCGTCAAGCTGGGTGAGGCTGCGTGAGATGGCATGGCGGATGGCCACGGCCTGGGCGACGGGACCGCCTCCCTTGACGGAGACCTTGACGTCGTATTTGTTAGAGAGGTTGGCTGCATGGAATGGGGCGAGAACGCTGTTTTGCAGTTCCAAGCTTGGCAGGTAATCCTCGAAGGAGCGGTGGTTGATGGTGATCTGGCCGGTGCCTTCGGTGAGCCAGACGTGGGCCACGGCGGTTTTGCGGCGGCCGGTGGCGCTTTGGGTGGGAGTGGCAGTCATGGGATGGGAAAAGTGATGGGGTGATGAAATCAGCGGACGGCGTGCTCGGCGGGCTGTTGCGCTTCATGCGGGTGCCCGGCACCGGCGTAAACCTTGAGCTTGGTGTATTGCGCCTTGCCGAGGCGGGTTTTGGGCAGCATGCCGTAAACCGCGCGCTCAACGAGCAGGACGGGCCGACGCTCGCGGACCATGCGCGGGGTTTCGGATTTCTGCCCGCCGACGTAGCCGGAGAAACGGGTGTAGATCTTCTGGTGTTCCTTGGCACCGCTCAGCACCACCTTGTCGGCATTGATCACGACCACGAAATCGCCGGTGTCGATGTGCGAGGTGAATATCGGCTTGTGCTTGCCGCGGAGCAGGCGCGCGGCTTCAACGGCCACTTGACCGAGGATCTTGTCCTTGGCGTCGATCACATACCACTTGCGTTCGACTTCGTGGGGCTTGGCGGAAAACGTCTTCATTCGATTGGTTGGGAAAAATACCTTCGGCACCGACCGTGCGCGCGAAGGGGCACGCAAGCTAGGGGGACGATCCTGGGGTGTCAACCGGGAAAACGGGCTAAAAAATCACGGCGTTCTACCACACGGGGAGAATGGCATTTTTCAGCGGTCTGGAACGCAACCTTGCTCTTTCGGGCACCAGGCCCCATAGTGGCATGGCATGGAAGAGCAACGCCATGGTTTCTGTGATCGGGACGCCGTGAAGCTGGAGCGCCTGGAGTTGGCGCTCAAGGCGTCGAACGAGGGTATCTGGGATTGGTGGACGGACCGCGGAGAGATCTATTATTCGCGCCGGATCCTGGAGTTTCTCGAATGTGGCAAAGGGCACGCGCCGCATCTTTTCCAGCCGCCTTACGAGTGGATCCACCCGGAGGAGCGGATGAAATTCCAGCGTGCGATGGACCAGGTGCTGGGCCGCAATGGTCCGGAGACGCTGGCGGTGGATGCCCGTATCCGCACCGGCTCGGGAGACTGGCGGTGGCTCCGCATCCGCGGCACCGCGGTGCGCGACCGCGAAGGACGGACCTACCGCATCGCGGGCTCGATGATAGACATCAGCCGTCGCAAACAGGCGGAAGCCCAAGTGGATGAGGAGCGCTATCTGCTGCGCCAGTTGATCGATCATGTGCCGGTGCAGATCTATTTCAAGGACCTGGCATCACACATCGTGATGGCCAACAAGCACATGGCCGAGTGGGTGGGGCTCGAGCAGGGTTCCGAACTCACCGGCAAGCACGACCGCGATTTTTTCAATGAGGATCACTGGAAGCCGGCCGAGGCCGACGAGCGGCGCATTATCGAGACTGGCGAGCCGGTTTCCGGGCAGCTGGAGCACGAGGTTTGGACGAATGGCGAGGAGACCTGGGTGATGACCTCAAAGTTTCCCTGGCGCGACCGCAATGGCAACATCATGGGCACCTTCGGGGTTTCCAATGACGTGACGCACATTGTCATGGCCCAGCGCAAGGCGACCGAGCTGGCCGCGGAACTGCAGGAGAAAAACCACATCTACGAAGAAGAGGTGATGCTGGCGCGCGAGATCCAACAGGCATTTGCGACCATGGATTTCACCGAGCTGCAGGCTGGCGGCAAGCGTTTCCGTTTCGGTTCGCGTTACATCCCGATTTCCGGTTTGGCGGGGGATTTTTTCGAGGTCATCCCGCTGCCGGCTGGCCGCGCGGGTGTGTTGATTTGCGATGTCATGGGGCATGGCGTGCGTTCTGCGCTGATTGTGGCGATGCTGCGCGGCTTGATCGAAAAGCAGCGTGCGCAGGCCACTGATCCCGCGGCATTCCTGCATGGTCTCAACGACGGGCTGGCATCGATTTTGGAACGTGCCGGCACCACCATGTTCGCGACCGCGTTTTACGGAGTGATCGATCCCGCGGCGGGCATCTTCCAGTTTGCTTGCGCCGGGCATCCCGGGCCGGTGGTCGAGGTGGCTGATGGGGCGTGCCAGATCGCCACCGGGCGCGATGCCCGCGGTCCCGCGCTGGGGCTCAGCCGGAATTCGCAATACCCGGCCGGCTCGATCAGGCTTGCGGCATTCAAGCGCATGATTCTCTTCACCGACGGGGTGTTGGAGGCGGAAAACCACGAGGGCGAGCCGTTTTTCGAGCGTCGTTTGATCGATATCATCGCCGGTCATTCCGGCGACACGCTGGAATGCCTTTTGGACGACATTCTCGGCAGTGTGCTGGCGTTTTCCGAGGCCCGGCACTTCGATGACGACGTGTGTCTGTTGGGGATTGAGGTCTTGGCGGATTGAATCGCGCAGGTGATCCACCGCCGGCCGCACGGCGAAAAGATCGTTGTTCAAGATGGCGGACGGCACTATGCCTGCGCGGCCGATGAACGGAAAATCCGCAGCACCGACTTTCCGTGAAGCCCTGCCCGTGTGGATCAAGATCGGCCTGCTGGGTTTCGGCGGCCCGGCGGGACAGATCGCGCTGATGCACCGCGAGTTGGTCGAGCGCCGCGGCTGGCTCTGCGAGCGGCGGTTCCTTCATGCGTTGAATTATTGCATGTTGCTGCCCGGGCCGGAGGCGCAGCAACTCGCGATCCACACCGGATGGCTGCTGCATGGCCCGCGCGGCGGCATCGTGGCTGGCACGCTCTTCGTGCTGCCGGGCGCGTTGCTGATATGGTGCATGTCCTGCCTGTATGTCTATCAGGGAGAGCTCCGATGGGTGGAATGGGTGTTTTACGGGCTGAAGGCCGCGGTGATGGCCATCGTGGTGGCGGCCATGCTGCGGATCGGGAAAAAAGTGCTGCATCATCCGTGGTTGTGTGGCGTGGCCGTGGCGGCATTGCTGGCGCTGTTGGTTTTCAAGCTGCCGTTTCCATGGGTCGTGACCGCCGCGCTGGTTGTCGGCCTCATCTTCGGCAAGCGGCTCGCGGCGCGGGAGAAGCCGGATTGGGATGATAATGATATCTGCGCAGGGCGCGTGGCTGCGGCATCATGGAAACGCACGCTCGGCCAATGCGCGCTGTGGCTTGCGCTGTGGCTTGCACCGCTGGTGGCCTGCCTCGCGGTGTTGGGGAAATCGCACACGCTCACCATCGGTTCGGCATTTTTCAGCAAGGCCGCGCTGCTCACCTTCGGCGGTGCCTATGCGGTTCTGCCCTACGTGGCCCAGCAGGCAGTGGAAACCCATGGCTGGCTCACGCCCGGCCAGATGATCGACGGCCTGGGCCTCGCGGAAACGACTCCCGGCCCGCTGGTGCTGGTGCTGCAATTCGTTGGTTTCCTCGGCGCTTGGAATTCGCCCGGCACGCTCTCGCCGCTGGCTGCCGCGAGCATTGGATCGTTTCTCACCGTGTGGGCGACCTTTGTGCCCGGTTTTCTGTTCATTTTCGCCGGTGGGCCATGGATCGAGCGCGCGCTCGGCAATCCGCGCCTTGCTGGTGCGCTTGCCGTGGTGACCGCTGCAGTGGTCGGCGTGATCGCCAATCTCGCTGTTTGGTTCGGCTGGAGTGTGGTGGTGCCTGAACCGGGGGAAACCGACCTGCTGCCACTGGCGCTGGCAGCGGTGTTCTGGCTGCTCTTGCGTTTCGGCAAGTGCGGAGTGACGGCCGTGGTGGGTCTAGGTGCGCTCGCCGGTCTCGCGGCCGGCTGGCTCGGGGGAGGATAGGCGCACACAGGGCAACGATTCTAGCGCACTGCACTGCGGGCGGCGATCAGGCGGATGGCTGCGGGATAAATCCGGTGTTCCACCTTCTGGATACGCGCGTGCAGCGTTTCGGTGGTGTCGCCGTGGAGAACGGGCACTGTTTCCTGAAGAATCACCGGGCCGGTATCCATGCCTTCATCCACGTAGTGGACGGTCGCGCCGGTTTCCGGGACACCGGCGTCGAGCGCCTGCTTCCATGCCTCGAGTCCGGGAAACGCGGGCAGCAGGGCAGGGTGGATGTTGATGATGCGCCCGGGAAATGCCTCCAGCAACGGGCGTTTCACCATCCGCATGAAGCCGGCGAGGCAGACGAGTTCGACTCCCGCGGCCTTGAGGCGGTTTGCGGTTTCGCGCTGGGCATCCCCGGGGAATTTCGTGCGGAAGCCGTGGCAGTCGATCACGCCGGATTCGATCCCGTGGCTGCGCGCGCGTTCGAGAATGTAGGCGTCGGGATTGTCGGAAAGGACGAGCGCGACGCGGGCGTCGAGCGTGCCGCTGGCGATGGCGTCGAGGATGGCCTGCATGTTCGAGCCGGAGCCCGAGCCGAGAATGCCGAGGGTCATGGTGAAACCGGGCGGGGGAGCTTATTCGCCTTTGGCTTCCGTGGTGGCAGGCGCTTTGCCGGATTTGATGTCGGCGAGCATTTTCGCAGCGGCGACCCGTTGTTGCTCGCTGAGTTTGCTGCCGATGGATTTGACCATATCCGCAGCTTCATCCGCCCCACGTTCGTCGGCCAGCGAGGCAAGCGCCCAGGCTTTCACGGGGTCGGCATCAATGCCGGTGCCGTCACGGTGCATGCGGGCCAGAGCAAGCGTGGCGGCGGGGTGGCCTTGATTGGCGGCGAGCGAGTAAAGCTGGCCGGCGTTTTCCAAGTTGCGGTCGAGACCCGCGAGGCCTTTTTCATACAAAGTCGCCAGGTTGTTCTGCGCGGCCGGGTGGCCATTTCTCGCAGCGCGGGCGAGCCAGGACACGCCGGCGGTCGGATCCGCCACTTGCAGGCGGTCGGAGAGGTAGAGTAGTCCGAGTTCGTTCTGCGCCTCGACGAAGTTGGAATTGGCGGCGGAAACGAGGTGGGCGTAGCCGCGGAGGAGATCGGGTTCCTTGGCGGAGAAGGCATGTGCCGCGAGTCGGAAATGCGCCAGCGGATTGCCCGCCTTGGCTGCTTGGTCGAGGATGTCGAGGCCTCGCTGGACATCCTTTTCCGTGCCTTTGCCCTCCATGTGAAACACCGCTGCGCGCAGCATGCAATCGACCTGCCCGGCATCCTTGCCGCGTTCGTATTGGGCGAAGGCGGCCTTGAGGTCCTGATTGACGTTTTCCTCGAAATCGCCGAGCGCGAGGTAAGCGGAGTATTCCTTGGCATCGATTGCCTTCTGGAGCCACACGCGGGCCTTTTTTTCATCGCGGATTTCCTTCTCGCCATTGAGCAGGCGCGAACCGAGCGCGACCATGGCACCAACATTGCCGGAATCCGCGGCCTTGGTGTAGGAATCGATTGCTTTTTTCAAATCCCGCAGCTCCGGGAAGCCGAACTGGCCGTCATAAAACCGGCCAAGCAAAAGGAGTGATGGGATGTCGCCGGCATCCGCCGCGCGCTGCCACCAGGATGCCGCCTTGTCCGGATCGGGCGCGGGGCTGAGGCGGCCACGCAGGTAGGCGTCGCCAAGGATACGGCCGGCCACTGAGACATCGCTTTGGGCGGCGGATTCCAGGCTCTCGCGGGCTTGTTCGCGTTCCTTTTCATCTTCCGAGGCGAGCAGGATGAAGGCCATGCGGTAGCTGGCGTCGTTGTGCTTTGCGGCTGCCGCCTTGCGATACCAGGCGAGCGCCTCCTCGCGCGAGGCCTGCGCTCCCTGGCCGGTCTCGTGGGCATAACCCATCAAATACAGCGCATCGGCATTGCCTGCCTCCGCGAGCGGTTTGGCCAGTTCCACCGCTTTTGCGTGCTGGCCGGCATTGAAGGCGTCGAGCGCGGGCTTCGCGGGACCTTCGGCATCGGCCGGAAGGGCGGCGGTGTTCTCGGCGGGCAGTGAAACGGCTGCAGGCAGTGCAGGGGCGAGTGCCACGGTCAGGAACAATGCGAGGGCTTTGCGCAGGATCATGTGGCAAGCAAGACGCGGACCCACTCCGATGGCAAGCGAGATTCGTCCTTGTCCGGCCCGGGTGCCGGGCCACACTGGCGCGGCATGGAAAGTCACGAATGGTTCGACAAAACCGGCGCTGGAAAAACCTACTACCGCGCCAACTACATCGGCGGGCGCTGGACCATCATGACCACCACCATCAAGCGCAATCCCGTCTGGGAGGACCTCCGCCAAGTGCCCGCCTCGGTCTGGCTTGAGCTGCGCGATATCGTTTTCAACAAATACCAACGCAAACGCCTGCCATGGGAGCGCGTCGCCGAAATCGACCGCATCCTCGAAGCTTTCCCCACCGACCCATGAAAAACCACCCCGCCGCCATTCATCCGTTTCTCTCACCCGACCTCCACGTCTGCTGGTCCAGGCTCACTGCCGACCGTGTCGAGCCCGACATCCGCCATGCGCTCGAAAACGCCGCTGCGGCCATCGAGGCGATCTGCGCCCAGGATCCCGAGTCGCTGACCTATGAGTCCACTTTTCTCGCGCTCGAAAACGCCACCGAGGACCTCAGCCGTGGCTGGGGCCGCCTGCAGCACCTCGATTCCGTGGAGGACCAACCCGCGCGCCGCGAGGCGCTCAACCGGATGTTGCCGGAAGTCAGTGGATTCTATTCCTCGATCCCGCTCAACGAGCGCTTGTGGCAAACACTCAAGGCCTTCGGGGAAAGCCGTGCGGTCGAAACACTCGATCCCGTGGAAAAACGCTTCGTTCAGGAAACCATGGACGACTTCCGCCAATCCGGTGCCGACCTGCCGCCAGACCGGAAACAGCGCGTGGCGCAAATCGAATCCGAGCTTTCCAAGCTCACCAAGCAATACTCCGAAAACGTGCTCGACTCCACCAACGCCTGGGAGCTCGTGATTGAAGATGAATCGAAGCTCGCCGGCCTGCCGGATTCCGCCAAGGCCGCCGCCGCCGCCAATGCGGGCACCAAGGGCCTCGCCACGGATGGCAAGCCGGCATGGCGCTTCACGCTCCAGTTCCCCTCGATGTTCCCCATCATGCAATACCTCGAGGACGATTCGATCCGCCGCCAGGTCTGGGAGGCCGCGGGGCAAATCGGCGGCCATGGCAAGCATGACAACTCCGCGCTCGTCTGGAAAATCATCGAGCTGCGCCATGAGAAGGCGGAAATCCTCGGCCAGGAGCATTTTGCCGACTTGGCCTTGTTGCGCCGCATGGCCAAGACCGGTGCCGGCGCGCTCGAATTCGTGGAAGGCATGCACCGCCGTGTGAAGCCCGCTTTCCTCGCCGACTTCCGTCAGCTCGCGCAATACAAGGCCGCGAAAACCGGCAGGCCCGTGGACCTGTTGGAACCATGGGAAACCACCTACTGGGCCGAGCGCCAGCGCAAGGAGAACTATGACCTCGATGCCGAGCAGCTGCGGCCGTATTTCCCGGTCGATGGTGTCATGTCCGGCATGTTCGAAATCGCCGCGCGCCTCTTCGGCATCACCATCACCCAGATGGACACCGTTTTCCTGGCAGCCGGCCAGGCAAACCCTGCGCCGGAGGAGAAGGTCGAGGTTTGGCACCCGGAGGTCTCGTTTTATGAAATCCACGACTCCGCGACCGGCCGCCACCTCGGATCGTTTTATGCCGACTGGCATCCCCGTGAATCCAAACGCGGCGGCGCGTGGATGAACTCGCTGCACACCGGCGCTCCGGGTGAGCCGCACCTCGGCCTGATCGTCGGCAACATGAGCCCGCCGGTGGATGGCAAGCCCGCACTGCTCACCCACGGCGAGGTGGAAACGATCTTCCATGAATTCGGCCACCTGCTCCATGGCATGCTCAGCGAGGTGCCGGTGAAGTCGCTCTCCGGCACCAACGTGCCGTGGGATTTCGTCGAGCTGCCCTCCCAGATCATGGAAAATTTCTGCTGGCATCGCGAGTCGCTCGATCTCTTTGCGCGCCACTACGACACCGGCGAGCCGATTCCCGGCGCGCTGTTCGACAAAATGATCGCCGCGCGCAATTACATGAGCGCCACCGCCTTCATGCGGCAGCTCTCACTGGGCAGGATCGACCTCGAATTGCACATTCATGTTGAAAAATGGCGCGGTCGCGATCTGGATGAGATCGACCGCGAGATCCTCGCCGATTACCGGGCACCGCTCAAGACGGCGGGGCCGACCATTCTGCGGCATTTCAACCACTTGTTTGGCAGCCCCACCGGCTATGCCGCGGGCTATTATTCCTACAAGTGGGCCGAGGTGCTCGATGCCGACGCCTTCACCCGCTTCCAGGACGAGGGTGTCCTCAATCCGGAAACCGGCCGCTCGTTCCGCCAACACATCCTCAGCCAGGGGAACGCCGCCCCCGTGGACGAACTCTACCGCCGCTTCATGGGCCGCGATCCGGAGCTCGAACCGCTTCTGGTCCGCAGCGGCCTCACCGAGCCGGCTGTGGCCTGACCCGCCACCCGCCACCGTGCCTACCTGCTCAGCGTGAGGGCACCGGAGCCCATGGCGGCCCAATTCGCGCCATTCCATTGCGAGCTCGAATGACGCCCCGTGACCTGCGTTCCGGTGGCGGTGTCATAACCCGCCACAATCCGTAATGCCGGATAGGGATATGGATTCACCACCAACGCAGCTCCATAGGCATCCGGCTCATGCTGCAGCAGTTGGAAGGGAATCGCCTGGCTCGGATTGGATGAAACCACCAGCGTTCCGGAAGCCCCGCCCGAACCGTATGTCAATGTGTAGGCAATTCCTCCCGCGAAATTCAGAACCATGGTTCTGCCGGCGAGCCATTCCTGGCGCAGGGCATCCGGGTTCCGAAGCAGGGAGATATGATAAAATTCCTTTGTTTCCTGCGCGAAAGGAAAGCTTATCGGCGATCCTTGAACCAAAGGGCTGCCTGGCCGCAGGCGGCCGATGAAATTCCATGTTTTCAGATCGGTGCTCATGGATACGCTGAAAACGGAATCGCCGGTCACACTGATGGCCGGTGTATAGGAAACATCATAAATCCCCGCAGAGATATTCACGGACAAGGCCCCTGGCACGGCCTGGTAAATGGGCAGGTTCTGGCCGGATGTGTCGAACGCCAGCGCATCCGGGCCTTCGCGCTGGATGACGAGGTTCCCGATGCGGGTGCGATTGGTTCCCGCAGCCATGATTCGATCGATCGTCGTGCGGCTGGCGGGATCGGTGACGAGGCCGAAGACGGTGTGCTTGCCATCGAGCGAGGGGATGGCGGCACTGCCGGTGAGGTAAATCTGGCTGCCGTTGGTGTTCGGGCCGGAGTTGGCCATGGCAAGCACGTAGGGATCATGCCGGAGCCCAGGGTGGAATTCATCGCGGAAATTGTAGCCCGGACCGCCGCCCGAGTTGGTCCCGTTGCCGGATCCGGTCTGCGCGATCTTGAATCCGGGGTCATTGACCACCCGGTAGAATGGCTCGCCGGTGTAGAAGTGCTTCGGCCGGACCGCGCCGGTGCCGGCGTCATAACACGGGCGGGTGGCCTCGGCGAGGCCGATGAAGTTCGCCACGGTCTGCGGCGTCTTGTCGTATTGCAGCTCCACCACCACGTCACCCAGTGGGTTGCCGGCCGGGGTTTCGATGATTTCAAAGATGGCGCGTATCTGTGCCTGTGCCGGCAGCACGAGCAGTGCCAGGAGGATGGCGGGTTTCATGAAGGTTCGGGGATTGGCGGGCAGACGGATGTTCGTCATGGACGGCGGACACGCAAGCGCAGGAAACAGCGGGTCGTGCGATCGATCGTTACGCGCGCCCTCCGCGTTCCGATGGCTCCGCCGTCCATGCCGAAAGCAGCGCTTCCACCCGTCCTGCCAGCGGTCTGCTTGCGCGCGCACGGACAATCCGATTTTCCGGGGTTGACCAATCATTGCCTGCGGGAGTAACCCGCAGGCATGCCGCAGAAGAAACAGCTGCTGGATTTGCAATTCATCGATGCGCGCCACAAGTTGCTGGACTTGGCGGCGTTCCTCGACCGCATGGACCGCGCCGCAGGCGATGACGATTTCCGGTTGGCCGCGCTGCGGTCCGCGCTGCCCGTGCTGCTGGAATCGCGCGGCGACCGGGCGCGGGCGATCCTGGAGGCCATGTCCGATCCATCCACCGAACCGATCCCGCAGGCGAAGCGACAAGGTGCCTACGGTGCTCCTCCACCCGCCGATTTCTGAAATTTACCATTTTTCCGGCCATATGCGCTACATTGAACCCCACGCCCACATGGTCAGCCGCACAACGGATGACTACCAGAAGCTCGCGCTCGCCGGCTGCGAGGCCTTGTGTGAACCCGCGTTCTGGGCCGGTTTCGACCGCAGCTCGGCGCAGGGGTTTTACGATTATTTCCGCCAGCTCACCGAGTATGAGCCGAAGCGTGCGGCGAAATTCGGCATCCGCCACTTCTGCTGGTTGTGCATCAATCCGAAGGAGGCGGACGACCCGGTGTTCGCCCGCGAGGTGATGGCGTTGATTCCGGATTTCATCCGGTGCGGCAACGTGCTCGGCATCGGCGAGATCGGCTTCAACAAGAACACGCGCAACGAACAGGCGATTTTCGAGGAGCACGTGCAGATCGCACTCGATCACGACCTGCCGGTCCTGATTCACACTCCGCATCTCGAAGACAAGCTCAAGGGGACGCGGCTGACGCTGGAATCACTGGCGAATTTTTCAAAACTCGACCGCTCGCGCGTCATCATCGATCACGTGGAGGAGCACACCGTCACGATGGTGCTGGATGCCGGCTACTGGGCGGGCATGACGCTTTACCCCGAGAGCAAATGCTCGCTCGACCGCGCGATCGACATGCTCGAGGTCCATGGCCCGGAGCGCTTGTGGCTCAACTCCGCCTGCGACTGGGGTGTGTCCGATCCGCTCGCCGTGCCGCAATGCGCGCTGCGCATGAAATCACGCGGGCACCTGGCCGATGCCGTCGAGCGGGTGATCTACGGGAATCCGCGCGAGTTTCTCAGCCAGTCGCCAAGGTTCGCGCTGTAAGGCACTAACGCGCGTTTCCCGCCGCTTGAATGTCATTCCAGCACCAGGAAATTGCGCACCGGGCGGTTCCAAAGCGGCCGCGATTTCAACGGACCGCCGGAGATTTTTTCCGAAACCCACAATTCGGAGGATCGCCCGCCATCGAGATTGAGCGCCGCTTTCACCGGCCATCCGGATGGCGATGACGTGGCCAGGATTTCCGCACAGCGGGCCAGCGTGCAAGGCGCTGCACGACCGATCCACCAGCGCTCGCCGCCATCCCACAGGATCATCGTGCGGGCACTGCTCTTGGTGTTTTCCAAGCCGCCGACCGCGCGCCCGTTTCCCACCAGCAGCGGGCCCGCTTGCAACAGCTCCCGCATGGCCATCGCACGGGCCTTGCCCAGCAACTGCCGACGGCTGATGGCCATCTTTCCGGTGCCATCCGCATGCCATACGCCGCTGCCCAGCGAACTGGCGGAATTCCATGCCCCGAACGGCCTTCCACTCGCGATCACCAGCCCGAGCGGGTCGCCCACAGGCGTGAAAAATCCGCCGTTCACCGCAGCAATGCCACCGATGGATCGCGCGGCGCTTTCCGCATCCGGAAAACGCTGCCCCGGCACCCCCTGCTGCTCCACCACCACCAGCCGCTGCCGTCGCGCATCGAAGGCCACACCCTCGAAAACCACTCCGGAAAGCGTCACGCGCTTCAACCGTGGCGATTGCACCGGATCTGGCGCTGGTGGTTTCGCAAGCCGGGCCGGCTCTGGAACATCGGGCAGTGCCCGCGTTATGGCCGCAGGCGGATTCACGGGCCCATCCGCCAGCGGCGAACAACCGGCCGCGAATACGGCGGGAATGGTGATTCTCAGGATGCGCATGCCCTGCGATCGCAGGCCCGCAGGCCCGGGGCAAGCCGCAGAAGCTGGGCGATGACGGGATTCCGACAGATTACACATTTCCATCGACAGCGCGGCACGATTCCTGCGTGCTTCGGCGCGACATGCCCCCATTGCTGCGTTTCGAGAACGTGACCAAGCGCTTCGGGTCGTTCACCGCGGTGGATGCCGTGACGATCGAGATCGAAAAAGGCGAGGTGTTCTCGCTGCTCGGCCCCTCGGGCTGCGGCAAGACCACACTGCTGCGCATGTGCGCGGGCTTCGAAACACCGGATGCCGGGCGCATCCTGCTGGAAGGCCGCGACATCACCGGGCTGCCGCCCGACGAGCGCCCGGTCAACACGGTGTTCCAGAGTTATGCCTTGTTTCCTCATCTCAGCATTCGCGACAACATCGCCTTCGGCCTGCGCATTGCAAAACGCCCGAAAAACGAAATCCGAAACCAGGTGGACCGGATGCTCGATCTCGTCGATCTGACCCCGCACGCCGACAAGAAGCCCGCGCAGGTTTCCGGCGGCCAGAAACAACGCGTCGCCATCGCCCGCGCGCTGGTCAACAAACCGCGCGTCCTCCTGCTCGACGAACCGCTCGCCGCGCTCGACCTGAAGCTGCGCCAGCGCCTGCTGGTGGAACTCGATGCCATCCACGACGAGGTGGGCATCACCTTCATCTATGTCACCCACGACCAAGGCGAGGCGATGTCGATATCCGACCGCATCGCCGTGATGCACTGCGGCAAGGTCGAACAAATCGGACGCCCTGCCGAGATCTATGAAGCGCCGCGCACTTCCTTCGTCGCCGCCTTCATCGGCGACACCAATTTCCTCGACGCCACCGTCGGAATGCCGCTCGAAGGGGAGTTTTCCCGCGCCTGCGTCGATGGACTCGGCGAAATCGTCATCGACCGCGACAAGCCGGTGCACCCCGGCGACCTGGTGCATTTGTCGCTGCGACCGGAAAAAATCCTCGTCTCGCGCGAACAGCCGTCCGCCGGTCCGCTCGACAATGCGGTGCAGGGCATCGTGGAGGATGTGATCTACTTCGGCGCGCGCACCCGCTACTGGGTGCGCTGCGGCGAGTGGCGCTTGTGCGCGGAAATACAGCACCGCAAGTTCCTGTTGGACGAACAACCGCCCGTGTGGGGCGACAAGGTGTGGATCCGCTGGCACGCCAACGACGGATATCTGTTGGAGCAATACCACAGCGAGGACGAAACGCTGCTCACGCTGCCGGACGAGGATTGAACCGAATGCAAAAACGCCGCGCCGAGATCCTGCTCACCCTGCCCAGCCTCGCATGGCTGGTGGCTTTCGTTCTGGTGCCGCTGCTGATTGTCTTTTTCATCGCCTTCAAACCCTCGCTGCCCCAGGGAGGGATCGGTGAGGGCTGGAGCACCGCAGCCGTGCGCGCGCTGGCGAATCCGAGCTATCCCGAACTCGCGTGGCGCACATTCTGGATCAGCGCGCTCACCACCGTGCTGTGCCTCGTGCTAGCCCTGCCGGTGGCATTTTACATGGCCCGGCTGGCCCACGCATGGCGGGCCAGACTACTGCTTCTGGTGATTGTCCCGTTCTGGACGAATTTCGTGATCCGCGTCTTCGCATGGCAGCAGATCCTGCACGCCGAGGGTATGCTGGCGCAGTGCCTTCGTGCCATTCATCTGCTGGGTCCGGCGGATTCGTTGTTGTACAATGCCGGCGCGGTGGTGCTTGTCAGTGTCTATACCTTCCTTCCCTTTGCCATCCTCCCTCTGTTCGCAGCGGCGGAAAAATTCGACTTCGGCCTGCTGGACGCGGCCCGCGACCTTGGCGCGAAACCGCTGCGTGCCTTCGTCTCGGTGTTTCTGCCGGGCGTGCGGCAGGGCATCGTCACCGCCGTTTTCGTCGTGTTCATTCCGATGCTCGGCTCCTATGTGATCCCCGACATGGTGGGCGGCACGGACAGCGAAATGCTCGGAAACAAGATCGCACAGCGGAATTTCAACGACCGCAATATCCCGCAGGCAGCCGCGCTGTCCGGGGCGCTCACGCTGGCCGTGCTGATCCCGATTTTGCTGCGCCGCCGGAGATGCAACTCCTCTGACAGCACAATGAAACCAAGCACCCGATAGTGAATCGCGGCTCGTGGATGCCGGATTCATCCACAATCCACAATCCTCCCAGCCATGCACCGCAGTAAAATCCCATTCCTGACCACGCTGCTCGTGCTGGCATTTTTCTATCTGCCGATCGCGCTGCTGGTGCTCAACTCCTTCAATAGCTCGCGTTATGGCACCGGTTGGCAGGGATTCAGCCTGCAATGGTATGCCCGCCTGATGGAACGCGAGGATCTGCTGGCGGCCTTGCGGAATTCACTGCTTGTGGCGGCGGCGGCCAGCATCGGCTCCATGGTCCTGGGCACCGCCGCTGCCTTCGCCCTGCACCTTTACCGCTCCCGCCTCCAGGACCGCCACCACCTGCTCATCACGGTGCCGCTGGTGCTGCCCGACGTGCTCATGGGCATGAGCCTGCTCACCTTGTTCGTCGCGCTTGGCAAATCGCTTGACCTGCTGACCGTCGGCATCGCCCACGTCACTTTCTGTATCAGTTATGTTGCCCTCGTCGTGCAGGCGCGCCTGCAGGATTTCGATTCGAACATCGTCGAGGCCGCGCGCGACCTCGGGGCGTCCCGCCTGCAGGCATTCCTCCGTGTGACGCTGCCATTGCTCGCGCCCGGCATTCTCGCCGGCGGGCTCCTCGCCTTCACGCTCTCGATCGACGATTATGTGGTCACTTTTTTTGTCAAAGGCCCGGGCGCCGACACGCTGCCGACGCTCGTCTATTCGATGATCAAAAAGAGCCGCGAACTACCGGTGATCAACGCGCTTTCCACCTTCATCCTTGCCCTTACCTTCGTGGTGGTTGCGCTGGCCCAGCGGTTGACCCGGCCGGCCGCGAGGTGACACCAATGCCCTCGGCTAGGTGTCGGCGGCTTTCTCCACGGTCCCGCCGCCGGCTGAGGCATCACCGGCCAAACACAGCTTCTTGGCGATCTGCTTGGGGCTTTTTCGCTTTTCCACGGGAGTCATGGGCGCTCACGAACCGGGGTCCCTTGCCGCACAGGGAGCAGAAGTTGGCAATGCTGAATTACCTTAAGTCACTGATAATCAATCGATTAAGATTTCTGTCAGGAATTTTCAATGCACCACCTTTTTTACTCGACATGATATGCCAAGGTAGTAATTTACGAGGCAATAAAATCGCACTTCATTGAAGTAACCCAGTAACCAAACCTGACACGCAGCAGACACAAACATAAAACCAATCATCATCCGAATGCCTGCAGCCTTGTGCTGCGAGGGCCACATTCAAGCCAGATGGTGACACCTCCTTTCCAAACCAAAACCAATCCGCATCTGAACCACATCAAATCCAAAAACCCACATCCATGAAGCCTCGTCTTTTCCGAAATACCATTCTCGCGCTCGCCACGGTGACCGTCACATGCTCGTCCATCACGATGCACCGCGCTCATGCGGCCACCTATTATTGGGATGGCAACGACTCCGCACCCGGCTTCGGTGACGCCACCGGCACATGGGCCGATCCGACTCTGGGAACGCTCACTTCAGGCTGGAGCACAAGCAGCGCCGGGACCTCGCCGGTCGATACCAACAGCGTTTCAACGCTTGCGACCGCTGCCGCGACCGATGCGGTGAATTTCGGCACGAACGCGTCTGGTCTGGGTGCCGGCACCATCACCGTCAGTGGCATCGTCAATGCCGGAAACATCACCTTTGGCAGCCAGTCCGGTTCCATCGTCCTTTCGGGAGGCACGATCAACCGCCCGGCCACCGCAACGAACTTCACGGTCAATAGCATCACAAACCCGTCCACCATCGCATCCGATATCACCGGTGGCGCGCCGGGCACCTCAACGCTGATGTCGAAAACCGGCAACGGAACCTTGTATTTGTCCGGTGACAACACCTACCTCAGCGGCACCTACGCAACTGGTGGAGTGCTGGTCCTCGACAGCCCCACCGCGCTCCCTGTAACCGGTTTGACGCTCAATGGCATGGTGGGTCTCGGGGCTTACGGCGACATGACCCGCCTCACTGGGGTGTCCAGCGGATACGCCCCCGATGGAAGAATCTACTGGCGGGGCAACGGCGGCTTCGCGGCATACGGAGCCAATCGCAATGTCAATCTGGGCGGCGCGGGCGGCTATGTCGTATTCGGATCCGGTGCCGTCGGGCCGACCGTCGGTAGCATGAATGGCAAAAGACTGATCCTCGGGGCGGCCGATGCCACTCACACGCTCAATTGGCAGAACGGTCTGGAGATCGGCTCTGGCATCCGCGATTTGCAGATCAACGACGGGCTCGCCGCGGTGGATGCCGAAATGAGCGGAGGGATCCGCGGTGCGGCTGGAGCCGGTTTCAATAAACACGGCACTGGCACGCTGCTCATCTCCAGCGCCAACACCCAGTCCGGTCCCATCAACCTCAATGCGGGCACGATCATTGTGGGCGAATCCACTGCCCTCGGTTCGTCCAGTGCCAGCACCATTTTGACAAGCGGTGCGGTATTGGATTTGAATGGATTCAATATCGCCAATACCAGCGCCCTCACTCTCAGCGGCACCGGCATTTCAAACAGCGGCGCGTTGATCAACAGCAGCGCGAGTCCGAGCAGCCATGCCGGACCGGTCACTCTCGGAAGTGCGGAGGTCCGGATCGGTGGCGTTGGAACCATCGATCTTGGCAACCCGGCGACGATCATCGGCAACGGCTCCAGCCTGACATTGGCAGGTGCGGGGGGATCCCTTGGAGGCGGGCTTGACACCGGTGCCGCCCAACTCGTGGTCGATTCATCCGGAACCTGGTCGCTTTTTGGAACCAGCCTTTACACCGGACCCACCCTCATTGACAATGGCTCCCTTGCGCTCGTTGGTTCGGCAAGCATCAATGGCAGCAGCACCATCACCGTCGATACCGATGGGGGCAAACTGCTGGTATCCAGCAGCGCCCCGATGACTTCCCCCGTGACGCTCACCCAGGGCACGCTCACGGGCAGCGGAAGCATCAACTCGGTGGAGGTCGGAAACGCCACCGGTGGCACCATTTCCAACAACAACGGCGCACCCGGTGCTTCGTTTGCCATCGGCACGTTGACGTTCAATGGCGGGGCCACCGTCAATACCTACAGCATCGACGCCTCTGCCCCGATCGCCACCACGAACCTCGCCACCAATGCCGCCGGCACGGTGACCATCAATGCATCCTCCCTTGGCTGGGCGGACAATACCACCCACGAGCTGATCAGCTACGGCGGCGGCAGCGTCGGCGGCGCGGGTTCCGCCCAGTTTGTGCTGGGCACCGTCAGTGGTCTCTCGGCCCGCCAGGTGGCCTCTCCCACCCTTGGAGATTCCGGGACGGCCATCACTCTGACCATCTCCGGTGACACGCCTTATTGGACAGGTGACGGTGACGGGGCGTGGAACGTTGCCTCCGCCGACAACTGGAAGCAGGTGTCCGACAACGCAGGCACCCTGTATCTGACCAACGACAACGTTCTCTTCAATGACAACGCTTCCGGCACCGGATCCATCAGCGTCAACATCGATGCGGCGGATGTCGCGCCGAACAGCACGGTCTTCAACAACAGCACCAAGGACTACGTCATCACCAGCTCCGGCAACTTCGGCATCACGTCCGGTGCTTTGGTCAAGAACGGCACCGGCAAGCTCAGCATCAACAATGCCAACAGCTACCCGGGTGGCACCACCCTGAATGCAGGCACCCTGCAATTGGGCAATGCCAATGCGATCGGCTCCGGCCTGCTTACCATCAACGGCGGCAGCTTGGACAGCTCGGTGTCCAACCTCGTTAACGCCGGCAACAATCCGCAATTGTGGAACGGTGATTTTACCTTCATCGGAACCGAAAGCCTGAATCTCGGCACCGGTGCGGTGACCATGGGTGGAAACCGCACGATCGACGTCAGTGCCAACAACCTGACCATCGGCGGTGTGATCGGCGGTGGCGCGGTCGATCTCACCAAGCTGGGTGCCGGCACCCTCACCCTGGCGGGCGGTGGCACCTTCACTGGCAACCTCGTGGTCAACGCCGGAACCGTTGCGATCACTCCCGCTGCCGCAGGTTCGTTCTCCATGAGCAACGGGCTCATTGGAACCACAAGCCTCAACATCAATCCCTTCGCGGCGGACGGTTCTGATATCTCGCTCGGTGGCAACCTGAGCGGCTTCACCGGCACGGTCAACCTAGGCAGCAGCGGCGGCTTCAATTCGAAACTGAACGCAGGTGCCTTCGGCGCTGGCGCGGTGGTGAACATTCCCAGCGGTGCCACATGGAATAGCAGCGCCAATCAGGAGGGTATCACCATCAATGTGGCCGGCATGGGCAACAGCGAAAACAATGGTGCTCTGCAGCTCGGCAATGTCACGCTCTCTGACACCACCTCACTCGTCTTGAAGTCCGATACATCGATCGGTGGAACCGGGAGCTCCACCATCAGCGCGACGATTTCTGAAGACGGCGGCAGCTTCGGTTTCACCAAGCAGGGTGCCGGAACGCTGATCCTCACCGGTGCCAACACCTACAATGGGCCCACTGCGGTCAGCGCCGGGGTTCTTGTCCTGCAGAATCCTGCCGCCTTGGGTGGCCCCTCCAGTGGCAACAGCATCGCCGATGGCACCAGGGTCGAGCTCCACGATATCACCGTTACGGGTGAAGACATCACCCTGGCCGGAGCAGGCGGGGACAACCTCGGTGTATTGAACGGCCGCACCGGCACCAATGTTTGGACGGGCAACGTGACCGTGGACGCCGACCTCACCCGGATTGGTGCATCCACCGGTGCCTCACTTGAGGTTTCGGGAGTCATCGATGACGGTCCGAATGACTACCGGATCAGGTTCCGGCCACAGAGCGCCACCGCCACGGTGATTGTTTCCGGTGCCAATACCTACACGGGGGGAACGTCGATTTTCGGCGGTCCGGTCGTCGCCAGCAGTCTCAACAGCGTGGTCGGTGGCAGCCCGTCCAGCAGCTTCGGCGCACCCGTAACGGCGGCAAATGGAGTGATCATCATCGGCATCGCTGGCCCGGTCAACAACGGGACCTTGAGTTACGTTGGCGCAGGTGAGACCACCGACCGCACCATCCAGATCGGCGACAACTCCGCCACGCCGGCTGCCGGTGACACCGGTGCCGGTGCCATTGAGAATAACGGCAACGGTGCCTTGGTTTTCAGTGCACCTGTATTCAATTCGCCCACCAACAACACGGTCAACACCATTGCTCCGACCCGGGTCTTCACCTTGGGCGGCACCAATACGGAAAACAACACCATTGAGGGTGTCATCCAGAACAACCAGGTGGCAGGCAATCCCACCGCGCCCGTCGCCCTGACCAAAACCGGTGCCGGCACCTGGATCCTGAAAGGGGCCAACACCTACACCGGTGCCACCACGGTGTCCCAAGGCACCCTCGCACTGGTGGGTGGCAGCCAGAGTTCGCCAATCAGCGTAGCTTCCGGCGCGTCGCTCGCGTTTGACGTCGCCTCGCCGACCACTTCCACCAGCACTTACAACCTGAGCGCGGGAACCATCAAGATCATCGGCACGCCGACTCTTGCGAGCTATACGCTTACGACTTCAACCGGAATCACCGGCACTCCGACTCTGGATGCACCGATTGAAGGCTACGCACTCGTTGTTGAGGGCAATTCGCTCAAGCTTAATTACGTCCCATATGATTTGTGGGCATCCGGATTCCCGAGCTTCTCGAACACCTATTCCGACGTGGACTTCGATGGCGATGGTCTGGTCACCGGCCTCGAATATGTGTTGGGAGGCAACCCGACAGCCAATGATGCGGCTTCGATCGCGCCTACAGCGTTCAACAACGGCTCGGGGCTGGTCTTCACGTTCCGCCGCGCGGATGTGGCCAACAGCGATCCTTCAGCGACTGTCTACGTGGAGTATTCATCTGATCTGAATTCCTGGACCACGGCCCAAGACGGCGTCGATGGTGTCAGCATCGTCGCAACCAACGACTTTTACGGTGCCTCACCGGGAATCGACAAAGTCGAGGTGACTATGCCAGCCGCGCTCGCCGGCACCAGCGGCAAGCTGTTCGCCCGTTTGGGTGTCAGCGGTTTACCGCTCGATCCGGTCCTGTTTTCCGAGAACTTTGAATCGGATGACGGCGGGTTCACCATCAGCAAGGTGGCCGGCACCTCCTGGGCATGGGGCGCGCCTGCATCCGGCGGACCCGGTGGGGTAGTCAACGCCGGCAACAATGGCTCCCTCAAGTGCTGGGGAACCGATATCGGTAATCCTGGCTACTTCGTGGACCCGACCACAGACAGCCGGCTGATTTCACCGGTGATCGACCTCACCAACGTGGTGGGAGCCCAACTGAGTTTCGCTCACGCCATCGACATACCGGTTGGAGACTCTGCAGTGGTTCGGATCCTCAATGCCAATACCAACGTGGAAATTGTGTCGGGCGTCTTTCCGCTGACCATCAATGACAACAACACCAACGCTGCCGCATGGCAGAACAGCGGCCCGCACGCCCTGCCGAGTGGCGCGCCTATCCGGGTCGTATGGACCCTGACTGGTGTGGGCAGCAGCACTGACGACTACATCGGCTGGTATGTCGATGATGTCTCGGTGGTCAAACCTTGATCCATACAGGGCTCCATTCAAGGCAGCCAACCCATCCAAGCGGCGGCCCCTATACGGGGCCGCCGTTTTGCTTTTCGCGTCGACATGGAAAAAGAGATGGGTGTGTCTTGGTAGCTGGTTTCTGCAAACCCGGCCTCATCCTGTGAATGGCGGCCATGAACAATCCGCCATTTTTTCCTGCCCATGGGGACGTATCGCGTGTTAGTAACGCCGCCGATGAAACGCCGCCACTTTCTCGCCACTGGTTCCGCCGCCGCCTTCGCCTCCACCTTCCTTGGGTCCTGTGGCAGGAAATATGGCAGCACGCTCACCGTTTTTATCTGGGCCGATTACCTGAATCCGGATCTGGCCAAGCGCTTCGAGCGGGAATTCCAATGCAACCTCCTGCTCGATACCTTTGACTCGAACGAGGCGATGTATGCGAAACTCAAGGCCGGTGCCGGAGGTTACGACCTGCTGGTGCCTTCCTCCTACATGGTGAAAACCCTGCATCGTGAAGGCATGTTGCAAGACCTTGACCTCGCGAAAATCTCGAATGCATCCCATATCGACAAAGATCACCTCAAGGCCGCGCTTGATCCGGTGATGGATCATTCGATCCCTTATATGACGGCCCCGACCTGTCTGGCCTATCTGAAATCGAAGGTCAAAGACCCGGTGGACTCATGGTCAATGCTCGACCGTGCCGGGCTGAAAGGCCGCATCACCCTGCTTGACGACATGCGCGAGGTGCTGGGTGCCGCTTTGAAATCCCTCGGTCATTCCATCAACTCGACCGATCCCGCCCAGTTGGCCGCCGCCCGCGAGGTGGCGATCCGTTGGAAATCGAACATCGCGAAGTTCGAGAACGAGCAATACAAGGCAGGCATCGCCTCCGGCGAATTCCATCTCGTTCACGGCTATGCCGGCGACTTGCTGCAGGTGGTCGATGAGAATGACGACATTGCGGTCTTCATCCCGCGTGAGGGCGCTCCCTTCTCCTGCGACGACCTGTGCATTCCGAAGGACGCCAAACAGGTGGAGCTGGCGCATTCGTTCATCAATTTCCTGACCGATCCCGAGGTGGCTGCGGAAAACATGGAATGGATCGGTTACCGCGCGCCCAACAGCAGCGCCTATCCCCACCTGAGCGAGGATTTCCGCGGCAGCGAGGTGCTCTTTCCGCCGGCCGATGTGCTGGCGCGTTGCGAACCGATCGACGACCTCGGCGACAAGCTGCCGCTCTACACCGCAGAGTGGGACAAGGTGAAGGCCGGGTGAGTGCCAATGCCGCCGCCGCCATTCGGCGTGCCAGTGGTCACGGATTCAGCCGATGCCGAAGCGGAAGGGATCGGTGGGGTCGAGGTGATAGACCGACTCGCCGGTGACCCATGCTGTGCCGGTGACGCGCGGCAGGATGCGGCCGCCGCCGAGATCTTCGAAGCTACCGGTGAAGACGGTGTCGAGGATACCTGCCTGCCGCCAGAATTCTCCGGGGCGGAGTTTCCCCTTGGCATGCAGGCAGGCGAGCTTGGCACTGGTGCCGGTGCCGCAGGGGGACCGGTCATAGGCGTTCCCCGGGCAGAGCACGAAGTTCCGGCTCTCGGCGCGTGAAGGATCGCCGGGCGCGGCGAAGACCTCGATGTGGTCGATTTCCGCACCGCCCTCGCCGGTGATCCGGGCGTTTGCGAGCGCCTGTTTCACCGCGCGGCAGAAGGCGGTGAGTTCTTCGATGCGGCCGCGCTCGACCGGCGGGCCCTGTCCATCGATCAGGAAAAACCAATTTCCGCCCCATGCGATATCGCCGCGGATGGTGCCATGGCCGGGCACATCAACGGCTACATCTGCCGTCATCCGCCAGCTCGGGACGTTGGTCACGGTCACCCTGCCGTCGCCGTGGAAATCCGCGCCGATCACGCCGACGGGCGTCTCGATCCGGTGGTGTCCGGGCGTGATGCAGCCCATGTGCGCCAGCGTGACGACCAGGCCGATGGTGCCGTGGATGCACATCTGGAGCGGGTCCACGTTGTTGAAAAAAATCACGCCACAGGCGCAGTCCGGCTCGCCGGGTTCCAACAACAGCGCGCCGACCATCGCATCGTGCCCGCGCGGCTCGTTGGCGATGGCGCGGCGGAATGTGGCGTGGCGCTCGCGGAATACCCTCGCGCGTTCGGCAATGCTTCCGCCGCCGAGGTCCGGCGCGCCGGAAACGACCACCCGTGTCGGTTCGCCGCCGGTATGGGAATCGATCACCCGCATCGTTCCAGTTGATATGCTGTCCATCGATGTTTGCATGTTTGGGAAAATGATATCATTTCAACCACCGGTCATCCGAAGCGGGCGGGGGCGAGTTTTGCGATGTCGATATGGGTTTTAACGCCTGCCACCATTTCGGCGACGAGCCTGCCACTGACCGGGCCGAGGCTGAGGCCCATCATGGCATGGCCGGTGGCGACGATCAGGTTGTCGATGGCCGGGATCTTCCCGAGATAGGGCAAGCCGTCCGGACTCACCGGCCGCAGTCCGACCCATGGTGCAATGCCCTCGAAATCCTCCTCGCGGAATTCTGGAAAATACGATGACACCGAGCGGACGATGCCGCGCACCCGGCGGCGGTTGACGCGCTGGTCGTTGCCGCCGATTTCCATGGTGCCTGCGAAGCGGAGTTTTCCGCCCATCGGCGTGACGGCCACCTTGGCCTCGACGAGGATCGAGCACAGCTCCGGCAATTCGCGCGGTGCGGGCAGGGTGAGTGAGTAGCCCTTTCCGGCCTGCATTGGCAGTCGCAGGCCGGGCTTCCGCAGCAGGGCAGGGGACCAGACCCCGCCGGCCACCACGAAGTGGCTGCCCACGTGGCGTTCGCCGCCGGCGCGCAAGGCGCTGACACGGCCGCCGGAAATTTCGAATCCATCGGCCACGGCGGACCCGATCACCTCGCCGCCCATGGCAACCACGCGCCGCCGCAGCGTGTCCAGAAATCGCCCGGGGTCCAAGTGGCAGTCCTGCGGAAAATGGACGGCTCCGGCCACGTCCATCGCGATGCCAGGGTCGAGGCGGGAGGTTTCCCGTGGGCCCAGCACACGCGCCTCGATGCCGATTTCGGCAGCGGCTGCGGCGAGTCCGGCTTCCTCATCGAGGCCCTCGGAGGTTTTGCATAACATGAGCAGGCCGCGTTGTTGCAGGCCGAAGTTTTCTTCACCGGCGAGTTCCGCAAACAGCCGCCGGCTTTCCAGGTTGAGGTCGCGCAACAACTCGCGGCTGCGCGCCACGTGGCTGGCATTGGCATGCCGCCAGAACAGCCAGGCCCAGCGGATCAATTCCGCGTTGGGACGCGGCCGGATGTAGAACGGACTCTCCGGGTTGAACATCCAGCGCAGGCCCTTGGCGATCATGCCCGGCGCGGCCAGCGGCACGAAATGGCTTGGCACCACCATTCCGGCGTTGCCAGTGGAGCAATTCGTCGAGTGTTCGCCGCCGCGCTCGATCACCCGCACCGGCCGTCCGGCCAGCAGGCAATGATATGCCGCAGAGAGTCCCACCACGCCTCCACCGACGATCACCACGCGTTCGTTGCCTGCCATGTTTCGCTGCGGCCATCCATCCGCCGCGGCGGCGGAAATGTCGATACCATAGTTTGGCGCGCGCTGGACTCCCGCCGTGCGGCTGGCATGCAGGCTTGTCAGGCCCCCGCACAACTGGCAAATCCCCTCAGCGCCGCGGCGATGCATGCCGCCGGACAACCCACAAACCCATGTCCAGCTCCTCCGCTCCGGTCGTTCCGAAGAAGTTCCTGCTGTCCTTCATCCTGGTCACCTCGCTGTTTTCTCTGTGGGGATTCGCCAACGACATCACCAATCCGCTCGTCGCGGCCTTCAAGGACCTCTTTGTGATCAGTAACGCCCAAAGCAGCTGGGTGCAGATGGCGTTCTACGGTGGCTACGGCACGATGGCGATCCCTGCGGCGCTTTTCATCCGGCGGTTCAGCTATCGCTCGGGCATCATCCTCGGTCTCGCGCTCTACGCGCTCGGTGCCCTGCTCTGTGTGCCCGCTGCCTCCAACGCCAGCTTCAATCTCTTCCTGATCGCCCTGTATGTCCTCACCTTCGGCCTGGCCTTTCTTGAAACCACTGCCAATCCCTACATCCTCTCGATGGGCGATCCGGCTACCGCCACCCGCCGCCTCAATCTCGCCCAGGCATTCAATCCGATCGGCTCGCTCACCGGCATGACGGTGGCCAGCGTGTTCATCCTCTCAAATCTCCAAGTCGAGGATTTTCGCAACGACTTCGAATCCTATCAGATCCAATACGGCCCCGCCGGGGAAACGGAAGCGGCATACGATGTGCTGCCGATCTTCCAGGCCAGGCAAAAGGACCCGCTCAAGGATCCGGTGCTCGGGGAATATATCAAAACGCACTACGCCGGAGAGGATCCGGCCAAGCTGGATCTTTCCACGGTTCTCGCCGACTACAAGGCGGGGAAGGTCGCGACCTTTGCCGGCGCAAACCATGCCGGACTCCAGCAGCACGACCTTGGAATTGTTGCGGCACCTTACATGATCATCGGCTTCGTGGTGCTCGGCGTGATGGTGCTTTTCCTCCTCAACAAGCTTCCCCACACCTCGCATGGCGACGACGAGCGCGAGGGCTCGCCGTTGTCCGCCATCCTCGGGCGCTTGTTCCGGAATCCCCATTACCTCGGCGGCGTGGTGGCGCAGACCTTCTATGTGGGCGCGCAGATCATGTGCTGGACCTTCATCATCCAATACGCGCAGAACGAACTCGGCATGAGCAAGGCCACCGCGCAAAACCACAACATCGGCGCGATGGTGGTTTTCCTGGGCAGCCGTTTCATCTGCACTTTCTTCCTCAAATACATCTCGCCTGGAAAACTGCTCACACTGCTCGCCATCGGGGCGATGGCCACCACGCTCGGCGCGATCCATCTGGATGGCATGGCCGGCTTGTATTCGCTGATGGCCATCTCCGCCTGCATGTCGCTGATGTTCCCGACGATTTACGGCATCGCGTTGCATGGTCTCGGACCTGATGCGAAGATCGCCTCGGCCGGCCTGATCCTCGCCATTGTCGGTGGCGCGTTCATGCCGAGGATCCAGGGTGGAATCCTCGACCTCGACGGCTTCCTTGGCACCACCGCGACGCGGGGCTCCTTTTACCTGCCATTCGTCTGCTTCGTGGTGATCGCGCTCTACGGATTTTGGTCGCGGCGGGAGCGGGTTTCCAAAGACGAAGTGGCAAGCATTGCGAACCCCGCCTGATTCGCTTTCTCGTTTGCAATCCGGCGCATCCGTTCTAATTCACTGGCGTGATGCAACAAACACCGCACATCAACCGCCGCCAGTTCGTCCAGATGGGAGCCCTTGCCGCCGCCGGAGCCGCGCTGCTGCCCGGCCGGGCCCGCGCCGCCGCCCAGTCGCTGCCCGCCCTGCCATATGCGTTCGATGCCCTCGAGCCGCACCTTGATGCCCGCACCATGGAAATCCACCACGGCAAGCACCATGCGGGCTATGTGAACAACCTCAACGCCGCGATGGAGAAAGTCACCGGACTCGCCGGCAAGTCACTCGAAACCATCCTCGCCGACCTCCCGTCCGTGGCCGACGAAGCCGTCCGCACCGCCCTCCGCAATAACGGCGGCGGCCACTGGAACCACACCCTGTTCTGGGAAACACTGACGCCCGCCGCGAAATCCGGCAAAGCCTCCGACGCCCTCGCTGCCGCCATCAATGGTGCCTTCGGCTCGATGGACGCGTTCAAGCAGGCGATGTCCGACGCCGCGGCCAAGCGTTTCGGCTCCGGCTGGGCCTGGTTGATCCACCGCAATGGCAAGCTCGCCGTCACCAGCACGCCCAACCAGGACAACCCGCTGATGAAGGGCCTGGTCCCGGAAAACGAAACCGGCACCCCCATCCTCGGCATCGATGTCTGGGAGCACGCCTATTACCTCCACTATCAGAACCGCCGCGCCGACTACGTCACCGCGTGGTGGAATGTCATCCACTGGAATGCCGTCTCCGATCGCTTCGCGGCGCTCGCCAAATGAAAATCCACACCTTGCGGCAGGAACAAATCCTGCCGATTCCGATCGAGGAGGCCTGGGAGTTCTTCTCCTCCCCGGCCAACCTCGATGCCATCACGCCGCCCGACCTCGGGTTTGAAATCACTTGCCCGCTGCCCACTCGCATGTTCGAGGGCCAGATCATCACCTACCGGGTGAAGGTGGCACCACTCGTCTGGCTGCCGTGGGTCACGGAAATCAAGTGCGTCGAGGAAGGCCGCTCGTTCATCGACGAACAACGCTTCGGTCCCTACAAGTTCTGGCACCACCGCCACGCGTTCGAACCGGTCGGTGGCGGCGTGTTGATGACCGATGTCGTTCACTATGCGCTGCCCTTCGGTCCTTTCGGCGAAATCGCCCGGGCGCTCTTCGTGCGCCGCAAGCTCGAATGGATCTTCGGCTACCGGAAAAAGTGGCTCGCGGAACGCTACGGTGACGAATGATCATTGCATGCGGATAATCGCCATGGCAGCGGTTGCGGCATTCGTCGCGTCCGCTGCAGATGCCACCCTGTGCCGGGCTGGAGGGATCCAGTCATTGGATCAAGCCGAGTTTCGGGAATGCGCTGCCGATGATCGGGCGGATGTCGGGGGCGCGCAACCAATCACCGAGCAGGCTGCCATAGACACTGCGGAAATCGACGGTGTGGGCGAGGTCGCCCTGTGAGAGTTCCGTGAGGCTGGGATGTTTGCCGTGCAGGCCACCCTTGACCGCTGGGCCGGCGACGAACAGGCAGGAAGCCTTGCCGTGATCAGTGCCGGCGCTGGCGTTTTCCGCGACACGGCGGCCGAACTCGGAAAAGGTCATCAATACCACGCGGTGGTCGTTGCCCTGCTGTTTGAGGTCTGCGAAGAATGATTTGAGGGCGCTGTCGAGCTGGCCGAGCAGGCGATCGTGCGAGTTGACCTGCTGGTTGTGGGTATCGAAGCCACCGTGGCTGACGTAATAGACGCGTGTGGGCATGCCGCCGGCGATCATGCGCGAGACCAGGTTGAGGTTGCGGGCCACCGGGGTGCCGTCGTAGTTGACGGTGGTTTTGTGGCGGGCGGCGATTTCGAGGATGGATTTTGAGGAAACCCGGGCGTCGAGCGCGACGCGTTCGAGGAAGGCGAGGTTGCTTTCACCGGCGATGCCGCCGGGTTTTCCGCCCGCCGGCATGTCGATGGAGGCTCCATCGACCGGGCCGTCATTGTCTTCTCCATGCGGTTGGTTGAGATCGGCGAAGAATTGTTCGGCTTGGGCCTTTTCGCCGCCGCCGTGGATCCAGCGGTAGAGTTCCGGGGTATTGAGGCACACGCCGGGGTTTTGATGGGCGCGAAAGGACTCGGGCTGGCTCTTGTTGAAGCTGATGCCGACAGTGGGATCCGCCCCCGGGCAGGAATTGTCGAAGTAGCGGCCGAGCCAGCCGGTGTTCGCGCGGTTGGCGGGATCGGCAGTTTCCCATATCGAGGTGGAGACGAAGTGCGAGCGGTTGGGGTTCGGGTATCCAACGCCTTGCACGATGCCGAGCTGGCCTTCCTTGAAGAGCGAGCCGAGGAAGGGCATCGCGGAGTTGAGACCGAAGTGGTCGTCGAGGGTGATAAGGTCCTTCCCGGCCTTGGCAAGGCGCGGGCGCGCCTTGTGGTAAAGGTCGTCTGCGTAGGGCACGAGCGTGTTCAGGCCGTCATTGCCGCCCGCGAGCTGGAGAACGACGAGGATGGTGTCGTCCTTGCCGGTGACCGGCTGGATGGCGAGATCCTTCGCGGCTTCATGCAGCTGGCCGAAAGTGCGCTCGACGAAAAGCGGCACGGTCCATGTGGCGGAGGCACCCAGCAGGGTGGAACGCAGGAATTCACGTCGGGTTTTCATGGTCGGTAGGTGGTAGGCGGGATCAGGTAAAAGGAGGTCGACGATCCGATCGCTTGCCGGATGCCGCCTCCCGCATGTCTGCTCTAACAGAGTTGGTAGTAGGGCGTGCTGAGAATGAGGTGGCAGAGTTCGGCGACTTCGTTGTTGGTAAAGACCACACCTTTCTTGGCTTCGGCGTATGCGACAAATGACGCGCGCGCTTTTTCCGGGACGGGGCCTTGGAAGAAGCGGAAGATCAGATCGTCCACGAGTTTGCCGGGCGTCTCGCGCAGCGGGCGAGGCGCGATTTTCTCGTAGTCCGGTCCTTGCCGCGCCCTGTTGGCGAACCGGCCGCCGGGCATGGAAATGTCTTTGGCACCTGCCATTTCGCTGGTTGCAGAGGCACTGGCTTTGGTGAGGGTTCCGGCGAGGTTGTAGCGGGTGAGCAGCGTGTTGGTGTTGATCCATGCCTGTCCCCAGTCCCAGCCGGCGACGTTGGGCGGCATGAACAGGATCTGGCCGAGCTGCTGTTGTGCGAGGATCGGAAAACCGGCGGGAGGATCGCTGATCTCGAGCTGCTTGAGGAGTTGGACGATGAACTGGACGGGGGACTTGATCTGGGTGCGCATCGCCGCCTCACTGTAAAATTCGCGGGAAAGGAAGATCTCACGCAGCAGCGGCTCGGTTTTGAAATCCGCCTGTCGCAGGATGGCGGCGAGGGCGTTGACCGCCCGCTCGGATGGGTTCTCATAGGCGAAGAACTCCCAGATTTTCCTCGCGATGAACCGCGGTGCCTGAGGTTGATCAAAGATCAGGTCCACCACGTCATTGCCGTCGAAATTTCCGGTTTTCCCGAACAGTGTCTTGCGCCCGTCGTCCCATTGCCGCTTGACGTGTTGGACCTTGCCGCTGAAGCGGTCCAGCTGGTAGCCGGTGAAGGCGCGCGCGGCTTCGCGGATGTCGTCCTCGGAGTATTGGCCTTCGCCCAGGGTGAAGAGCTCCATGACCTCGCGGGCGAAGTTCTCGTTGGGCATGCCCTTGCGGGAGTTCTGGGTGTCCAGATAGAGCATCATCGCGGGGTCGGTGACGATCGCCTGCGTGAGTTCGTGGAAGCTGCCGAGCGCGTGGCGGCGGAACAGCTCGTTCTGCCGCAGCATCAGGATCGGCTGTTTGACCTTCTGGACCGAGCTGGCGAAGTGATCGTGCCAGAAGAGCGTCATCTTCTCGCGCAGTGGTGCCTTGGTGTGGAGGATGCGGCGGAACCACCAGCCCTGCATTTCGAGCGCGTGGGCGCGGTTTTGCTGTTGGACCTTGCGGAACATCTCGCGGCGTGCGCGATCGGCTTCCTCGGCGCTCATGCCCCGGGTGGTCTGCAGCGCCTCGCGACGCTGCTCGACGTTCATCCGCATGTCGGCCAGCGCGCGCTCCTTGCTTGCCCATTCGGGTAAGGGGAAATCGTCGGGTCCATCGGTCCCGGACAGCAATGATTCGACGGCCCGGTGCCGCCCCAACGTGTGGAACCTGCGGATTTCACCCGGGCTGCCGCCGAAACCGGCACGGTTGAGGAGATGGGCCGCCTCCAGGAGGGTCCAGGATTCGTCTGCTTTCGGGAGCATGGGTATTTAAGCTTCCCAGCGACGGGAAGTTGCGCAGCGGGGGCAATTTTTTCGGTTTCACCTGCCACTCAGAACCTCGATGGCCGCCTTGTTCTCATATTGCTTGGCGAGGTCGAGCGCGGTGACGCCCTGTTTGGACTTGAGTGCCGGATCCACCTTGTGATCGAGCAGGAGTTGGACGATCTCCTTGCCTCCGCTGGCGGCGGCTTCGTGCAGCGGGGTGCCGCCCAGCTCGCTCAGGACCATCGGGTTGGCAGCACCAGCGAGCAGCGCTTGTGCGGACGCGAGCTGGTTTTTTGCGGCGGCGTGGTGGAGCGGCGTCCAGCCGGCTTGGTCGCGCGCGTCAGGATTGGCACCCGCCTTGAGCAGGGCGGTCACGGCCTCGGGCAGGTTGCGCTCGATGGCGAGATGCAAGGGGGTGCGCTTGGAGGCGTTGGTGGTATTGGTATCGGCTCCGGCCTCGAGCAGGAGGAGGACGATGTCGGTTTTCTTGCGCAGCAATGCCTGTTCGAGTGGCGGGCGCGAATTTTCCCGGCCGCCCTTTTGGAGCGAGTCCGGGTTCTTGGCCAGATGGCGTTTGACGTCTTCCAGGTCACCTTTGGCGATGGCGGCATCGATGTCTGGCTGGACCGGGTTTTCCGCGCGGGCGGGAATTGAGAGGCACAAAGCGAGGGCTGGGATGAGATGGACAATTCGCATGGTCCGGAAAGTCTCGGCACATCCGGCCGCGGTGCAAGTGCGTTTGCTTTGATAAAATCCGAATTGCCGGGCGTATGGAATGCGTTTGGAATCCATACACCACCCACCCACCACATCATGATGAAAAGACGATCCTTTCTCGCCAACACCACGCTGCTCAGCGCGGGCCTGGCCGCCAGTTCCGGTTTCGCCATCGCCCAAGGCGGCAAGCCCTCTAAAATCAAATTCGGCCTGATCGGCTGTGGAGGCCGTGGCAAGGGGGCGGTCCAGAATTTCCGCGAAGCCTGCAAGATCCTCGGCATCGAATCCGAACTCGTGGCAGTGGCCGATGCCTTCGGCGGCCAGGCGCTGGCGGTGGGCAAGGCCAATGGCGTGCCTGAAGACCGCTGCTACGGCGGCTATGACGCCTATCAGAAAGTGATTGCCAGCGATTGCCAATACGTGCTCATGGCCACACCGCCGTCATTCCGCCCGCTGCACTTCGCCGCGGCGGTCGAGGCTGGCAAACATTGCTTCATCGAGAAACCCGTGGCGGTGGATCCCGTCGGCTGCCACTCGGTCATCGCCACCGGCGAGAAGGCCGCCGCCAAGGGACTGGCGGTCGTCACCGGCACCCAGCGCCGCCACACCGCCGGATATCTCAAGAACAAGGCGCTAATCGACGCTGGCGCGATCGGCCCGATCCGCGGCGGCGTGGTTCAGTGGAACGGCACCGTGCCGTGGATCAAGCGCCGCAACGAGGGTGAATCGGATGCCGACTACATGGCGCGCAACTGGCTCAATTTCTGCGAAACCTCCGGCGACCACATCGTCGAGCAACACATCCACAACCTCGACGTGGCATGCTGGTTCCTTGGCCGCATGCCGGTCACCGCGCTTGGCTTCGGCGGCCGCGCGCGGCGCGAAACGGGCAACATGTTCGATTTCTTCAGCGTCGATTATGACTTCGGAGACGGTGTCCACATCCACAGCCAGTGCCGCCAGATTTCCGGCACCTACGGCCGTGTGGGCGAGTTCTTTACCGGGACCGAGGGTGAGTGCCTTGGCGGCGGCAAGATCACCGGCCGCGATGTGCAGGTTCCCGAAATCAAGCTCGATACCAACAATGGCATGGTCCAGGAACACGTCGACATGATCCGCGGCGTGATCGAGGGCAAGCCGCTCAATCATGCCCGCCGCATCGCGGAAGTCACGCTCGTCGCCGTGATCGGCCGCATGTCCGCCTACACCGGCCAACTCATCCGCTGGAGCGATGTCATGAGCAATGAGAACTCGCCGCTCTTCTCGTTCGCCTGCAAGCCGACTGCCGAGGACTTCGAAAAGGGCAGCGTTGTGATGCCAGCCGAAGTGCCGGCGGTGCCGGGTCAGGCCTGAGGCATTTGCTAACAACTGCCGGCCGTCAGCGCGGAGCTTTCCATCACGCGCTCGACGGTCGGCAGGATTTGTTCGAATTCATCTACCACGGTGAAATCGTCCTTGTTGCACCACGCGCCCAGCATCCTGATCAACGGATCCCAGAAGCCGGTGCCGGATTGGACGCGGCGGTTGTAAACAACCACCGGTTTGCCCCCCGCCGCATGGCCTTGTTGCTTGAAGATCATCAGTGCGAGCATTTCTTGCACGGTGCCCGATCCGCCGGGGAAGATGACGAAGGCGTCCGAGCGCTCGATCATGATTTCCATGCGGGTGTAGATGTCCGGCCGCAACCAGAAACTGGAGAGGCCATCCGGCAGTCCTTCGAGTTCGATGATGTGGGGCACGTTGGATCCTCCGGTCCAGCCGCCGGCCTCCACCGCGCCCCGCACTACTTCGCCCATAATGCCGGATTTCCCAGCGCCTGAAACGCAGCCCAGGCCGGCCCGTGCGAGCTGGCGGCCGAATTCCCAGCCTTCGCGCAAATACACGGCATCGCTGATCGAGGCCGAGCAGAACACGCAGACGTTGCCATTGTGATTCGGCGGCGGCGGCGTCTCATAGGACTCGAGCGGTGCGCCGCCCGCTCTTTCACGCTCCATCACGGGCATCCCATTGTGGCGCGACGCTTCCAACAAGTGCAGCACCTCGTCGGCACAGCCGGCCGCAAGCAGGTAGTTTTCGTGATCCTGCAGGACCGTGCCGAGCCGCTTGAGGTGGCTGAGCAGGGAATAAAACCCGTCCCATGACTCGTCGGTCTTCAACAGCACGGTCGGCTTGCCCTGCAGGTGGCGATCGAGTGTCTGGTAGCCGACGAAGATCGACACCGCCTTGAACAAGTCCTCCAGTGTGGCTGCGGGCGTGAACACGAAGGCGTCGGACTCGATGATCTTGCGCTCGATGTTGCACAGCGTGATGCGCTGGTCGCCATTGGAGTTGTAGATGTCCCAGCCCTTGCGGAACAGGTTGTAGAGAAGGCGCGCGCGAATCTCGCGGTTCGGATCGCGCTCACCGCGGACGGTGCCGGCCAGTCGGACTTTGGGCATAGGGGCAATTGTGGGAGGTGGAAAAAATGCGGCGGCGGAATGGCAGTGGCCGCAATCCACTGCCGGAAAAATGCATAGCCCTTTCCATCGCCCGCAGCAAGAATTCGCAGGTGCTATTTTAGCCGGCTCGCTTACGGCTGCGAGCAACTGAAAAATCCCGCGTCAGCAATGACTCTTCGCCTTGCTCGCATCGTGGATGGGCGAGCTTTCGGGTTGTGGCGTCTCCGCTGCGCGACGATTCTTCCATTCCGCGACTTGTGAATAACTTGTCAAAAATTCCCGGATTGCCTGTGATTCAAGCGTTTCAGACGCGGTTTTAGGGATTTGTTGAAAGTGTGAAGCTGAAATTGAAACATTCGTATAAAAATTGGCGGATCGGCTTTATGGATTGGGCCAATCGCGCGTAAAGAATCGAATTTTTCCGTCGCATTTGCTTCTGAATCAATATTTTACGCAAAAATTCAGACAGATTCTTGAGCCGGGGATCAGATGATCCAAGCGGGCCCATGAATCGATTGTGCACCGGGATTTTTCCGTCACAGGCCGAGTGAATGGGGCAGGAATGGCGAGCGGGGTGACAGGCGCAGCCGGTTGTTAACAACTTGTGAAAATTTCTGATTCATGCGAATGGAGCGGTCAGTTCGATCATTGATTTTCAATTGTCGGGGATTTTGGCTTTACGGCACCGGCATGAGTCGGCAGAGAGATGGCGTGATCCGCGCCCGGTGCTGCGGACGAAACATACATCTCATTCCAACCCATCATGGACATCCAGATTGCAACTCTTTGCGACCACGCGGCCGACTACAACGGCAAGCTGGTCATTACCGGCACATTCGACACCTTGGCGGCCCGCGCGCTGCCGGTGGTGCATCCGTCCTGCGCACTGGCGCTGCGTTTTTGCTTCACGCCAGAGGACACCGGGCGGCATCAGCTTTCGATCAACATCATCAATGAGGATGGCGATTCGCTTGATCCGAACAACATGCCGATCAAGCCGGACTTCGAGGTCAAGCTCCCGGACAACGCGCCGTTCATCACCCGCAACATCATCATGAACCTGCAGGGGCTGAAGTTCCCCGAGTCCGGGATTTATTCGGTGGATATCGGCTGTGACGAAGAGATCCTGATCCGCCTTCCGTTGCGCATCGTCAAGGTGACGCAGGGACCGGACGGCCAGGCGAGGCTCGCCTGACTGATCAGCGCACCGTGATGGCGACGCAGGTAGTGGCCTCGGAATCTTTGGCTGGCAAGGGTTTCCACGTCAGGGTAAAGCCCGGCAGCAACAGGTTCTCGCGGGTGGTTTCCATGGTGAGCGTGGAGCCTTCCTGCGCGGTGATGACGATGCGGCGCGCCTGATAGATCGAGGATTGCAGTTCAAGCTCGGCGATGCCGGGGCCGTTGATGGCGGCCACTCCGCCCTCGACGGGTTGGGATAGCGGGTAGCGGTCTTCCGATCCGTCGATGCGGCGCACCGTGAGGCGATCACTGCGAAACTCGCGCTGGAACTCGCGCAGTTCGCGGCCTGCGACACGGTCATCGGCGGGGGCGCCGATGAGTTTGTAGAGGGTATCGAGTTTGCCGCTGGTGAGTTGGGCCGGGATCTTGATGGCGATGGCGAACTGGTGGGCGAATTTGGTTTCCTGCGGGTTGAGGTAACGGCCGCCCATCACCAGGGTGCCGCGATTCTGGCGCAGCGTGTAATCGAACTTCGCACCGCCGGTCACTTCGCCGGTGATGGTGGTTTTCTCAAATTCGTCGGTCACACGGTCTGGCGAGCTGAGCGATGTGTCCGCGATCCGGCGCACGGAGGTTTTCCCGTCATTGCCGATGGCGATCAGTTGCGGGGTGATCTGCAAGGTGTAGGTGCCACCGAGGAATGTGGATGAAAGCCCGCCCGATAGCGCGGGCATCAATCTCACCTCGGACCGGGTGGTGATGCCAAACTCGATGTTGCGGTCTTTGTAGGTGGCGAAGTAGCCGAGCCGGTCGCCCTCGCTGAAAGTCGGCAGCTGGGCTGAGACGGGTATGCACCCGCAGAAAAGCGGGAACGCGGCCCGGAATATCGGGAGAGCAAGGCGATGGTTCATCGAGACCAATCAAGCGCAGCGCATTCCGCCGTTCCAGAGCAAAAAACCTCACAAGTAGCTGTGCAGGCCGGTGACGGTTTCGCGGTCGAGTTTCCTGACCAGCGCATTGACCAGTGCAACCATCGCAAGGTGGTCATCGAGATCGATGATCGAGTTGTGAGAATGGATGTAGCGCGCGGGCACGCCTAGCACCACGCTGGGCACTCCCTCGTTGGCGAGATGGAACGATCCGGCGTCAGTTCCGCCGCTGCGGCGCACGGTGACTTGGTGCGGAATGCCCTCGGCCTGTGCGGTGTCGATGGCCAGCCGGGCCAGCCGCGGGTGGGCAATGGCGGTGGGATCGAACAACCGGATCTGCACGCCACCGCCCAGGCGGCCCTGGCACTCCGCGCGGTTGAAGCCCGGGGTGTCATCGGCGGGCGGGCCTTCGAGTATGATCGCCACGTCGGGTCGCGCGGCGGCGGCCGCGGTTTTCGCACCGCGCAGACCGATTTCCTCCTGCACCGTGCCGCAGGCGATGAGGCGGTTCGGCAGCGGGCATTGGCTGAGAATTTGGCAGCTCTGGATCACGCCGGCCATGCCCACACGGTTGTCGAAGGCCTTGGCCATGTAGAGGTTTGCCCCCGCCATCGGAGTGAACGATGAAACGGGCGCGATGGGATCGCCAAGTGCGATGCCGAAGATTCCGGTGGCTTCATTGCAAGAGGAGGCACCGACGTCGATATACATTTTCTCTATGGCCACCACCTCGCGGCGTTGGTTTTCCGGCAGGAAATGCGGTGGCAGCGAGCACACCACGCCGGGGATCTTGCGGCCGGAGCGGGTGAGGATTTCGACGCGCTGCGAAAGCAGGCTGTGCCCCCACCAGCCGCCGAGCGGAACGAAGCGCAGGAAGCCCTCGGGCGTGATGCCCTGCACCATGAAGCCGATCTCGTCCATGTGCCCGGCCACCAACACGCGCGGGCCGTCGCCGCCGCATTCGCAGAACACCGAGCCGTTGCGGTCGGTGGAGAGATCGCCGCACTCGGAAAGCTCGTCCACGAAGATCGCGCGAACCTCATCCTCGTGCCCGGGGACAGATTGCGCCTCGGTCAGTTCCTGCAACAGTGAAAGGGCCTTATGGTTCACCGCACGAATCTGAGTGCGCCCGCGCTTGCTTCCAAGCTCCGAGTTGGCCGGCAAGTCATTCCTCCACCGGGTGAAACTGCCCTGATGGAAAATGCACCAGGCCGCCCTCCGCCAACGTCCCATCCTCAGCCTGCCCCAGCATCCTCAAGGAAGGAGGCGAACCGCTGGTGGCGTCAGGATGTGTAAGTGTGTGCTCAACCATCAGACGCGTGAGCATTTGTGCCTTTGGTGGTTTCCATTTTCCTTCCGGGGATCATGCGCGCAGAACCTTTCGCAGCATGCCCAGATAGACCTCGCGCGGCACCGCATAGCCGCCGAACTGGCTCAGGTGAGGTGTCATCCACTGGGTATCGAGCAGTTTGAAGTGCCGTTCGCGGAGGTCCTCGACGAGCGCCACCAGTGCGACCTTCGAGGCATCCGTCTTGCGCGAAAACATGCTCTCGCCAAAAAACACGCCCGGCAGTTCCACGCCATACAGCCCGCCCTGCAACCCTTCCGCGTCCCAACACTCGACGGAATGCGCGCAGCCCAACTCGTGCAGATGACAAAAGCTCTCCAATATCACATCGTCGATCCAGGTTTCCTCGCGTTCCGCACAGGCGAGCATCACCTCGCGAAAGGCGGTGTCGCGGCGTATCTCGAACGGTTTCCGCCGCAGCGTCCGCTTGAGCCCTTGGGGAATGTGGAAACGCTCGTCGAGCGGGATCAACCCGCGCATTTCAGGGGAAAACCACTGGATTTCCCCTTCGTGCGCCATCGGGAAAATCCCGCGGGCATAGGCATCCAACAGAACACCTGGATGGATGCGCTTCATGAACCTGCGGCCTTGCCGGAAACGACGGCAAATGCGTTGTGATCGTGAATGCTTTCGTGGTTCACCGCCTTCACCATGAATGAGGCCACCCGGTCGTCCGCCTGCAGCAGCGCGGCGGCATTGCGCACCACATCCTCGACGAAGACCGGATTGTCATAGGCCTGCATTGTCACGTGGCGCTCGTCCGGCCGCTTCAGCAAGGCGTAAACCGGAGCCGAAGCGGATTTTTCGGCGACCTCTATCAGATCCTCGATCAGGATGAAATGCCAGCCCGCCGCCTTGCGCTTGGGACGCACTTCC
>JALRFY010000186.1 GCA_023253625.1 Akkermansiaceae bacterium | reverse complement strand
TGTGAAGGTGGGCGACTACGTGGAGGCGGAGACCACCGTCTGCATCATCGAGGCCATGAAGGTCATGAATGAAATCAAGGCCGAGGTGTCCGGGCGGATCACCCGCATTGCCGTCGAGGACGCCTCCCCGGTGTCCTACGGTCAGGTCCTTTTCGAGGTGAAACCGTAAACCCAGCCCAGTGTTCAACAAAATCCTCATCGCCAATCGCGGCGAAATCGCCTTGCGCGTCATCCGCGCCTGCAAGGAACTCGGCGTGCAGACGGTCGCCGTCTACTCGGAAGCCGATGACAAATCGATGCATGTGCGCCTGGCGGACCAGGCGATCTGCATCGGTCCCGGGCCGAGCAAGCTGAGCTACCTGCAGATGGACCGGATTATTGCGGCCGCGGAAATTGCCAATGTGGACGCCATCCATCCCGGCTACGGGTTCCTCAGCGAGAACCCGCGCTTTGCGGAAATCTGCGAGAGCTGCAAGATCAAGTTCATTGGCCCGAGCGCCCGGGTCATCAAGATCATGGGCGACAAGAATGAAGCTCGGGCGACGGCGCGGAAGTACAAAGTGCCGATCACGCCGGGGAGTGACGGGGTGGTGGCCGACGAGAAGGAAGGCAAGCGCGTGGCCGCGGCCATCGGGTATCCGGTCATGATCAAGGCGGCCAACGGTGGGGGCGGGCGCGGCATGCGCCCGGTTTTCAACGAGGCCACCTTCAGCGGCGCCTTTCATGCCGCCCGTGCGGAAGCGGAAGCCTGTTTCGGCAATGGCGCGGTGTACATTGAAAAGCTGGTCGAAAACCCGCACCACATCGAGATCCAGGTGGTGGGGGACGCCAAGGGGCGGGCTTATGCGCTCGGCGAGCGCGACTGCTCGCTGCAGCGGCGCAACCAGAAGATCATCGAGGAATGCCCGTCGCCCTTCATCAGCGAGCGGCTGCGCAGGCGCATGATGGCGGCCACCGTCAAGCTCTGCGAGGAAATCGGCTACCAGAATGCCGGAACCATCGAATATCTGGTCGACGCCAAAGGCGAAAATTTCTATTTCATGGAAATGAACACCCGGATTCAGGTCGAGCACCCGGTCACAGAGGAGGTCATGGGATGCGAACTCATCAAGGAGCAGATCCGCGTGGCGGCCGGCGAACCGCTTTCCAGCCACGTGCTTGAAGCCACCCCGCGCGGCCATTCCATCGAGTGCCGCATCAATGCCGAGGATCCCTACAACAACTTCGCCCCCAGTCCCGGCACCATCGATCTCTGGTATGCGCCCGGCGGCAAGGGCGTGCGTGTGGACACCCATGTTTACAGCGGCTACACCGTGCCGCCGCACTACGATTCGATGATCGCAAAGCTCATCGTCACCGCCTCCACCCGTGAGATTGCAATCGCCCGCATGAAGCGCGCGCTCGGCGAGTTCACCATCCGTGGCATCAAGACGACCATCCCGTTCCAACTGGAAATCATCAGCCACCCGGATTTCATTTCCGGAAACTATGACATTGGCTGGGTGGCGAGGTATCTGGAGGAACGGAAGTCCGATTAGTCAGACCTATCCGGCTCGTCAGGCTCGATCCCATGCACCACGCCCGTCTCTACGCCATCCTTGATCTTGGCTACGTCTCTGCGGAAAACGCCGCTGCCACCGCCAGGCTTCTGTTGGATGGCGGAGCGGACATCCTGCAACTCCGCGCCAAGTCGCATGAACCCGCCACCATCCGGCGCGTGGCGGAGGATCTGCTGCCGCTGTGCCGCTCCGCCGGCGTGCCGTTCATCCTGAATGATTTCCCTGATCTCGCCGCGGATCTCGGCGCGGACGGCGTGCACATTGGCCAGGACGACGGCTCGCTGGCCGCCACGCGGAAAATCCTCGGCCCTGGCAGGATCATTGGCCGCTCGACGCACGCGCTGGCACAGGCCCGCGCGGCATTGGAGGAGGGTTTCAACTACATCGGCTTTGGGCCGCTTTTCCCCACGCCCACCAAGCTCGGTCGGCCGGGCATCGGGTTGCAGGACATCGCTGAAATGGAACACGAGGTCGGCATGAAAATCCCCGCGTTCTGCATCGGCGGCATCAAGCGGGCGAACCTGCCGGATGTCATTTCCTCAGGCGCGCGGCGGGTGGCGATCGTCTCGGACTTGCTGACCGCGCCGGATGTTTCCGCCGCCACCCGCGAGGCGCGTGGAATCCTGCTTGGAGTCGCGGGCTGAACCTGCTTCGCTGCGCGCGTGATGAAAACCATAGCCCACATTTCCGCAATGATCGCCCTGACGTGCGCGCCGCTCATGGCCGCCGAGGCGCCCACCTATGTTCCACTTTTCAATGGCAAGGACCTCACCGGCTGGAAAGGCGAGGGGTATGTGGTTGAGGATGGAAACATCGTATGCACTCCCAAAGGCCGGGCGCTCATGACCGAGCAGACTTTCGCCAACTACGTGCTCGATTTTGAATTCCTGCTGCAGCCCGGCTCCAACAACGGCCTCGGCATCCACTATCCCGGCCATGGCGATGGTGCCTATACCGGAATGGAAATCCAGATCCTTGAGGACTCCCACCCGAAATACAAGGACCTCAAGGACTACCAGTTCCACGGCTCGCTCTACACCCTCGCCGCCGCCAGGCGCGGCGCGTTGAAGCCGCCGGGCGAGTGGAACCGGCAACGCGTCACGGTGATGGGGCCGCTCGTCAAGGTGGAGCTGAACGACCAGCTCATCCTGGATGCCAGCCTCGACGAGCTCGCCGCCAAGCACCCGAAACACGAAGGTGTGAAACGCCGCTCCGGCCACATCGCCTTCCTCGGCCACGGTGACCGCGTCGCCTTCCGCAAGATCCATATCGGCGAGCTGCCACCGGCGGCCAACGGGGACGAAGTCCAGGCCGCTGGCTACACCCGCATCTTCGACGGCCAATCGCTGACGGGCTGGAAACACACCCCGGACACCACCAATTGGTCCGCCATCCAGGGCATCCTCAAGCACAATGGCCAAAAGGGAGCGGTCAATGACCTCTGGACCGAGAAAACCTACCGCGATTTCACGCTCGTCTTCGATTGGCGCTGGAGCGGCCGTGGCCCGCTGAAGCAACAACCCGTCGTCCAGCCCGACGGCTCCGAGCAGGGCCGGGCCGAAGTCGAGGAATTTGACAGCGGCATTTACCTTCGCGGCAATACCAAGAGCCAGGTGAATCTCTGGAACTGGACGGTCGGTTCCGGCGAGGTTTACGGCTATCGCAAAGATGGCAACATGTCGCCCGAAGTGCGCGCCGCAGTCACGCCCAAGGCGTACGCCGACCGCCCGCCGGGCGAATGGAACCGCATGATGATCACCCTCAAGGGCGAGCGGCTCACTGTTTCACTCAACGGCCGCGTCGTGATTGAAAATGCCGAACTTCCCGGCATTCCGGCCGAGGGCCCGATCGGCCTGCAACACCACGGCAGCCCGATTGATTTCGCCAATATCTGGCTCAAAGAGTTGGAATGACGCGCCGCGCCGCCCATGTGGCCACCATCAGCGCGGCCCCGGCCAGCACCACGGCCGCGCCCAGATTGCAATCCGCCCACGTGGCGAGATAAATCCCGGCCACGGCGGAAACCGCGCTGTGCACTGCCACCAGCAGGAGCACCCGCGGCAGCCGCCGGGAAAGCGCCAATGCGCTGGCCGCGGGCAGCACCAACAAGGCCACCGACATCACCGCACCCACCGTTTGGAACGCCGCGACGATCACCGCGGAAGTCACACCTAACAGCAACGACTGCGCCAAACCCGGCGACATGCCGGCCAGCGCGGCCTGCGTGGCATCGAACGAGGACGCGAGCAACCGGTGATACATCAGTGCGGTGAAAACGAGCGCCAGCAGCGCCGCGCCACCGGTGGTCAACACGATGTTCGGCACGCGTGTTCCGCCGATTTCCATGCCCGCACCATGGATCGCGGTTTCCAGATTTCCGAACAACACGCAGTCCGGATCCAGATCCACGCGGGTGGCAACCAGCCGCAGCATGACCACGCCCAGCGCGAACATCGCGGTGAACACCACCCCGGTCGCCGCATCCTCGCGCACGCCACCACGACGGCACAGCGCCTCGATCCACATCACCGCCAGCCAGCCGGAAAACGCCGCGCCGGCGAGCAGCAGCGGCGAATCCAGCGAGCCGGAAAACAGAAACCCGATCACAATGCCCGGCAGCACGCTGTGGCCGATCGCATCGCCCGTGAGCGACATCCGCCGCAACACCAGAAAGGTCCCGGGAATGCCACAGGCGAGCGCGGTGAACGCGGCGGTGACGACCAGCCAGACGCCGGTCATCGAGCGCCACGGATCGAGCCAGAAATCGATGCTCACCGCGCCACCTCCGTTTCATCCGGTGGAATCGGGCTGCCGTGCGGGTCCTCGGTTGGCTGGCCGAGTTGTTCAGCGAGCAGCCGCCGGCGCGGTTCGTCGATCCAGTGTTCGAGCCGTTCGGCGGTGTCGTGGACGTGGTCGGTTTTGTAGGCGGCGCGCTCTGTCAGGTAGCGTTCCCACAGCCGGTGTGCCCGGACCAGCTCGGTGGCGCGTTGGTGTCCGTTGCCGGTGAGCCGCACAAGCCCGCCCTCGCGGTCCAGCAGGCCCAGCGCGGAGAAGCGCTGCAGCGCGCGGCGGCTGGTTCCGAATACCCCGGCGAGTTGCTCCGGTGTCCGTTCGGCGGGCGCGCCGGTGTTTTCCTCGATCTGCCAGAGATGCTTGAGAATGTCCTCGCCGCGGATGCGGGTGCGTTCGCGGCGGCGTCGCAGCACTTGTGGCAGCCAGCCGTGTCGCGGACCAAGCAGCGCGCTCAGCGCGAAAATCGCCGTCACTGCCAGCGCCATCAGCGGACCGGTCGGCAGTGCGTCGCGCAGCGTGGAAATCCACACCCCCGCCACCCCGCCGGCGGCACCGAACACGCAGGCCAGCGCCGCCATCATGGACAGCGAGCGTGTGAAATACCTCGCTGCCGCCGCGGGCGTCACCAGCATTGCCGTCACCAGCACCACGCCCACCGCCTGCATCGCGATCACGATGGTCACTGTGAGAAGCACGTAAAACACGGTTTCCACCGCGCGCACCGGCAAGCCGGTGATGCGGCTGAACATCGGGTCGAACGACACCATCCGCAGCAAGTGGAACCCGGCCGGCACGGCCACCACCGTGAGCAGCCCCGCGCTGACCAGGAGTTTCAGGTCGTTGCGGTCGATGGCCGCCACCTGGCCGTAAAGGAACGCCTGCACGCCCGATGGCTGGAGCCGCGAGATCATCGCGATGCCGAGCGCGAAAAACACCGAGAGCACCAGCGCCAGCGCCGCGTCCGGTTTGAGCCGCGTGTGGCGCAGGATCGCCGCGAAGGCTGCGCTTCCCGCCACGCCCGCCGCCACCGCACAGGCCAGCACCACCAGCGGGTTGCGCGTTTCACTCCATGCCAGCCCGGCCACAATACCCGGCAGCACGGCATGTGATATCATGTCTCCGGTCAGCGCCATGCGCCGCACCACCACGATGGTGCCGAGCAATCCGCACGACACACCCAACAGCAGTGCCGCCACCACGGCCGATGCCAGCGACGGCGCGAGCCAGTCGGTCATGGTTGCTCGCCTCCTTCCCCGCGGGCGGCGCGGGCGGCGATCTCACCGAGCAGTGAAAGTCTGCCGCCGTAGGTCTGCTCGAGGATGTCCTCGCGGAAAACCCGCGCCACGGGACCGTGCGCCACCACCCGGCCATTAAGCAGAAGCAGGCGGTCAAAGTAGCGCGCCGCGGTGCGCAGGTCGTGATGCACCACCAGCACCGTTTTCCCCGCATCGCGCATTTTTCCCAACAGACTCACGATCGCCCGCTCGGTGGCCGCGTCCACGCCGGCGAAGGGTTCGTCCATCAGATAGATCTCGGCGTCCTGTGCCAGCGCACGGGCGAGAAAAGTCCGCTGTTGCTGGCCACCGCTCAACTCGCCGATCTGGCGGTGCGCCAGCTCGCGGATGCCGGTTTGCTCCAGCGCCTCGATCGCGCGTTTGCGTCCCGCCCTCCCCGGACGGCCGAACCAACCGCGGATATTCGCATAGGTGCCCATCAGCGCCACATCCGCCACGGTCACCGGGAAATCCCAGTCCACGGCCTCGCGCTGCGGCACGTAGCCCACCCGGCCGGTCACCGCGCGCAGCGGCTTGCCGAGGATTTTCACCCAGCCGTTGTCGGCCGGGATCACGCCCATGATCACCTTGAGCAGGGTGGATTTCCCCGCGCCGTTCGGCCCCATGATGCCGGTCAGCGAGCCGCGGGGGACCTCGATGTCCACACCGTGCAGGACCGGTTTTCCCAGATAGGAAAGCGACAGATCATGGGTCTCGAGTGCGGCTGTGTCCATGGGTGGTGACTCAAATGTGGAACATGCCCTCCTGCGCAATCGGGATGTCTTGCGCGTGTTTCATTCCAGTCCTTTCACGATGGCGTTGACGTTGTGCTTGAGCATGCCGGTGTAGGTGCCGCGGTCGCAGGACTCGCCATCCACGCGGGCCATATCGCCGGGCTCGCCAAGGGCGTCGGAAAACAAGGGTTCGGGCGAAAGTTTCACTCCCGCCTCGCGGGCCACGGCGGCGATGCCTTTCTCGTTGATCGAGGTCTCCGTGAACACCGTGGGGATACCTTGGGCACGCAGGAATTCCACCAGGCCGGTGCGGTCGCGCAATCCTGCTTCCGCCGCAGTGGAAACACCCTGCAAACCACGCACCTTGAACCCATAGGCGCGGCCGAAGTAAAAGAACGCATCGTGGCTGGTCACCAACACGCGCCGGTCCTCTGGCACCTGCGCGAGTTTTTCGCGCGCCCAGCGGTCGAGTGCCGCCAGTTCCGCACGATAGGCTTCGCCGCGCTGCGAGATCGCCTCCGCATCGTCCGGGGCGATTTTCCGCAATGCGCCGACCACCGGCTCCACCGCCAGCGACCACAATGCCGGATCGCCCCAGAAATGCGGGTCCTTCGCACCCTCGAAGTCTTCCTGCGGGGCCAGCAGCCGCTCGTCCGGCACCCCCGCACTCACCGCCACCACGTGACGGCCGCGTTTTGCCATCGCCTCCAGCGTCGATTGGAACCGCCCTTCCAAATGCAGCCCGCTGTAAAGCACCAGATCCGCCTCCTCCAACAAGCGCGTGTCACTCATCCGCGGCACGTAGTTGTGCGGATCCACCCCCGGGCCCATCAGGCCGACTACCCGCACCGCCTCGCCACCGAGCTGTTCCGCCAGATCGCGCACCATGGTCGTCGTCGCCACCACCAGTGGCCGGCCGTCATCCGCCGCCCTCTCGGAACCACAACCCGCCACACCAAGCAGCGTAGCCAACATCACCAACCACCGAAACATCCTTTTCACGCCCGATTTGTCCCGACGGAAAATATCGGGGTCAACAAGAAAAATTAGCCTTGGCTAAATCTTGTGGTTTCACAGATCAAACCAGTCGGTCGGTTCGTCCTGGCGGGCGCAGTGGAGATCCACGTGCGGGTGACCGAGTCCGTGCAGACACTCGCGCACGCGGGCGAGCGCGAGGTCGGGTTGGTTGCAGTCGGAACTGAGGTGGCCAAGGACGACGCGAGCCATCTGCGGGTGGGCGATTTCGCGGATCAGTTCGACGACCTGGTCGTTGGAGAGATGGCCGTGGCGCGAGCTGATGCGTTGTTTGATCGACCACGGGCGCTTGGTATCGTTTTCGAGCAACTCGTTGTCGTAGTTCGCCTCCACGAACAGGCCATGCATGCCGCGCAGGCGCTCGGTCATGCTGCGGGTGACGTGGCCGACATCGGAGACCACGCCGAGCTGGCGCGATTGGTGGGAAATGACATATCCCACGGGATCCACGGCGTCATGGTGGACAGTGAAACTTTCGATCAAGGCCCCGCCGATCCGGAACGACCGTGCGGTTTCGAATGTTTTCCAATCGCCACATGAATACCCATGCAGCGAGAGTTCGTGGCGCGTCCCGGCGGTGGCGTAAACCGGCACCGGGCATTTCCTGCGGAACACCTCCAAGCCGCGGACGTGGTCGCCGTGTTCGTGGGTGAGCAGGATGCCATCGAGCATGGATGGCTGGATGCCGAGCATGGCGAGGCGGAGCTGGATTTGCTTGGCACTGAGGCCGGCGTCGATGAGCAGGCGCACCTCGCCGCATTCGACGACCGCCGAGTTTCCACCACTGCCGCTGCCAAGCACTGCGAATCGGATCACGGCGCGAGCATGCGGAGCGCGGCGGATGGCGACAAGCGTTTCGGCGCGGCGTCTGGGAAACTCCTGCGCAGGTGGGATGGCAGGATGCCGGGCTGCTCGCGGTATCTGGCGGCGGTGCGGCGCGCGACTTTCACGCCCTGCGATGCGAGCGCTTTCATGAGTGCCTCGTCGGACATCGGTTTGGCCGGATTTTCCACGGCGGCGAGCTGCCGGTGCGGAGGACGATTTGTGAGAAATCCGTGTGCAATCCGGGGATTCCATAGCGGATCTCGGGAGGACTCAGCCCCGTGTCCGAAAGCCTTCCGGCCTCCGGTGTTCCGTGAGTGCAGGTGATGTTTATAAGGGCTCGTCCATCCGTCGCTCCTCTGCCAGGCCGGCGGGTGGGATCAGAGGCTTCCGGCGATACCAATGCGCTGCTTGCAGGTTGAATGAAATCCTCAGTGCTGCGGCTCCAATTGGTCATGCCCCATCCAAGTCGCCGCGAACATTTATCGCCGGCCGAGGTTTAATTTCCACAGCCCTGCGACAATACGGTATGAGCCTCCATGAGGAATTCGACGCCAGATCCCCAGCTCGCCTTCACCAGGCAATTCGTGGCCGCCCAACCGGCGCTTCACGGGTTCCTGATGTCGCTCGTGCATGACACCCATGCGGCCGATGATCTTCTGCAGGATCTTGCGGAACGGATGTGGCGTAAGTTCGGCGAATACGACGATAGGCGTTCCTTCGTTGCCTGGGGTATCGGATTCGCCCGGTTGCTGGCGATGGAATGGCGCCGCCGACAACAACGGCTGCCACTCCCTTTGGATGAGGAAACCGTCGACCTGCTTGCGTCAGAGGCCGCCGACCGATGCGTCCACCATGACGATCGACTTGATGCGTTGCGCGATTGCATCACACGGCTGACCGACCGGCAGCGGGCCGTGCTGCGCATGCGTTATCAAGAGGAATGCCCCGTGAAAACCATCGCCCGCCAATCGAACCGGACGCAGATGGCCGTTTACAAAATGCTGAAGCACATCCATCTCACGCTGCTGGATTGCATTTCGGAAACCCTAGCCCGGCCATCGCGATGACCGAATCCGCCCACTCTCCGCTCGATGAATTGGCGCTGCGCACGCTCCACGGCATTGCCGATGAGGCGGAGCGTGAGGCACTCGCCCGCCTGCTTGCTCGTTCGGTGGAGAGCCGGGGTCGATTCCTCGACCACGCCGGGCTTCATGCCATGCTCGCGCGGGAAGCGAAGGCAGGGACACTGGCTGATGACACCAGCGCATTCTTCCATCGTTTGGAGGATTCTCCCGCACGCAAACCGGGGCGCCTGCTGCGCCTCTGGCTACCGGCAGCCGCAGCCTTTGCCGCCGCCTGTCTGCTTGCCGTTGCCGTGCTGCCCACCCGCGCCAGCGCCGCATTGGATCGGGTGATCGGGGCCATCAGCGAGACGCGCGACCGGACCTACCGGATTGAGGTGGTCGAACCCGCGCCACCACATGAGCCATCCCGGCCGGATCGTGGCCGCTTTCCTCCTGCAAACCATCTCGATGACGCGACCCTCTGGCTTCGCGGCCCGCGCGAATTCATCCTCAGTCAGTCGCTTCCCAATGGCGAGACACGGAGGATCGGCAGCGATGGCAATGTTAGCTGGTCAATGCGCGGCACCGGCCCGGTGCGGGTGAGCCCGGACGCGGAGCGGTTTGGTCGCGCGATCTTTGCGAGAAACGGTGAGGTCGCCTTTCTGGACCTGCGCACGCAGCTTGAGGATCTGAAACGCCTCTATCAGGTCGAGCGGCTCGACCGTGGATCCGGGGACACATGGACGCTCGTCGGAAAAAGACGCTCGAACGACCAAGGCGGGCCACGCGAGATCGAGCTTTGGTTTCATTCCGGCACCGGGCTTCTGGAAAGGATGATCCTGCGCCATTTGCCCCGGGAAAACGGCGGGCCTCGCAGCATCGCCATCGTCCTGCAATCCACCGAGCCCCTGCCATCCGATTTCTTCAGCCATCAAAGCCACCACGAACCCGGTCGAACGATTCTCCCAGAACCATGAAATTCTTCATTACGGCTCAAATTGCCCTCGCGGCCGCCCTCTGCCTTTCTTCGAGGGCGCGGGAATCCATGCCTTCCGTCCGTCCGAACATTGTGCTCTTGCTCTCCGATGACCAGGACTGGAACGGGCTCTCCACTCGCATGCATCCCGACATGCCGGGCTCGCGGAGCGACTATTACGAGACACCTCGTTTGGCGGCCTTCGCCGCGCAGGGCATGCGTTTCTCGAATGGCTACGCGCCCGCCCCGGTCTGCTCGCCCACCCGAATCAGCCTGCTCACCGGCATGACATCCGCCCGCCTCGGATGGACCAAGGCCGCGCCGCCGGAATCCGGTCACAAGCTCATCGAAGGCTCTTCGCGAAAATCGATCCTGGACGAGGAAACCACTTTCCCCGAACTCCTGCATCGCGCCGGATACGCCAGCGCCCATTTCGGCAAGTGGCATCTCGCTGGCGGCGGGCCGGAGCACCATGGATTCGATGTCAGCGACGGCGACACCGGCAACCGCGATGCCGATCCTTTCACCGATCCGAACCCGGTGGACATCTTCGGCATGACCGACCGGGCGAAGTCGTTCATGGCCACGCAGCTGAAAGCGGGAAGGCCATTCTATCTCCAGATGTCCTACCATGCGCTGCACCGTCCGGAGAACGCGATGAAATCGAGCCTCGCCCGCTTCGAGGACAAACCCACCGGACGGATCCACCGTGACCCGGCGCGCGCCGCCATCACTTACGATCTGGATACCGGCGTCGGCCGCCTGCTTGATGCCATCCATGACCTCGGTCTGGAAAAAAACACCTATGTCATCTACATGGCCGACAACGGTGGTGGAGGTGGCGGAGGCAAGGGGGGGAGTGGCTCGGCAGATCGATTGCACGGCGGCAAGGGCACGCTCGGGGAAGGCGGCATCCGCGTGCCATTCATTGTCCGCGGCCCAGGCGTGGTGCCGGACTCCTGGTGCCACCAGCCGGTTGTTGGCTACGATTGGTTTCCCACCTTCTGCGGCTGGGCGGGCGTGAAGGAAAAACTGCCGGAGAAGATCGACGGCGGTGATCTTTCGCGACTTTTGTTAGGAAAGGACACTCCGGTTCAACGCCGCGACACCTGCTTGCTCTTCCATTTCCCCCATTACCAGGGCGATACCCCCCAATCGAGCCTCCGTGAAGGTGATCTCAAGCTGGTGCTTTTCCACGAGGACAACTCGCGGAAACTCTACGATCTCGCCAAGGACCCCTCCGAACGGCACGACCTGTCCGAGGCGAGAAAGGAGGATGCCGGCCGCCTCGAAGCGAAACTCCGGGCGCGTCTCGCCGAAGCAGCGGCGAAAATGCCATCTCCCAATCCCACCCCCGATGCCTCCGGTGCCACCGATTCCCGAAAGGGCAGCAAAGCTGCTAAAGGCGGGAAAAGGGATGGTAAACAAGCCGAGCCTTCCGAACCATGAAATCAATTTTATTCTGCCTTCTAAGTTTGTCAGACTGCTCCGTAGCGGCCACCCGGCCGAACTTCGTGCTCATCCTCGCGGATGACATGGGCTGGAATGACGCTGGTTTCACCGGCAACCGGTCGATGGATACGCCGAACCTCGACCTCCTGGCGCGAGAGGGCGTTGAGTTCACCGAGGCCTGCGCCAGCGCCCCCAACTGCGCGCCCACCCGCGCCTGCCTGCTCACCGGCCAATACCCGCCACGCCACGGTGTCTATACCGTGGTGGACGACCGTCACGCCCCCGGCTCGCCGCATCACAAGTGCCTCGCCGCCGAAAGCCGCGAGGCGCTTCCCACCGAGTCCGCCACCCTTGCGGAAACCCTGCGCGCCGATGGTTATGCCACGGGAATGTTCGGCATGTGGAATCTCGGCCGTGGCCGCAGTGGACCAGCCACACCCACCGGCCAGGGCTTCGATGTCTTCGTCGAACCGAAATTCCTCGGCTTCGAAAAGGATGCCTACCGCAATGCGGATGGCGTTTACTCGCCCGATGCGCTCACAGATGCCGCCTTGAAATGGATGAACTCGACGCGCGGCAAACCATTTTTCCTCTATCTTGCCTTCCACGATGTGCATGAACCCTTCGATCCGAAACCGGAACTGCTGGAAAAACACCAGCGCCGTGGCGGGCAAGGTGACCCGGCGCTCGCCGCCACCGTGGAAGCCATGGATGCCAATATCGGCCGCGTGATGGCCTGCCTCGACCGTCTCGGCGTGCGGGAAAACACTTATGTCATCTTCACCTCGGACAATGGCGGCTCCCGCGGCACCGTGGCCCCATTGCGCGGGGGCAAGGGCACGCTCTATCAGGGCGGGCTCCGTGTCCCCGCGGTAATCCGCGGCCCGGGCATCCGGCCGGCGGAATCCGACATGGTGATGCTCAGCATGGACTGGTTTCCGACGGTGGTGGAACTGTCCGGCGGAGTCCCGCCAAACCACCTCGATGGACGCAGCCTCGTTCCCCTGCTGCGTGGAGAAGCCCCGCCGGCTCCGCGCGATACCTTCTGGCACTTTCCCTGTTATATCGGCGGTGGCGGACCTTGTAGCGCCGTGCGGTCGGGCAACTGGAAACTCATCGAACATTTTGAATCCGGCGTCGCCGAACTCTATGATCTGGTGAAAGATCCGGGTGAGTCCCACGATCTGGCGGCAACCGATTCCACGACGGCGGCCGCCATGCTGGCGAAACTCCAGGCCTGGCAAGAAGCCACGAACGCGCCGCGACCCACCCGGCCGAATCCCGCCTACGATCCCTCCGCCCCCGTAAGCAAAGGGGGCCAGCAGGATCGCGAACCCAGGAAAGGAAAAAAACCATGAAATCACTCGTCCCCGCGCTGTTCTTCATCGGAGCGAGCACCGCGCTTCGTGCCCATGAATGGACTGCCGATCCGCATTCCCACACGCACCCCGTTGTGCAGACAAATCCGGAAGTGGCCGAATCGGCGGCCAAGGCTGCGCCCCCTCAGGCAACATCCTTCGCGATGTTCGCGCCGAAAGTGGCTCTGCGGTGGGACCAGAAGTTTCTCTACGTTGAAAGCAATGGCCTGCCATCGCACAACATGATGGTTGGCATCACCGCTTGGCAACAGCAGGTGCCATTGCCGCAGGCTTACACCGGCGCCAATGCCTGGCGGATTCCACTTTCGCCCGTTCCGGCGAAAGAGGGGCAACCGATCAAGGATCACTTCCTGCGCGGGGCCATCGCTCTGGCGGCGAACGGCATTCCGATTTTCAATCCGCAGAACAACCGCGGGGAGATCTCCGCCATGATCGGAGAACTCGACGAATGGGGCGGGCACTGCGGACGCGCGGATGACTACCACTATCACGCCGCGCCACTGCACTTGCAGAAGGTCGTGGGGATCGCGCGGCCCATCGCGTTTGCCCTAGACGGTTATCCGATCTACGGCCCCACCGAACCCGATGGTTCGCCTCCCGCCGGACTCGATTCTTTCAACGGCCACTCGACCCCGGCACTCGGCTATCATTACCACTCATCCACGAAGTATCCCTATATCAACGGCGGCTTCCATGGCGAGGTCGTCGAGCGTGAAGGACAGGTCGATCCGCAACCCCGCGCCAACGGCGTGCGCGAAGCCTTGCCGGCCTTGAGCGGCGCGAAGATCACGGGTTTCGAAAGCACGGGAGAAAACCGCTACAAGCTCTCTTACGAGGTGAATGGCGAGAAGCGTGCGGTGCTGTATGCGATCCAACCCGACGGCACTTTTCCCTTCGAGTTCCAGGACGGCAGCACGGTCACGCGGAAAGAGGTTTACACACTCAAACAAGCCGGCGGACGGCGTCCCAGGGAGGAACGTCCACCGCGCCGCGAAGGTGGTGGCGAACGCCGCCCCGCTGAAAACCAGCCGCAGCAGGGTGAATCCCGCTTTGGTCCCGATACGATGAAGAAACCGGCCGCCGGTTTCATCCTCAGCAGTCCGGCAGTGAGGGATGATGGCAAACTGCCGATCGAATTCACCGGCGATGGTCGCGGCGATAGCCCGCCGCTTTTCTGGCGGGGCGCACCCGCGGGCACCAGGAGTTACGCCCTTCTGATGGACCATCTCACGCCGGACAACCAGATGAAGCACTACTGGACGATGTGGGACATTCCCGCCTCCGTGACCGATCTTCCAAGGAACGCCAGAGACATCGGCAAACTGGGGAAAGGTTTCAAAGGGCAGCTGGGTTATGAGCCACCCCACTCGAAAGGGCCCGGCGTGAAGACCTACGAGATCACCGTCTTCGCGCTTTCTTCTCCGCTTTCGATCACACGGCCACCGGGCGAGGTGGATCGCGATGTTCTGCTCGCGGCCATGCAGGACAAGGTGCTCGCGAGCGCTTCGATGAAGGTCGTCTGTGAGACCCAGGCGAAAGAAAGTCCGGCGTCCCCCCCACCACTTCGGCCGAATGCGGAGAATCGTCAGCCCGCACTGGTCAAACCAACCATTGACGATACGGTGAAACTCAATGTCTATGCCGACAACTGGTTCATGCTTTATGTCAACGGCCGGCTGGTGGCGGTCGATCCCATCCAGTTCACACCGCACAATGTCGTCAGTGTCGATTTCCTCCCGGAATACCCGATGACCATCGCCGTTCTCGCCAAGGACAACGCGGACCCGAAGACGGGACTGGAATACGGCAGCAGCATCGGCGACGGCGGGTTCATCCTGAAATTCGGTGATGGCACGGTGACCAATGCCTCATGGAAAGCAAAGTCATTCTTTCACGGCCCTGTGAATGGAGAAACCGGCCAGCCGAAAGCCAGGCAAGAGCCGTTGCCCGCGGATTGGTGGACAATCCATTTCGACGACCATTCCTGGCAAAACGCCCGGGAATTCACGGCCGAAGATGTTGATCCGAAGCAACCCTACTTTGATCACGACTTCAAAGACGCCCGTTTCATCTGGACCGACGACCTCGCCCTCGACAACACGGTCGTTTTCCGAACCCGGATCGAGAAACCCGGCTGGAAACCACGCTGGAACACCCAGCCGGATCTCGATGTAACGGGGCGTATACCGGGGCTTACAGGCGATGGATCCCCGGCCCGGCATGCACCCGGACCGCGGGTTACGAACCAATGAGTAAACCATGAAAACGATCACCATTCCCATCATCTCCACCCTTCCTGCTGTTAGTCTCGCGGTTCCCCGGAAACAAAGCATGCCCGGGCAGCCACAACGAACGTCGGTATGTAAGGCGAGGTCTGCTGCGCGGACAGGGTTGGCGGAAATCACGTTCACCGGAGCTTCCATGACCCTGAAATTACGTCACTTGCCGCGTTCTCGCGATCTTCCCATTTTTCTTTTGAGCCGGGAGGGTTGAGCATCCCCATCTGCCAGGTCGTGTGGTCAGCAATCCATCCGGGCGCGAAAAAGCCGGACAGCGGACTGTCCGGCTTTTTTGATTCGGCGGTTGAGGCCGTGCGGAGGGTCAATCCTCCTGGCTGGGGCTCCATTCCTCGGAGGCTGCCGCGGCGAGGTTGAAGGCCTGTTCGAGGCCGACCATTTCGCTCGACGGGCGCAGGCTTTCGAAGCTGGCGCTTTCCTTCTTGAGCTGCTCCTCTGAGTAGCCGACGGCCTTGATGGACAGTCCGATGCGGCGCTCGACCTTGTCCACCTTGATGACACGGGCCTCGATCTCGGCGCCCACCTTGATGACGTCCTTGACCTTCTCGACGTGGTCCTCGCTGAGTTGCGAGATGTGGATGAGGCCGTCGATGTCGCCATCGAGCGAGACAAAGGCGCCGAACGAGGCGATTTTGGCCACAGTGCCCTTGACCAAGTCGCCGACCTTGAAGCGGGAGTCGATGAGGCTCCAGGGATCCTCGTCGAGCTGTTTCATGCCGAGCGAGACGCGCTGGTTCGCCTTGTCGATGGCGAGCACGATGGCTTCGACCTCGTCGTTCTTTTTGACCATTTCGGACGGGTGGTTGATTTTGCGCGTCCACGACATGTCGGAGACGTGGATCATGCCGTCGATGCCCTCTTCGAGTTCCACGAACGCGCCGTAGGCGGTGAGGTTGCGGACGGGACCCTTGATGGTGGCACCCACCGGATAGCGGGTCTCGATCTCGTCCCACGGGTTCGCATCGAGCTGGCGGACGCCGAGCGAGATCTTCTGCTCATCGATGGAAATGCCGAGCACGACCGCATCGATTTGCTGGTCGATTTCGAGCACGTCGGACGGACGGGTGATGCGCTTGACCCATGAGAGTTCGGAGACGTGGACGAGGCCCTCGACACCCTTTTCGATTTCGACGAAGGCACCGTAGGGAAGCAGTTTGGTGACGCGCCCCTTGACGTGCTGACCGATGGGGAATTTGCGCTCGATGTCCTCCCATGGGTTTTCGCTCATCTGCTTGAGGCCCAGGGAAACGCGCTCCTTCTCCCGGTCCACGTCGAGGATGACGACGTCGAGCGACTGGCCGATGTGGAGCAGTTCGGAAGGATGGTTGATGCGGCCCCAGGACATGTCGGTGATGTGGAGCAGGCCGTCCATGCCCTGGAGGTCGACGAAGGCGCCGAAGTCGGTGATGTTTTTGACCGCGCCGGTGACCTTGTCGCCGATCTTGACGGACTGGAGGAAGTGCTGGCGCATTTCGGAGCGCTCGGCCTCGATCACCTCGCGGCGGGAGAGGACGATGTTCTTGCGCTCGTCGTTGACCTTGACGATTTTGAATTCGTAGATGTTTCCGACATACTCGTTGAGATCCTTCGGCGGGATGATGTCCACCTGGGAACCGGGCAGGAAGGCTTCGACGCCGACGTTGACGGTGAGGCCGCCCTTGACGACGCTCTTGACCTTGCCGCGGACGAGGCCGCCGTCTTGGAAGACCTTGACGATTTTCTCCCAGTTCTGCTTGTGGGCGGCTTTTTCCTTCGAGAGGACGACCATGCCCTCGTCGTTTTCGAGTTTTTCGAGCAGGACTTCGATTTCGTCGCCGATTTCGATTTCCTCGTCCTCGAATTCGTTGGACGGGATGGCCCCTTCGGACTTGTAGCCGATGTCGACGAGGACGACTTGCGGGCGGATTTCGAGGATGGTGCCCTTGACGATGGATCCCGCGTTGAATTCGCGGAATTTGGAATCGATCAGGTCGCTGAGTTCGGTGTTGGTGGGTGCGGTGAGCGTGGCGCTCATGGTGTGGTGTGGTTAGGGGTTAGGTTGATGGTTCGTTCTCCTTCCGACAATTGCCCCGGATGGGAATTCCGCAGGCACCGGGGCTCCAACCGCCTGCGAAAGAAAGAAAAACGGGGCGCGAGACTAGTCCCGCTGCCCCTGCTGGCAAGGCCAAAGATCGTTATTCAATCGCGGCGTGTCAGTTCGACGAAAACGTCCTCCAGCGTGGCCTCATGGCGGAAGAGCGAGCGCAGGGGCCAGCCGTTCTGCGCGGCGAGGCGTGCGATGCTCTCGCGGGCGTCATTGCCGGAATCGACCCACACCGTGTGGCGCGACCACTCGTCCTCGAGCGGCTCGCTGGTGACTTTTTTCACGTGATCGAGCCGGTTGATGGCACCGGCGGTGATATTGGGATCGGCCTGGATTTCCACTTGCAGGCGGCCGGCGGCGCGCATGTCGCGGGTCAGGTTTTCCGGGGTGTCCGCCGCCTTGATCCTGCCGTTGTCAATGATGATGACGCGGTTGCATGTCATTTCCACCTCATGGAGGATGTGTGTGGAAAGCAGGACGGTGTGGTTCCTGGCAAGCTGGCGGATGAGTTCGCGGATCTGGCGGATCTGGTTGGGGTCGAGGCCGTTGGTGGGCTCATCGAGGATGAGCAGGTCGGGTTCGTGGATCAGCGCGTCGGCCAGGCCCACGCGCTGGCGGTAGCCCTTGGAGAGCGTCTTGATCATCTTGCGGCGCACGCCCGTGAGGCTGCAACTTTCCAGCACCTCGCCGAGGCGGCGGCGGGTGGTGGCGCCGTCGAGTCCCTTGAGCTGTGCGCGGAAACGGAGGTATTCGCGCACCCGCATGTCGTCGTAGAGCGGAACATTTTCCGGCATGTAGCCAATGCGGCGGCGGGCATCGAGCGAGTTGCGGAAGACATCGCAGCCGCCGATGCGCGCGCTGCCGCCACTCGGTGGAAGGTATCCTGTGAGCATGCGCAGGGTGGTCGTTTTGCCCGCGCCATTGGGACCGAGGAAGCCGACGATCTCGCCGCGCTCCACGTTGAACGAAATATCGTTCACGGCGGTGTGGCGACCGTAATTTTTGCGGAGTTCGTGGACTTGGATCATGGACATGGCGGCAAATTTGTCGGCAGGAAAATCACTGGCGTCGGCGGTTGACGCGGCGCAACGCGACACTTATTGAATTCGCCCGGGTGGCGGGCCAAGCGTGAAATCGCAGGCTCGCCTCACGTTTTTGATCAATCTACCCATGAACACCACGGTTTCGGCGCGACAAAATGCGGATTTGTTGGATTCGAAATATGCCCAATGGCTCGACGACCCACGCACGGTGGACGAGACGTGGGCGGCATTTTTCGAGGGTTTTGAACTCGGCTGCGTGCGGCCCAACGAGCGCGGCAAGGCGGCGGCAGGGCCTGCCGGTGATGTGTGCAGTGACAACGACCTGGTGTTTTTCGGGCGCGTGGTGGCGCTCATTTACAACTACCGGACGCTCGGCCACACGCAGGCGCACATCAACCCGCTGGAGGACAAGCCGGAGCCGAATCCGCGCCTGCACATCGAGCAATACGGTCTGGCCGAGGCCGATCTGGAGCGGGTGGCATGGAATGCCTATTTCCGCCACGGCGAGCGGATGAAGCTGCGCGACATGATCGGCGCGCTGGAAAAAACCTACTCGGGCCACATCGGCTTCGAGTTCATGCACATCCATCACACACCGGTGCGCCACTGGCTGCGCGAGCGCATCGAGTCGCACGCCGCCAGGGCGGATGGCACTGCGGAGCAGAAGCTCAAATCCCTGCGCTGGGTGCTGGAGGCGGAGATTTTCGAGCACTTCCTCGGCAAGCGTTTCCTTGGCGAGAAACGCTTTTCCAACGAGGGCGGCGAGGGTGCCATGATCCTGCTCAATGCCATCCTCGAGGCCTGCCCGTCGCATGGAGTGCGCGCGATCGACATGGGCATGTCCCACCGCGGCCGCATGTGCGTGCTGGCAAACTTCGTCCGCAAGTCCATCACCACCGTGCTCTATGAATTCACGCCAAACTACGAGCCGGACCTTGTGGCCGGCGATGGAGATGTGAAATACCACCTCGGCTATGACAGCGTGCGCGAGCTGCCGGATGGCAAGGTGCGCGTGAGCCTGGCCGCCAATCCCAGCCACCTCGAGGCCGTCAATTCGGTGGTCCAAGGCAAAGCCCGCGCCCGCCAGCGCCTGCTCAGCGAGGAAGACGGAGTGGAAATCGACCGCTCGCGCGTGCTCCCGGTCCTGCTGCACGGGGACGCCGCCTTCGCCGGACAAGGTTCGGTGGCGGAGGTGCTCAATCTCTCCCAGCTTCCCGGCTATCGGACCGGCGGGACCATTCATATCATCATCAACAACCAGATCGGTTTCACCACCGTGCCGGCCGACGCCCGCTCATCGGCCTACGCCACGGACGTGGCCAAGATGGTTGATGCACCCATCCTCCACGTGAATGGCGAGGAACCGATGGAGCTTTACTGGGCCGCCATGTTCGCGCTTGAGTTCCGCCAGAAATTCGCGCGCGACATCGTCATCGACATGTATTGCTACCGCCGCCAGGGCCACAACGAGGCGGACCAGGCCGCATTCACCCAGCCGCTTGTCGCACGCCGCATCGCCGAGCGCCCGACTTTCGGCACGATCTACAAAAAGCAGATCATCGCCGAAGGCGTCGCATCCCCGGAGGATGTCGATGCGATGGAGCGGAAAATCTGGGACCGGCTCGAGCGGGGCTATCAGAAAATGCTCGAACTGCACGAGGCCGGCGACCGCACGGCATTCAGCGGGTCCACGGGAATCGTCCAGCCCGAGTATTCTCACGCGCCGGTGGCCACTGGCATCCCGGGCGAGCAGCTGCGCCGGATCGGCCGCAAGCTGACCACCGTGCCCCACGATTTCCATCTCAATCCCACGCTCGAAAAACGCTTTATCCCGCGCCGCGTCGAGGCGATGGAAAACGACGCCCCGATCGACTGGGCCTTTGCCGAGTCGCTCGCATTCGGCTCGCTGCTCATGGAGGGCAGGCCGATCCGGCTTTCGGGGCAGGACGTGGCACGTGGCACCTTTTCGCAGCGCCACCTGGTGCTGCACGATTACGAATCCACGGAGAAATTCATCCCGCTCGAGCACATCGCGCCGGACCAGGCGAAATTCTGCGTGCACAACTCGCTGCTCTCCGAGTTCGCCGTGCTCGGTTTCGATTACGGCTATTCGCTGTGCTATCCGAAAATGCTCACCTTGTGGGAAGCGCAGTTTGGCGATTTCTCGAATGGCGCGCAGGTCATCATCGACCAGTTCATCACCTCCGCCGAGTCGAAGTGGCAGACGCCCACCGATCTCGTCATGCTGCTGCCCCATGGCTACGAGGGCATGGGTCCCGAGCATTCGAGTGCGCGCTTGGAACGCTTCCTGCAGCTATGCGCCGAGAAAAACATGATCGTCGGCAATCTCACCACGCCCGCGCAGTATTTCCACGCGCTGCGCCGCCAGAAACACCGCGACTTCCGCAAGCCGCTCGTCCTGATGACTCCGAAGAGCCTGCTTGGCCGTCCCGAGGCGGTTTCGCGCATCGAGGATTTTCTCGAGGGAAGCTGCTTCCAGGAAGTGCTGCCGGATCCAGCGGACTCGCTCAACCCGGCCAATGTCAGCCGCGTGATCTTCTGCACCGGCAAGGTCTTCTATGACCTGCTGGCATGGCGAAGCGAGCGCGAGATCGGCAATGTCGCCATCATCCGCATCGAGCAGCTCTATCCGTTCCACCGCGAAATGGTGCAAGCCATCGCCGGCCAGTATCCCAACGCCTCGCACTTCGTCTGGTGCCAGGAGGAGCCGCTCAACATGGGCGCATGGTCCTACATCTGGCCGCGGCTGGAACGCTGTATCGGCAACCGTGTCCGCTATGCCGGCCGCGATGCCGCCTCCAGCCCGGCAGCCGGCTCCAAGGCCACCCATTACCGCGAGCAGAAACAGCTGCTGGAACAAGCATTCACCGTCTGATACTTCCCATTTCCCACCAACCGATAACTTCCCCAAGTCATGGCCATCGAAATCACCATCCCGGCCTCCGGAGAATCCGTCACCACCGCCAACGTCGCCCGCTGGCACAAGAATAACGGCGACCTTGTCGCCCGCGGTGAGACGCTCGTCACCTTGGAAACCGACAAGGTCTCCAACGAACTTGAAGCCGCCGCCGACGGGATCCTCGAAATCGTCGTCAACGAAGGCGAGGAGGTGCCCATCGGCACGCTGATCGCGCGCATCACGGAATCCAGCGGCAAACCCGCCGCGCCCGCCGCGCCCGCCGCGCAAGCGGTCAAACCCGTGCCTGCAACACCCGCGCCCGCCGCCATATCCGCGCCGGCCACGGATTCCAAGCCGGTGGAAATCAAGGTCCCGGCCTCCGGTGAGTCCGTCACGTCCGCCAACGTCGCGGCATGGCGCAAAAAAGATGGCGAGACAGTCGTGGCCGGCGAGGTGCTGGTGGTGCTGGAAACCGACAAGGTCTCCAACGAACTCGAAGCGCCGGTGGACGGCGTGCTCAAGGTGCGCGTGCAGGAAGGCGAGGAAGTCGCCATCGGCACCGTGATCGCCACCGTTGTCCCAAGCGGCGATGGAGCGCGCACTTCAGTCCGCCAGTCCAAAGCCGAAACCACGGAAAAACCCGCCGCTGCCGCCGTTCCAGAACCCGCCAAGCCTGCGGTGCCCGTTCGCGATGCGGGCGGCGACGGTCACAGACCGACGCTACAGGACGACGGTCACAGACCGACGCAGAACGACGGTCATAGACCGACGCTACAGAACGACGGTCATAGACCGCCGCTACAGGACCAAGGGCGCACCACGCGCCGCAAGATGTCGATGCTGCGCCGCAAGATCGCCACCCATCTCGTCAATGCCCAGCAAACGGCCGCCATCCTGACCACCTTCAACGAGGTGGACATGTCCGCCGTGATGGAGCTGCGCAAGGCGGTGCAGGAGGAATTCGTGAAAAAACACGGCGTGAAGCTCGGATTCATGTCGTTCTTCGTCAAGGCCGTCACCCAGGCGCTCAAGGACATTCCGTCGATCAACGCGCGCATCGAGGGAAATGATGTCATTGAAAACCACTTCTATGACATCGGCGTGGCCATCGGCACCGAGAAGGGGCTGGTCGTGCCGGTGCTGCGCGATTGCGACCGCAAATCGTTCGCCCAGATCGAAAAGGACATCCTCGACTACGCCACCAAGGCGCGCGACGGGAAGATGCTGATCGAGGACCTGCAAGGGGGCGTTTTCAGCATTTCCAATGGCGGCACCTACGGCTCCTTGCTCAGCACGCCCATTCTCAATCCGCCACAGAGCGGCATCCTCGGCATGCACACCATCCAGCAACGCCCGGTGGCAGTGCACAACCAGGTCGTGATCCGTCCAATGATGTATCTGGCTCTCAGCTACGACCACCGCCTCGTGGATGGCAAGGAAGCCGTCACTTTCCTCATTCGCATCAAGGAACTGCTCGAAGCCCCCGCGCGGCTGATGCTCGAAATGTGAAGCCAGGCGTAGTGGCGGTGCATGCCGTCACCCTGCCGTGAAAATCATGGCACTGGCATGCCGCCAGTCGCGTCCATCTGCGGCGCTCGAGGATTGGGAATCGAAACGCGGATGAACCAGGCGGGACCGGTGTGGAGGGCTGCAAAAAACGAGCGGCCTCCCGTGAAGGGAGGCCGCCGGATGTGGGAAGTGGATTTGACTCACCGCCGGATTATGGCGTGGTGACCACCACGTTGAGGCGGGCGAAGAGCTTGCCGCCCACCGCGAGCGTGCGGCGGATCTTCACTTTCACCAAGTCGGTCGCACCATTGTCGGTTTCGGCGATTTCGATGTCCGCTCCGGCCACCGCCTCGGTCCAGCCAGCCAGATCGCTGCCGTATTGCACCTTGATGGCGGTATTGGCGTCGTTCTTGGCATCGTCTCTCCGGTTGAAGGAGAAGATGAAGAAGTCCGGATCGGTGGTGTTGTCGATGGTCGGCGCGATGCCGGCATCGTCGCTGCCATTGGACGGATCGCCGCCGAGCACCCATTCGAGGGCGGTGGCCAGACCGCCGGCGTCGAAGTCGAGCGACGGGTTTGGATCCGTGAGGCCGCTGAAGCCGCCAGCCCAGGTGGTGTAGGGGCTGCCGCTGCTGATGGCGTTGAGCTTGAGGCTTGTTCCGTCCACCACCAGTTCATAGCCCGTGATGGCGGGTTCCAGGTTGGGAACACCATCGAAAGATGCTGCGGTCATCAGCGTGTAGCTCGCCAAGGTGGGTGTGCCGTTGACGGCAATCTTGTGACCTGCACTCAGGTTGAGGGCGGCCGTCGAGGTCGTGGGGGAATCCAAGATGAACTCCAGGGTGGCGCCGCTAATGATTGTGATGGCCGAGCTTTG
>JALRFY010000164.1 GCA_023253625.1 Akkermansiaceae bacterium | reverse complement strand
GTCGCTTGCACCTGCAAAAAAGGCTTTCCATGCCTCGACCGAGCTCGAGTTGATATTGAAACTTCCGCGGATCATCGCATGGCGGGCGACGATGCGGTGGGATTCGACCTTCGGTTTGCCCGCACTCAGCAGGTGTCCCGTGAGAGCGGCCGGGGCTTCATGCCTGTCGAACCACGAAACAAGGTGAGGGTTCCGCCCGGGTGCCGTCCCGTCGGCGAACTGCCGCACCACTTCGCCGAGTCCGCGGCCGGTCTTATAGAGACCCTGATCTTCGCGGGTTATGCCAGAGCAGAACCAATCGTCCCACAGCGCATCGTTGTGGAGGAAGCCGTGGTCGTGAAAATCGCGGATGAGCAGCATCTGCAGGGCGTTGCCACGGCAGGAGGCATCGGCCACGTTCTGATAGATGGCGCCGCCCGCGATGAGCGGATGGGCGAAGGAATTGCCGATGGCCAGCGCTTGGTTTGCGGAGACCTCCCACAGGTGGCGGCCGGACGCGAAGTCCCGGGTATCGCCCGGATTGAGCTTGAAGTGCATGAGCGAGGCGAGGGAAGTCACCGGGACCAGCGGAAACTCGCTGATCACGGCGTTGGTTTGCCCCGGCCAAATCGACCCTCCCGGCGAGACCGCGCTGCCGATGTAAGCGCGATTGGTGGTGGGATCGAAGTCGGGGTTCAGCGAGTTGCCGCTACCGGTTTCGATCTGGACGTGATATTGCGCCATGCCGCGCATCCGGGCGGTCGCTTCGCCATACATGGCGCGCTGGTTGACCGGGTTGGCGTGGATGAAATTGCGGCAACGGAAATCCTGCTGCGCGTATCCGTCGCCGGGGACTCGCAGGTCCTGGCCTGATTTCATGACGAACTGGAAATTCGCGAACGGCACGCGCTGCGGCGAACCCGAGAACAAGACCCGCCTGCCCCGGCTTTCGTCGGCGAGGAAGATCGGCCTGCCGTCCTCTACGGGATTGGCCGCCATTTCGTTGTAGCGCTGGCTTTCGCCCGTCTGCGCGTTGCGCACCGTCCAGTAAATCTGGTATTGTCCGCCGTGGTCGGTCCTGCGGTCGCTCATGCGCATGGCCAGCTCGACACGGGATCTGGCCGACAGGCCGGTCATGCCCTGGAGTTCCACTTCAAAACCGCCGCCCGCGTCCGGTGATTGGTATCCCGGATAGAGTTCGGCATGGCGGAAATCCGCGGAATTGACAAATCCGCTGACCGCCGAGTAGATGCGAGTTTCCCCCGGTTTCAGCACGATGGATCTGGTGGCCTGGCTCGGCCCCTCCATCGGGTAAATGTTCAACTGGAATGGTCCGCTCTGGCGGCGGAGCTGGGTCCAATCCACATGCATTTGGCCATCAACGAAGGTTTTGTATTCCAGCGCACCGGGTGTGATCTGGATCCACAGTGGCGGCGAATGGAGGGTGACGTTGTAGGGATTCCAAAGCACGACCACCGGGTTCACGCCGAGTTTGTAGTCATAGGTTCCCGGCGGCTGGGCGGCGGCCACGCGGCGGGTGGAAAACACGAGCATCAGGCGGGCGACGATCGGGGTGCGGCCGATTCCGTAATAATCGAGATTCTGGCGATGCCAGTTGAAGTTGATGTTCGGTTGACCGGCGGAACCCCACAGGCCCGCGCCGGGGAACGGGACCGGAGTGCAATCGGCTGCCGTTTCATGCCCGCCGCCGCGGTAGAGTTGATAGTATTGGTGGAGTTTGTACCACGAGGGGAAGTTGAGTCCCTGCGGATAGAATGTCTTTGGCAGGTGGCCGTGATGCGGCCGGATCGGAACGATCGTGCCGCCGGGATTCTGCGGCGAGTAATTGCCGTATTGGTGCGGCAGGCTGTCCAATTCGAGAAGCAGGTTGAGATCCCTCTTCAGGCCGCCATGGCGGACATTGACGGCGAGGCCGGCGGAATCGACGGTAAGATCGTGGAAGCGCTTCTCCAGCTCCTTCGGGAAATCCGCATCCGCTGAACCGAGGCCGTAGGTCGGAAGGGTGACGAAACGGCTGTGGAGAGCGGCATCGCCGGGGGCGCTTTCCAGTCCTGTCAGCCAATCGGCGCGCCCGCCCGGCCAATGCGAGCGCCGGTGCAGACGCCCGGCATCGCTTGTCTCTTCGGGTGAGGTGAGCGCGATGTTCGCCTTCTGGTTTTCCCCCGCGATCCACCATGCGAAGCGGCCGTTGCCGGTCGTGCCGACAAGCGGTGCCATGACCGGGTGACCTTCCGGAGGAATCGCGCCCGCCATTTCCACGGCATCCGCCGGGGTCG
>JALRFY010000105.1 GCA_023253625.1 Akkermansiaceae bacterium | reverse complement strand
CAACACAGTGGGATGCCGGCTGGGCGGGCCGTCCAGCAGGGGCATCGATATCCGCGCCGGCAAGGGCAGGGTCACCCTGTGCGAGTCCAATGACTGGAGCAAGTACCATCTGCTCGGCATCGAGGCGGACGGGGTTCCAGTGGATGTCGTAGTTGATGACGGTATCGCAGTCCTGGAGGTTCTGGCCCTCGCTGAGGCAATCGGTGGCGATGAGGATTTCGACCGGGGTGTCGAGCTTGTCGGCGGTGGCGGAGCTGACGGCGCGCACCCATGGTTTCCAGCGATCGAAGGCTTCCCAGCCATTGGATTCCTTGGGTGGATGATTGAAGTCTGGCCATTCCTTTTCCCGATAAAGTTTGGTGAAGGGGCAGAAGCGTTCGAGCACGGGTTCGAAGTTCTTGTGGAGGACGTCTGGATCTTCCGAGAGGCGCGCACCGGAGCCGGAGACCATGGCGATGCGGGCGTAGCCTCGGCGAGCGAACTCATCGAATAGGTAGCGGGCGGTGTCCTCGTAGCTGGTGAAGATGAGCACGCGGCGTTTTTCCGGACGGGGAGCGGCGGAAAGCCGCTGGTCACAAAGTTCGAACAGGTGCCGGAGCTTGGGATCGGCGCTGGTTTTCCCGTTCTCCGTGGCTATGGCGTGTGCGTAGGTGTCGAGCTTGGCGATCAGTGAGTCGAGGCGGGCGAGGTCGTCCTTGAGATGATCGTGGAAGGAGTCGAGTGTCCCGGCGGCCTCGATCTCGGAGATGCGGATTTCGCGTTTCCCGAGCGGGAAGTCGAATTCGTCTTCGCTGGTGTTGAGCCCTTCCAGGTTTGTGGCGAGGGTCGCGTCCTGTTTTTTGGTGCGGTAGGTATCCACGGCAGCGAGGGTCTTGCTATGGACGTCACGGACGGTGCGGAGGGTCTGGTGAAAGGCTTGCCATGAGGATTCGAGGCGTTTCACGAGAAGCTTGTTGAGCATGACGACGAGCGCTTTGTCGCGAAGGGCTTCGTCTTCCAGAACGCTGACCGAGGTGGGCTGGATGAGATACATGGCCGGCTTGTAGGCGGCAAAGACGCGCGGCAGGGCATCGAGAATCTGTTCGAAGCGAGCGAACTCACTGATGTTCAGAGACTCCAGGCAGACGTTCACGGGGGGATTCATTTCCGGGAAGTCGAGGCCATCGGAGAGACCTTTGATGTGCTTGCGGTTGCGGGCGACAATGATGCGATCGATCAACCGCGTGACGGGTTCCGGGAGCTTTTGCAGCAAGCTGCGGATGTTGCGTTCCGGCTCTGCGCTCCACTCGCCGAAGGCCTTGCTGGCGAGGCGGAATTGGGTTTCGAGGCTTTCGACCTGAATACCGCGAGCGTTGGCAAAGCCGTCATCCCGGTTCTTGACGAGGAGGGCGAGTTGGTTGCGCAGATCCTTGAAGTCGTTGTTGATGGGGGTGGCGGAGAGATGGAGCACGCGCACCTCGCGGTTTTTCTCCAGCAGTTTTTCGACAAGGTATTGATAGCGTCCGGACTTGCTGTTGCGGAGGTTATGACTTTCGTCGATGACGAAGAGCTTGGGTTTGTCGCCTTGGAAGAAGTTCTCAAGTGACAGCCCGTCACTGTGATTCGTTTCCAGGCGGTTGTCTTGGAGGTCGGTGTGGTAGCGGACGACGTAATCCAAGCGGTCGCTCTCGAAAATAGAGCCACGGTTTTTCAGATAGCGAGTCCAGTTGTGGGAGAGCTTTTTCGGGCAGAAGAGGATGCATTGATAACCCTTGATTTCGTAGTATTTGATAATTGCAAGAGCGCTCCAGGTTTTTCCCAAGCCGACGGCATCGGCGAGGATCGCGCCTTGGCAATCCTCCATTTTTTTGATGAGGCTGAGGACGCCCTTTTGCTGGAACTCATAAAGCGTGCGGTAGATCTTGGTGTGCTTGAGGTGTCCGATGCGTTGTTGCAGTTCCGGATTGCTCTCCAGCTCTAGCATCTGGTCGCGGAATAGTTCGAAGAGTGCCTTGTAATAGAGCTCGCGTGGTGAGTAGAGACGGAAGATGCCTTCGATTTGCGAAATAAGGTATTGCTTGAAGGGGATTTTCTTTCCTTCAACCGTTTTGAAGTCCTGGGTTTGATCGCGTTCCCATAGCATATCGAACCAACGGCAGATTTCGAGGTAGTCGGCAGCAGTGCCTTGACCGACCACGTTGAGTTCGATGTTGGAGGTATGCTGGAGGCCGAGGCCGGCTTCCGTGAGGTTTGAACTCCCGGTTATGAAGTAGCAGTCGGGCTCGCGGAGGGTGCGGAAGAGGATGGTTTTCGCGTGGCAGAAATTCGGCTCAACGGTGCGAACTTTGACGTTTTCCTGACGGAGAAAGGCGACGGCTTCCCGCGCGACTTTGTTCAGTTCGAGGGCCGCATCGACGGTGATGGTCTCGGTGAGGAGGTTTATGGGATTTTCCTTGTCCTGATCGTTGCATACGATGTCGCCGAGGACAAAGCGGTAGGCTTCGATTTTCTCGTTCAGCTTACGGCTGATCATGGCGAGGATGCCGACGGTGAAGTAGCCGCTGGTGACATCGAGTCGCCCGGTTTTGGTTTGTTCGAGAATCCAGCTTGCGACGGATTTTTCAGGGGTGGAATTGTCGTAGAGCACAATGGTTGATGGATAAATAAACGTGGATGCGCCGGGAAGCTGAAAGCGGTGAGAATTGCTAGAAAAATGGATTCAGGGCGTTGGTGATTCAGACAGCCAGTGGGTTGCCGGGGCCTGGAGGAATTCGGCGATGGGGATGCCTTGGCCGCCAACTAGCAGTTTGGTGGTGGGGTGGTGGGCTTTATCGAAGGCGCTGATGCCGGGGAGGGTTTGTTTGCGGCCGCCGCTTTTGACCTCGATGGCGACGAGGGCGTCGCTGCGCTGGAGCACGAAATCAACTTCCAGATTCCGCTCGCGCCAGTAGGTGACGGTGATGCCGGTGCCGATGGCGGTGTTGACGAGGTGGGCACCGACGGCGGACTCGATCAGGCGGCCCCAGGCATCGCCATCGGTGCGCCAGGCATCGGGACTGCGGCCGGACTGGGCGGTCATGAGGGCGGTGTTGAGGACCTGGAGCTTGGGGCTCGAAGCGCGTTGGCGGATTTGGTTTCCGGAAAATTTCTGCAAGCCGGCAACCATGCCCGCGCCTTCGAGGAGATGGAGGTAGTGGGCGAGCGTGACGGTGTTGCCCGCATCCACGAGCTGGCCGAGCATTTTCTGATAGGCCAGTATCTGCCCGGAATATGAGCAGGCGAGTTGGAACAGGCGACGCAGCAGGGCCGGCTTGTCCACACGGGTGAGCAGCAGGATGTCGCGGGAGAGCGCGGTTTCGATGAGCGAGTCGTTGATGTATTGCCGCCAGCGATCGGGATCGTCCGCCAGAGATGCGGCGCCGGGATAGGCACCGAAGAGCAGGAATTTTTCCAGATCCCAGCCAAAGGCCTCCTGCATTTCCGCGAAGGACCAGTGGGGAACCGGAATGGTTTCGAAACGGCCCGCGAGACTCTCGGTGAGGCCGGACTGGATGAGCAGGGGCGACGAGCCGAGCAGCACCACTTTCAAGGGGGTGGCGTCATGGGTGTCGCCATCCCAAAGCAGTTTCACGACCTCAGGCCAGCGGGCGGCTTTCTGGATTTCATCGATCACCAGCAACGCGCCCTCCGGATGGTGGCGGGCTTTGATGCGGGCGAGATCCCATTGCTGCTCCAGCCATGCCTGGTCGCGGAGGGTGGGTTCGTCGGCGGAAGCGTAATGCGCCGGGAGTTCGCAAGCCTCCATGACTTGCCGCGCCAAGGTCGTCTTTCCCACCTGCCGGGGGCCTGCCAGCACTTGGATGAATCGGCGCGGCTCGCGGACGCGGGAAAGCAGTTGGGAGTAGAGTTTGCAGCGCTTCATTGGATTTACTCAGGGCATTGAGTAAATTGTAACTCGCTACTGAGCAAGATGGAAACGGGGCCGGATGAGGAGGACGGGGGTAGTGCCGAGTAAGAAGTGGAAGAAGTTGCTGGTTGTCGGTTTTCAGGAAAGAGGAGGCAGCGTCGTTTTACGGGGGCTGGGCGTTGGCATCTCGCGCGGATGGCTACGATTGGGCCGACCGCGCTTGCCGGGCGTAGCCTTGCGCGAAGACTGGGCGGGCCAGCCCTACCGGGTTTTGGGTTTGCGGGTGATTTTTTTGGGGTGGGATTTTTTGGCTGGGGCGGCTTTTGGCTGTTGCTTGGCGGGTGGAGGTTCGAGCGGAGGGAGGCCGGTGAGAAAATTGGTGGAGGGGATGATCACGGCGGGCCAGGGGCCGCGGCCGGTGGCGGCGCGGATGATCTCACGGGCCGCCCCGAAGAGCATGGCGGGGCCGTTGGCGTGCACGGTGCGTTTGAGCATGGCACCCTCAAGATGGGGCGAGGCGAGCACGAAGCCATACATGTGCAGGGCGAAGGAGTAAGGCAGATTTACACCTTCGGGGATGGTCTGGGTGATTTCCAAGGAGACAAGCCATTCTGAGCCTTGTTCTTCCTTGTAGTCAGACGCATCGCACCCGGGAACCACGGTGAGGTATTCCACAGGGTCGTCCGCTGGTTTGGCGGAATTGAATTCCGGGTTCGAATCCAGCGAGAGGTGCGTGAGAAAGTAATCGGTGAGCTGGAGGGGTGAGAGGTTCATAGGCAGGCGGCGACTGGTTTGTTGTTTTGGGCGGCGAGCCACTCCTCGACTTCGCGGGCACTGGGGCCACGCTTGGAGAAGTCGCAGTGGATCACGTTGGAGGGCCGGCGGTTTTGGAAATATTGGGCGGCGGTCCGCGAGGGGCGGGGCCCGGAGACGGCGGCGAGGCTGGCGGGGGTGAGGAACCCTTCATCGAGCAGGCGCAGCAGCTTGTTGACGATGCCGGATGGCAGACCGCGGCCGCTTTCCCAGCGGGAGAGGGACTTCTCGCCGCAGTCGAGCAAGGCGGAGAGTTCGTCCTGGGTGAGGCCGAGACGCTTGCGCAAGGCGCGGATGTCCTTGCCGTGGAGGAAACCCATGTGGCGGGCGCGGGTGCGCTCGATGAGCTCGGAGGATTCGGCGGTGAGAAATTCCTCGCCGAAGTTTTCATAGACCTCGATTTCGATGGTTTCGACCAGCTTCGGCGGAGTATCCGCAGTGGCGGGCAAGTAGACGTCGAAGGGGACTTTCCGGGTGGGTGGCTTCATTTCTTTCGTTTCTTTGGTTGGTAGGCGGCAATCGCGCGGCGGAGTTCGCCGCTGCGGTCGATATGGAGGGAGAACAAGTTCAGGATGACTTGGTTCTGGTGGAGGCCGATTTTCACATAGACATCGACGGGTGAGCCCAGGGGGTGCTTGCCAAGCATGGCCCAGGTTTCGCAGAGGGTCTGGTCGATACCGTCATACATGCCGGTGACCATCTCGCCGTGGATCCCGGGTGTGAGGAGAAGGTCGATGCAGTATTCATAGGCTTGTTCCTTGGTCGTGAACCCGAAGAGGGGGAGTTCGCTCTCGGCGGTGCGGGTCCAGCGGATGTTCCGGATGTGGCCGTTCCTCAGAATTTCCACCACCGGCTTGATCCAGCGGCTGGGGATTGGGGCGACGCGTTTCTGCGGTGGCATGTCCGGTCACGGGGTTAACTTACCAATTGATACCTTTATGGCTACTGATTTTTCAGGAAATCACGAGAGCTCATTCCAGTTCATGCCAAGCCTGGCGGGTGGCGATGGATTGGGCGGTGGCGGTGGACAGCCGGGCGGGATCCGGAGTGATGCCGACGCGGCCGAGGTCGAGGCGGTCGGCATCGAGGCAGACGGCGAGGGTGGGGTCGGATTGGGGCGGGCCGCCGTTGTGTATGCGGCAGGCGGTGACGAGGAGATCCATGCGGGTGTCGTCGAGTTCGAAGTGGCCGGCGGTGCGGAATTCGAGGGCGAGTTGTGCGCCGCGGGGGCCGTGCTCCGGGTCGCGGGATTCGTTTTCCCGGCAGGAATCGTGGAAGAGGGCGAAGAGGCGGACGATTTGCTCATCGGCCGGGTGGTGGCGGGCAAGGTGGAGACCGTTGCGCAGGACGGTGAGCCAATGATGCGGTCCGTGGTCGGAATCCCGGCCGAGGCGGAATTGGGCGGTGACGAGCTGCCAGAGAGTAAATTCGGCGGGGGTGAGCATGGGGTAAAAGCTGATAGGTTGATAGGCTGGAAAAGTTATCTAACTGCGGATCGGCTGACAACGACGGGACGAAATTCGGCTTTGTCATGGGCATCGACGCTCACAGAGTGCCGCTACAAGCGTTCTCATCCGCCCCGGGGAAACCGGGAAGTCAGGCTTCAGGAAGCGGGGCTGGTGTTCCATGAATGGGGTGTGAGGCGGGTTTCCCGGGCACCAAGGCCGATGTAACCGGCGGGTGTGCAGGTGAGGACGAGCAGTTGCAGGCCGCGGGTGGCGGCGAGATCGAGCATGGTTTGCAGGGACTGGATGCGGTTGTCGTCGGCGTAGGCAAAGGCGTCGTCGAAGAGGATGGGCAGGCAGTCGTTGTGATTGGCGGCGAGGATTTCCGCGGTGGCGAGGCGCACGGCGGCGGCGACCTGCTCCCTGGCTCCGCCGCTGAGGGAATCGAAGGTGAAGGTGGGCTCGCCCGGCCGTGTGAGACGGATCATCGCCTTGGCAGGATCGTTCCAGTCGACACCCACCCGCACGCCACGGCCGAAGAGGCATTCGAGGTAGCCGGCGACGCGGTCGGCGATCGGTTGGGTGACGCTTTCGCTGATGGCGGTTTGGGATTCCGAGAACAGTCGGTGAAGGAGCGCGATGGCGTCTGCGTGGCGTTTTTCGCGGGCGTGCTGCCCGGCGGCGGCGGCGTGCCGGGCCTTGGCCTGGAGCAGTTCGGCATCGGGATCGGACGAACCGTCGAGGGCGAGTGTGGCACGTGCCACGGCGATGCGGGTTCGGGCGTCGCTTTGTTTTTGCTGCCCGTTGGCGATCACGCGGGTGAGGCGCGTGACTTCTTGGTTGAGGAAACCCGGATTGAGATCCGCGAGAGCGGCTGCGGTGGCATCGAGAGCGGCTTTGGCATTGGCTTCCGCGGTTTGGGCCTCCTTGAGGGCGGTGGCGCGGGCGGTGGCATCGCCGTGGTTTTGTTCGAGAATCCGGGCGGACGTTTCGAGGGCTTCCAGATTCCTGCGGGCGGCTTCCAGGGATGCGCGCCGTTCTTGGAGGGTCTGGAGTTTTTCCTGATGGGCGTTGCGAAGCGCGTCGGCATCCGCAAGCAAACCCTGCTCGCGGCTTTCGGTCTGCTGGAGGGCCTCGCGGGTTTCGGTTTGCCATGTGCGGGCCGCTTCGAGGGACGCCGGGAGCGGAGGCGGCGGATCGGCCTGGATTGCGGCGAGGCGATGTTCGACCTCGGCGATGGTGGCGGTGAGGGCGTCCTCGGCGGCGGCCAAGGCACTTGGCAGTTCAGCGGCTCCGAGAGCCTGGAGACGAGTCTCTGCGGCGGCGATCCGTTGTCCGATGGTCTGGCGATGGGCAAAAATTCCCTGCGCGGCGGCAACGTCCTTGACCGCGAGTTGGTCGAGGAGCGTGCAGAGCTGTTGGCGCAGGCCATCGAGTTTTTGGCGGGATTGCGCAAGGGAGGTTCCACCGCCGGGCTGGATGCGCAGGAGCGTGCCACTGCCAAGGGAGAGCTCGGAAGTCTCGGTGACAATGCGGGGCTTGCCGGTTTCCAAGGGCCGGCCATCGAGCAGGACGGCTTGGTCGGAAGAAACGAGTTCAATGCCTGCGGCGATGGTGGTGAGCGCGCTTTCCGCCTGACCGATCCGGGTTTCGAGTTCGCGCAGGGATTCGAGCTGAGTGGCGGTGACTGCCGGCAGTTTGGCAAGGGCCTCGCGGTCTGTGGCGAGTGATTGATCCATGCCGGCGATCTCACCGGCCCTTGCCTTGAGGGTCTCGTGGGCGGTGGCTTTCTCGAAACGGGACACGCACGCATTGGCGAGATCGTGCTGCTTGCGTGCGGCCCTCACCTCATCGCTGGCGCTGCGGCGGGTGGTTTCCGCGGCTTGAGCCGCATCGCGCGCCGTGACCTCCTGGTTGGTGAGGATTTCCAGTTCCGCCTCGGCCGGGACAAGGGCTTTCTTGGCTGCTCCGGATTGCTCGTGAAATTCCCGGATCTGTTGGTCGGCTGTGGCGATTTGCTCGCGGGCCGCCGTGGCGTTGCGGAGGAGGATTTGTTCTTTTTCGATCCGGGCGCTGAGGTCTCCTGCCTTGGCGAGCGCGGCATGGATTTGATCCAGCTCGTCACGTTTGGCCGGCAGAGCATTGGTGCAATCAGCGAGGTCCTTCTCCGCGGACTCGAGATCGACGACGGCGAATTCAAGGCGTTGTTTCTGTTCGTTTGCCTTGGCGAGTATGGCCTCCGCCCCGGCGAGTTCGCGGGTAGCGCGGTCGAGCCGCGAGTTTGCTTTGATGGCTCCGGTGCGGGTGAAGATGTCGTCATGGGCGAGGCGGGCTTGTTCGCGGGCGCGTTCGTCGGTTTCCGACTGCATCACGGCGGCAAGCCCCTGCGTCTGGAGTCGTTGGACGAGTTCGTCGCGGCGGCTGGCGGCATGACTGGAGGCGTCATCGCCCGCGGTCCCCTGCCAAACCCACAGGTGGGACCAGCGGGTGGTGAGATCGTTTTCGCGGTTGGCCACACCCTCGGCATTGCCGATGAGCGTGGAGAGTTTTTCCTCCGCGGCATCGCCTTGGAAAACCTCGCCATCCTCTGAGCGAAGCCGGGCGCTGCCTCGCGGGCCGGAAAATTCCTTGTCGATTGTCCAGCGTTGTCCGTGCGCCTCAAATGCGAGTGTCACAGCCGGTGTGCCGCCATGGGTCGATACCATCGATTGCTGCAGCTCGCCACCTGCCCGGTGGCGCATGAACAGGGCGCGGTGGATGGCCTCGGCGAGGGTGCTCTTGCCGGTTTCGTTGGGACCGCCGATCAGGTTTCGCGATGGGTCGAATTCGACCGTGAGATCACGATGGATGCGGTAATTGCGGATGGTGAGGGAGAGGAGGCGCATGGGTAAAATCTGAGAGGCTGAAAAAACCGGAGAAAATCAGCGGATCGCGGCGTGGAGTTCGCGGAGGGCGAGCAAGGCGACGTGGGAGTCGCCGCCCTGCGAGAGATCGATCAGCTTCGCGGCGACCGACGAAATGAGCGGATCACCAGGACGGTCTGCCAGCGCGGTGATTTCGTCCTGTGTGGGTGCGATGGAGACGTGCTCTTCAAGCTTCAAGCGGAGCAAGCGTGCATCGAGTCCTTCAATGAAGCCGGCGAGACGGCGGGAGGTTTCGATGCCGAGGCTGCCATCGAGCGAGAGATTCAGAAGGCTGTCCTGGCCCCACTCGCCAATGTGTTCTTCGAGCTGGATGCGGAATGCCTCGAAACCCTCGTCTTCCGAAAAGCGGTGGCTGAATGCATTCCAACGGAAACGGCCGGAGGATTGCTTTACCACATCGGGCACCTGGCCGCGGCCGGCCTTCACGATGAGAATGTTTCCGGGGTCGTTGTCAGAGCCTCTGGGGAAACGGTCGATCTCCGGAGTGCCGGAATACCAGGCCTTGGGAGCCACCTGCTTGGTGCCGTGCCAGTCGCCGAGGGCGATGAAGTCGATTTCCGAATCCGGCAGGCGGGAAAGGTCGATGCGGTTGAGCCCCTTCGATTCCTCGTCCTCGTCGTCCTGGATTGACTCAAAACCCTGCACGCTGCCGTGGGCCAGCACGATGCGCGGCAAGTGGGCCGGAAGGTCCGCCGATTCGAACGCCGTGCGGATCCAGATCGTGGGGTCGGCGTTGTCCTGGCGGCGCAGCAGCGGTGCGGGCAATACCACGGCACCATCAAGAATGACAGGTTCCGGAGCCAGCAGGACGCGCAGGTTTGGGGCGAGCTGTTCACGCTGGCTGATGAAGAAGGGTTGCTTCCAAAGGCTGCCGGGACCGCCGTGGTCATGGTTTCCCGGAATGACCAGCACCGGGACCCCCATCCTGCCGATGGCTTCACAGGCCTTGGCCACGGTCGAATTCACGGGGCTGGGGCTGTCAAAAAGATCGCCGGCCACCAGCACGAAGGCTGCGCCGTGCTCGCGCACCGCTTCGCCGATGCGTCTGAGACACTCGAAGCGCTCGTTTTGGAGCTGGCTGCGCTTGGCAACATCGGCGACCCGGGCATAAGGCTTGCCGAGCTGCCAGTCGGCGGTGTGCAGGAAAGTGACGGACATGGGGTTCAGGGAGATGGAGTGCTGACGACTATCAGACGGGATGACGGGGTGTCGAACAAAGTTGCGGATTCGGATGAATTGACGGGATTTTGTAAAAACCAGGGATTCGGGAAGAGCCTTTGGAGGGCTGATTCCGGCTTCACGACGACCATTGTAACATCCGGCATGGGACAAATTCGGGGGCAGGCTCTGAAAAATTCAGAAAAATTTCTCAGCAGGCTTTTAACTGAATATCAACAGGTTGGAGTTTTGCGCGCAAATTATGACAAATTTCGCATGTTCGGGTTATCATCACCTGATGCCACGCCAGTCCGGTTCCTTTTCCGCAGATTCCGCTGATCTCATCCGGTTCACGGAAGCCGCCCTTTTTCACGGCACCAGCAGGCGCAATGCCCGGAAGATCCTCAGGGAGGGATTCCGCGACTGGTCGTGGACGGCGCAAACGCCGCTGCACAAATACAAGGCGGAGCGCGGGATAGCCCGCTGGATGCATGGTGGCAGGTACGGCCGCGGCACCTATGTCACCTGCAACTGGCGCAGTGCGCTATACTTCGGCCCGGTTCTTTTCCGCGTGGAACTCCAGTCCGGCACCAGGATCGTGCGTCTGGACCCGCCGCCGGACGGCAAAGTGCTGGATTCACTGAGGCGCGAGTTCGGCCGGGAAATCCTCACTGGATCCCCGTGGAAGGTAATGCCCAAAAACAAGCGGCTTACACTGGACGAGGCAATCCAACTGGCGCGTCATCATGTGGCCTCATGGCAAGGCATGCCTTGGGGAGATCCTCGCGGGCAAAGGCACGAGAGACGGATGCTCGACCTGCGCAAGATCCTGGTGCGCTACGGCATCCACGGCTGGGGCGAGCCAAGCGATCTAGCCGGCATCGTGATTTTCGCCACCGATCGCATCAGGGTGCGCGAGGTGGTGCTCTCGCTACCCACCGAGGACTTGTGGCGGGGGTGCCGCAATCCCGACTTGCGTCAGGGTGTGTTCGCCTCGCTGGACACCCTGACCGCCGCCTGCCGGTCCGCCACCAACCGCGGAGCCGCAAACACCCTCAGGTGGGTGGAAGAATCGAACCGACAACTGAGGACAGTGTTTTATCAATGATATTTCGAGAGATGTATCAATTAAAACCGAAATAACATAGCACCGGTTTACCTATGTTTGGGGCGCCATCGCCGGCCCGGCGGAATAATTCCCGATTATGACACAATTTTCCACCGTAAGATTTGACAGGGACGGATGTTGTGGCACCAACCAGACGATCATGCACGGCGGGCGCTTACCATTCGAAACGAGCATAAGCTGGTCGATACCGGCACCCGCCGCCCAAGCCGTCGGTTCACTGATTCCCTACGGCTGAAGGCGGGATTCCCCGTCCCTTCTGCCGTTTTCCCGGCGATCCGCCTAGCGGTCGCCGTCCCGCGCCAGGGACCAAGGGCTCACCACGCCCCAAGGCCGGGCAGGCCGTGCCCGGACATTATTGATTCAACATAAAAACAACGAAACCAAGATGTATTGCTCCAAATCCGACGACCGTGCAGGGGACAGCTCTGCCTATGACAAGCCATACTTCATCGAGTCCAGCGCCCGACTCACCCGAGAAGAAGAAATCGAGGTCTTCCACAAGCTCGGTGCCGCTCGCAAGCAACTGGCTGCAGCCGGATCGTTGGCACCTGCGGATCCCGCCGAAATCCGCTCATGGGAAAAGGCCGTCGAGCGACTGGAAGAGCGCGTGATTTCGGCGAATCAGGGTTTGGTCAGCAGTCTTGTTGCGACATATCTGCATTATGGACTGACAAAAGACGATCTCATGGCGGAAGCCAACGTCGGTCTGCTGAAAGCCCTGAGGAATTTCGACCACCGCCGCGGAGTGCGGTTTTCCACCCATGCGATGCTTTGGATCAAGCAGGCCTGCACCCGTGCGCTGTCCAAGCAGGCCCGCATCATCCGCATCCCTGAAAACAAACTCGATGCCTTGCGCAAGCTCAAGAGGATCCTGAATGAGCTGACCAGGCGGTTCAACGAAGTACCCGACAACGAAGAACTTGCGGCTGCCACAGGATTGACGGTGGAGACGGTGAACCAACTGCTTTTGCTCGAAAACAATTTTGTCTCGCTGGATGTGCCGGTGGGAGGCGAGGAGGCGGATACCAGGAGCTACGGGGAAACCATCAAGGATGAAGCGGCCATTTGCCCGGACGTGGCGCTGGAACACGCTGAGGACTATCGTCTGCTCGTCGATGCGTGCGCGACCCTTGGGCCCCGCGAACGCATCGTGGTGGAGACCGCTTTCGGGCTGGAGGGCTCGAAACACCGTGATGTTGAATCGCTGGCGAACCAGTTTGGCGTCTGCCGACAGAGAATCAGTCAAATCAAGGATGAGGCGCTTGCGAAGATCCGCAAGTTCGTCTCAGCGAGGCAAAATGCGACGCACAAGGTCCCGCAGCTGCGCCTGCACGGTGGCGGCCGTGCCGGACAAGCTGGTGGGAACCGCCCGGCGGGCCCCCGCAATAGGGCGCCCCTGCTCATGCGCAAAACCAACAATCCGAACCATCATATCTCATTGAACAACGGCACCTATTTCTACGCGCTGACGATCTTTTTCCCGGACGGGCGCAAGAAGCGCGTCCGCCGCTCGCTCAAGACCAAGGATGTCGAACTTGCCCGCATCCGCAGGAATGAAATCATCGACGGCCTGCAGCGCGGCGGGATGCAAGTCGAGTGAGAAAGATGAGCCGGCCGCTCGCCTGCTTTGCGGCATCCATGACCCACAGGAAGCAAATCGCTGATGACCTACGACGACCTGCCCGACCCACAGGATCACCCCGCGATCCATCGTCACGCGCTGGCCTGCTGGCAGGCATTTCACGCTGCCGCCGTCACGCCGGACGCGGCGGACTCCCTTCGTCGCGCTCGCAGCATTTCCCCTGCGGTGCTTGCCAGCATCCTGCGTCCGCTGCCTGCATGCGAGCGGCGGCCCGTGGCTTTTGGGGTGTTCCTGCGGGCTGGCGGCAAATGGCGGACGGTCGATCAGGCCGTATTCCTGGCCGAGTTCATGGATGCACCGACTCTGGTGGAACGTCGCTTGCTCGAAGCGGCAGCCAGTGGAACGCTGCCATTGCCGCGGCGCTTGCCACTTACATTGGACGAGTTTCCCAGCCGGATCTGGCAACGGGCCGTGGCTTCCGCTCGCCCCTCACGCTTGGTCACCGCAGCCCATCTGGCGGTTCGCGCGATGATCCAACTTTACCGCCAACACGAGGACGACACCGGCCTCGCCGATCTCATGCCGCTGCAGCTTCCCTCCGGTGACCTGCCGCCCTTTCTCGACCTTCTCGCCCTGCCGCCGCCATCCTGCCGCAAACTCAAAGCCCGCGTGATCGAGCGGATCATCCATGAGATTCGCGCCGACCGCTACGGTATGTGCCAATTCGACACCCGTTCGCATAGCGCTTGGATGCAGTCTGGCTCTGACGTGTCTGGCGATCACATCGCCGCGGTGGTCGATGATGCCATCCGCTGCATGAAACTCAGCCTCACCCGCGGCAAGGGCATCGAGATGTTCCACACCCGCCGGTTGGGCAAGCTGCTCTTCCGCCTCGGCTGCCGCCGCATGGCGCGGCAATGCGCCCGCGTGGTCGGCGGCAGGCCGTCCAGGTTCCGCTGGCATCACCAACCGATCCCCGCCGCCGGCCATGCGCGGATCCGGAAGGCCATCACCCGGTCAGACAGCGATCCGGACGGCTGGCTCACCGATCCAGCACTGGCCGCCTCGGCCATGTGCGTCCCGCTGTGGCTGGCCGATGCCACTGCGCGCCTTGACGCGCTGGCCGCCTTGTTCCGACGGGCGGCCGAATGCCCGTGGATTTTCCCGCGCCTGCAGCACGTCTATCAATGGCATCTGGCGCTCGCCGGGCAGTTCGACGTGTTGCGGGAAATCGAGCAACTCGCGCCGGAACTCGCCGCCGGCCTGTCCGGCCGGTTTGCGGAAGGCGCCTCAAACGCCTGATCGCGCGCCCATCCGCGCAATTGATCCAGCTGCGGAGCTTGTCTTGTTAGAATGCTTCCGGAATCCCGGCCAGCAGTGCATCCAGCGCGAAATCGATCTCGTCGCCCGTGACGCAAAGCGGTGGCATGAACACGATGGTGTCGAGGATCGGGCGGGTGAGCAGCCCGCGGGTGCGGGCGGCCTGGCAGACGGACTCGCCCATGCGGCGGGCGGCGGGAAATTCCGTGCCGTCCGGCTGGCGCAGTTCGATGCCGGAAACCAGCCCGCACTGGCGCGTTTCGTGGACCAATGGATGCCGGCCCAACCTGGCGAGTCCGGCCGCCAACCGTTGGCATTTCTCCGGCAGTTGTTCGAGCACGCGTTCGTCGCGGAAGACGTCGAGGCTGGCGAGCGCGGCGGCACAGCCTGGCGGGTTGGCGGTGTAACTATGGCCGTAATAAAAGGCGTTTTCCGCAGGGCCGAGAAACGCGCTGTAAACCTCCCGCGTGGTCAGCGTGGCGGCCAGCGGCAGGGTGCCGCCGGTGAGCCCCTTGGCGAGGCAGAGGAAATCCGGCGTCACGTTCTCCCGCTGGCAGGCGAACATGGTTCCAGTGCGGCCGAAGCCGGTCATCACTTCGTCAAGGATCAGGTGCACACCTGTGCCGTCGCACCAGCCGCGCAAATCGGCGAGCATGCCGGGCGGCCACGGGCGCATTCCGTTCACGCCCTGGATCAGCGGTTCGATCACCACGCCCGCGAGTTCCGCAGGATCGAGCTGGCCGAGCTCGGCGACCGAGCGGACATGCGTCACCGGATAGCCATGGCCGCGGAAACGCTCGAAGAAGCGGCTCACTCCACCGATGGATGCCGCGCCGAGCGTGTCGCCATGGTAACCATCGGCGAAGGCGGCGAAGCGCGTCCGCTGCGGCTCGCCGGTCTGCATGCGGAATTGCACGGCCATTTTCAGCGCGCACTCGATGGCGGTGGAGCCGTCGTCCGAGTAAAAGACCCGTTCGAGCGTGCCCGGCGGGAAAAACCCGCACAGCCGCTGCGCCAGCACCGCCGCCAGCGGGTGGGTGAAGCCGAGAAACGAGAGGTGCGACGATTTTTCGATCTGGGCGCGGATGGCGGCGGTGATCGCGGGATGGGCGTGGCCGTGGATGTTCGTCCAGATCGATGAATTGCCGTCGAGGTATCGTCTCCCCTCGGAATCCCACAGCCAGGCACCTTCGCCGTGGGTGAGCACGAGTGGCTGGTGGTCCGCGGCGCACCACTCGGCCTGCCGCGTGAACGGGTGCCAGCAGTGCGCCTTGTCGGATTCGATCCAGCGGCGGGTGTCGTCGCGCATCGCGGGCGATTATGCCGGCGCACGCCGTGGGGCAAAGCGCAAAGCCGCGGCGCGGGATGGTGAATCCTGCGAATTTCGCAAATTAGGATTTGCGGGATGATGGCAGGCTTTGCAAAGTGCGGGGCATGTTTTTCCGAACGATAATCCGCACTTTCCAATGGTTGCTGCCGGCAGCCGGCGCCGCACTGCTGCTCGGCTCCTGCGCCAATCAGAACGGCCTCGCCTCAAACGATCCTTACGGAACCGGGCCCTTCGATGCCGATGGCAACTACCGCGAGGACTGGGCCGACGATCCTACGAAATGGCGCCGTCCCGGCGGCCGCCAGGAGCCGCTATTCGCCGCCAACGACCAGCCGCCGCCGAATGTTTCGCCACTGCCACCGGCGCGGCCGAATACCTACACGGTTCCAAAACCGAAGCCGCAGCCGGTCGCTGCCAAACCCAAGCCCAAGCCGCAACCCGTCCGCTACACCGTCAAGAGTGGTGACTCGCTCTACGTCATCGCGCGCCGTAATGGCACCTCGGTGGCCGCGCTCCAGCGGGCGAACCGCATTTCCGGCTCGCTCATCCACCCGGGACAACGGCTGGTGATTCCCAAATAACTTGCCGCGGGCGGGATGCCCGCGCCACACGACGCGCATGGACATCCTGACGAAAAACCTGCTCATCCTCGCCTCGGCGGGATCGGGAAAAACCTATCAACTCGGCAACCGGGTGATCGGCTTGGTCGCGCGCGGCGTGGCACCCGAGCGGATCGTGGCGCTCACGTTCACCCGCAAGGCGGCGGGCGAGTTCGCCGACGCGGTGCTCACCAAGCTCGCGGAGGCGGCGGCTGATGAAGAATCCGCCGCGCGGCTGCGTTGGGAAACGGGAGTGGCGGATGCCGATTTCGCCGGGGCGCTGGAGCGTGTGGTCAAATCGCTGCCGCGGCTCACTCTGGGCACGATGGACAGCTTCTTTTCCCGCATCGTGCGGGGTTTCCAATACGAGCTGGGGCTGAGTGGCGGCAAGTTTGATCTGTTGGAGGGCCCGCGCGCCGCGGCGATGCAGGATGAATTGCTCAACTCCGTGCTCGGCGGCGAGGCGTTGAATGCGGGAGATGCCGAGCGGTTTTTCCATGCCTTCCGCCGTGCCACCATCGGCCGCGAGAGCCGCGGCGTGATGCACGCGTTGCGCGGATACGTGCGGCTCTGGCAAGACCGCCACCGCGCGGACCCCAAGCTCGAGTGGGGGCCACCACGCATGGCGGAGGCCGCGCCGCAGGAGTGGGAGCAACGCAAATCCGTGCTCGCCGCCACCGTGCTCGACCAGATCGATGCGATCGTTTTCACCGACAAACGCCAGCGCGCGGCCATCGAAAAAACGGTGCTCATGCTCGAACAACACGGCATCGGCAGCGGCAGCCTCTCGAAGGCCGGCAAGTTGCTGGATGGCATCCTCGCCCATGCCGATGGCTCAGGCGACCTCGCGCTGAGCCACTTCAAGGAATTCACCATCACCGGAGCGGCGGCCGAAGCGCTGCGCGAAATGGCATGGCTCGTTGCACGCTGCGAATTCGCCGCGGCGCTCGAGCGCACCCGCGCGCTGCGCGAGGTGGTGGCCGTGTTCGACGACCTTTGCGAGAAGCGCCTGCGCCGCAACGGCATGCTCCAGTTCAACGACGTGAAGCTGCTGATGGGCGAGTGGGCGCGCGACGAGGATGCCCGCCTGCGCCGCGAGGCCGTGGACTTCCGGCTCGACGCCCGCCACGACCACTGGCTGCTGGACGAATTCCAGGACACCAGCCGTGCGGATTGGACCGGGTTGCTGCCGCTCATCGACGAGGCCGCCACCGGCGAGGATGGAACGATGTTCATCGTAGGTGACCGCAAGCAGGCGATCTACGGCTGGCGCGGCGGCGACGTGCGCCTGTTCGACGAAGTGATCGGGCGCTACCGCGGCGGCGATTTGAAAATCGAGCCGATGGAGGTTTCCTGGCGCTCATGTCCGGAGGTTTTGGAACTGGTGAACCGCGTCTGCGGCGATGAGGCGACCATGGCCGCGCTCTTCGGCACGGCCGCGCGCCGTTGGACGGACGACTGGCGCGAACACGTTTCCGCCAAACCGCTCACTGCGGAATCAAAACGCGGCGAGGCACGCGTGGAGGTGGTTGGTGATTGGGATGCCCGGCTGGAACGGATGGCGGAGGTCCTGGCGGAAATCGGCGTGGGAAAGCGCCGCATGACCTGCGGCGTCCTGTTGCGCGACAACGATTCGGTGAAGGAAGTTGCGGATTTCCTGCGCTCGCGGCATTTCGATGTGATCGAGGAAGGCCGCCGGCTGCCCGCCGAGGACAATCCGCTGGGCGTGGTGGTCCACCAGCTTCTCAAATGGCTGGCGGATCCCGGCGACCCATTCGCTCGTGAAGTCATCGAAATGTCCCCGGTTGCAGCGGTGCTGCGCGAAACCTGCGGCGGGTCATGGCCCGCGGTGTGGGAGACGCTCACGCGGCGGGTCTCAAGCACCGGTTATGCCGCATCGATCGGCGCGCTCATCGATCCACTATGGTCATCGTGGTCCGGTTTCGGCCGTCGCCGGGCGGGCGATCTGATGGGGGCATTGTCGGAGCTGGACGCGCGCGGCGTGGTTTCGCCGGCGGAAGCGGCGGATTGGATCGCGCGTCTGGAAATCGCGCAAAGTCCCGGTGTGGCGGCGGTGCAGGTGATGACCATCCACAAGTCGAAGGGGCTCGGTTTCGATATCGTGCTGCTGCCGGAAATTCCCGACACGCCGCTGCCGCAAACCCAGCGCTTCGACATCGCCGAGGGGCCGGACTGGATCGCGGAAACGCCGCCAAAGTGGGCGCGCGATGCGATTCCCGTGCTGAGCGAGGCCGAGGAACGCTGGGCGGCGGACCAGCGCTACGAGGGGTTCTGCATGCTCTACGTGGCACTCACCCGTGCGAAACGCGGGCTTTATGTGCTGCTCGACACCCCGGCGGCCACGGCGGATCCGCTCAAGGCCTCGCTCGCCAACTGGCTGGCACGCGCGGTGAATGCCGGCGCGGAGCCCGGCGTCGCTTTCCATGCGGGCGCGGCCGATGGCTCGCAATCGATTCCCGAACTCGAAGCCGAAAAGCCGCCTGAAATGGCGGCGATGCTTGGCCAGGCAATCGCCAAACGCCGCCGCGTGACCCCCAGCGGCGCGAAGGCCAAGGACCGCAAGATCCCCCGCTCCGCAAGCGGCATGCGCTTCGGCAGTGCCGTGCATGCCTTGTTGGAACAGGTCGGCTGGATCGATGAAAGCCTGGCAAGTCTCTCCACCGATGACGCGGGCCGCGCGGTCGCAACGTTGCTGGAGCGGCCATCACTGGCAGGAATTTTCCGGCGCGCCGGGCGCGCCATCACCTTGCGCCGCGAGCAACCGATCGACTGCGTGATGGACGGCGCGTTGCTCAGCGGAATCATCGACCGTTTGCACCTTCACCATGATCCGGCCGGAAACGTCACACTTGTCGAAATCATCGATTTCAAAACCGATGCGGTGGACAGGCCGGAGGAACTGACAGAGCGCTACTCCGGCCAGATGGATGCCTATCGTTCCGCGCTGGGGAAAATCCATCCCGGCGCGCGGATCGAGTGCCTGTTGCTCCCGGTGCGTTCGGGAGAAATCATCAGGGTTTAGCCGCGTTTTCCAGAACGCGGAGCATCACTGCCCGGCAAGTTTTTTCTCCAGCACCCTGATGCGCTCGATGAGCTTCGGCAGGCGGCGCATGTTGACGCGCATTTTCATTTCATCCTGGTAGGATTGCGCGGGATTGCCCGCATAGACCTGGCCGCCGGGGATGCTGGCGCTCACGCCCGTGCGCGCGGCGAGCGTGGCCTTGTCGCCCACCGTCACATGGCCGCCCACGCCGACCTGCCCGGCGATGGTGACGTAGTCGCCGATGCGACTGCTGCCTGCGATAGCGGTGAGCGCGATGACGAGGCAATGTTTTCCAATCACGGCGTTGTGGCCGATCTGAACCAGATTGTCGATCTTGGTGCCCTCGCCGATGACCGTCTGGCCGAAGCGTGCGCGATCGATGGTGGTGTTGGCACCGATTTCCACATCGTCGCCGATTACGACGGTGCCGACCTGGTCGATTTTCACGTGGCGTCCGTTTGCCAGCTCGTAGCCGTAGCCATCCGAGCCGACGACGCAACCGGGCTGGAGAATCACGCGGTCGCCGAGGATGCAGCGTTCGCGCACGCTGGAGTTGGCCATCAGGTGGCAATCGCGGCCGATCACCGAGTTTTCGCCGATCACGCAGTTCGGGCCGATCTCGGTGCCGTCGCCGATGCGCGCCCCGGCCATGATCACGGCTCCGGGATGCACCCGGACTTTTTCCGGATCGAGCGAGGCAGCGGGATCGACGGTCGCCCGCGGCGAGACGCCCGGCACGAATTGCCGGCTCACTTCCACGAAGTGACGGACGACGGTGGAGAACGCGAGCGTCGGGTTCTCCACGGCGATGAGCGCGGTGGCGGGCGGGCCGCCGGATTCGCCGCGCGGCACGATCACGGCACCTGCCTTGGTTTGCTGGAAGAGCGGATGGTATTTCTCATTGCCGAGAAAACTCACATCCCCCGGCCCGGCGGCGTCGAGCGCGGCCATGCCGGTGTAAGATGAATCGAGCCCGCCCCGGACGATGTCACCATCGATCCATCGGGCGAGCTCGGAAAGCGTGAGGGTGATCGCCAACTCGGGTGAGCTTGGGGGTTGGCGCTTCAGGGTTCTTCCGCCGCCGGAGTTTCCTCGCCGGGCTTGAAGTCGGCGGGCGCATCCTTGTTGAGGTCCTTGAGCAGGTTGACGGTGATGTCAGTGGCGTCCTTGGTGTAGAGCAGGAACGGCACCTGCGAGGTGCTCAGGCCGGACTTGTCGAAGACGTAGTCGTAGTTATCCACCTTGGCCTGTTCCTCGACGAGTTTGCGGATTTCCTCGAGGATGCCCTTCATGCGCTGGACCATTTTCTCGTTGAGCGCCTGGTTGCGGCGCTGGAGGAACTCACGGCGCTCGCGGTCGAGGGCAATGCCCTCCTGCTGCTGCATCTGCCACTCCTTGAAGAGCGATTGTTTCTTGGACTCGTTGATGGAAGGGTCTTCGAGCTGCTTGCGCAGGTTGCCGAGGTTTTCCTCGAGTTCACGGATACGGCCCAGGCGCTCGTTGTTGTCCTTTTGGATGCGGGCGCGCTCGACATTGATCTGGTTCTGGGCCTCGGCAGTGCGGTAGTAGTTCTTGAACAACTCCTGCATGTCCACCGTGGCGATGTTGAGCTTACCGTCCTGCGCGGCGGCTCCGGTGATGAGTGTTGCCGCGACAAGGGCGGCGAAAATGCTGCGAATCATGGTGATGGATGGGTGGAAAGCGCCACACCGACAACCGGGCGGCGGTAGAAATGCTGGACGCAAAAAATCCGTTCGTCAACGTCCTATCTGCCGGCGCGCGGCGGGCACACTCTGGCAGCTGCCAGCGCATGCCGCCCGTTACGCCAGCACCAGCCGCGCGTCGGACTCCAGCTTCGCCGTGAGCTCCGGCCAGCCGCCAGGAACCTGCATGTTGAAGCACTGGAGGTAGAGTGTGAGGAGCTTCGGGTCAAAGAGGCCGATCACCTTTTCGATCGCTTCGTTGAGGCGCTCGCCGTCGAGTTTTTTCGGCAGATCGCCGACCACCGAGCCCTTGCCGTCGTGCGCAATGCCCATGCCATCGCAGAACATGGCGAGCAACGATTGCTGGGCGGACATCAGGTAGGCTTGGAGCAATTGTTCACCGATTTCGTCGAGCGCGGGGATTTTCAGTGTCTTGTGGATCCAGGCGTATTGGTCGGCGAGGGATTTTTTCTGGATGAAGACCGGCCGCAGCTTGCGACGCCCGGCAAGCGTGGCGATGGCGGACTTGTAAACGTTGCGGTCGTTTTCGCGAAACCAATCGAGCATGTCTTTGACGAGCGCGGGATCGATGGCGGAGTAGAGGTCGTGGGCTTTCACGGTTGAAAAATCGGTTGGTGCGCGGAATCCAAGGCGCTGCGGCCGCCCGTGGCAAGGATGGAGCGGCAAAGAATTCATTCCCAACCCACCAGTCCCGCTCGCCTGGTGGGTGCTTTTTTGTGTGGTTGCATGATCCGCATGGGCGCTGCATGATCGCTCCCACCGCATCCGCAAGAGCCATGGCAGGGAAAACCCTATTCGAGAAAATCCGCGACCGCGAGATTCCCGCAGAGATCGTGCACCAGGACGAACGCTGCACCGCCTTCCGCGACATCTCGCCGCAGGCACCGGTGCACATCCTGATCGTGCCGAACAAGCCGGTGCCGCGCGTCGGCATGGCCGGGCCCGCCGATGAAGCCGTGCTTGGCCATCTGTTGCTCACCGCTGCGGAGATCGCGCGCGCCGAGGGCATCGCCGAATCCGGTTACCGGCTCGTCATCAACAACGGCCCGGACGGCGGCGAGGCCGTGCCGCACCTTCACGTCCACCTGATCGGCGGCCGCCCGCTCGCATGGCCGCCCGGTTGACCCCACTCCCATGAGAAACGCCCTTCTGCCCATCGTCGCGGGCCTTGCCACCACGCTCGGCGCGCATGGCCGCGAGTTCCGCCCGGCGCGTTTCGCCAACGACGACACCACCCTGCACACCGCGGAAGCCCCGCGGATCGGCCGCGTCGTCTTGGTCCACGGGTTTCTGGAAACCGGCAGCAATTTCCGCATGCTGCGCCAGCGCCTGCAAAAAAGCGGCTTCGACTGCCTTGTCCCGCGCCTGCGCCCCTGCGACGGACGCGGCGGGCTCGACCTGCTCGCCGCCGGACTCAAGCAGGACATCGAGGAGCACTTCGGCACGCAGCAGCCGATCGCGATGATCGGCTTCAGCATGGGCGGCATCGTCAGCCGCCACTACCTCCAGCAACTCGGCGGTGCCGGGCGCTGCCAGGGATTCATCACCATCTCGTCGCCGCACCAAGGAACGCAGGCGGCATGGCTCTACCCCACGAAAGGCGCGCGCCAGATGCGCCCCGGCAGCGATTTCCTCGCCGACCTCGCACGCACCGAGTCGGAGCTTGGTGACATGCCGTTGGCTTCCTACCGCACGCCGTTCGACCTGATCATCGTCCCCGCCGGAAACTCCCACTGGGAGCGCGCGGAAAACCTTTCCTTTCCCGTCGCCCTCCACCCGCTCATGCTCAACTCACGCAAGGTGCTCGATGACATCGAGCGTCGTTTGTTGACGCATTTTGGAAAATGACAACCCGCCCCGCCGATCCATGAAAACCCGACCCATCGCCATCGCCCTCCACCTCGCCTGCCTGCTTCCCGCCGCATTGTCCGCGGCACCGCTCAAGGTGTTCATCCTCGCCGGACAATCGAACATGCAGGGACATGCGAACGTCAGCACCTTCGACTACATGGGCAAGGACCCGAAAACCGCGCCGCTGCTCAAGGAAATGGTCGACTCGAAAGGCAAACCCAAGGTCTGCGACCAGGTCTGGATCACCTATCTCTCGGAAGGGCGCGGGGGCGATCCCGAGATCCGCGAAGGAAAGCTCACCGCCGGCTTCGGCGCGCGCGAGGACACCATCGGCCCCGAGTTCTCCTTTGGCATCACCATGGAAAAACACCTCGGCGAACCGGTCCTCCTCATCAAGACCGCCTGGGGTGGCAAGAGCCTGCACACCGACTTCCGCCCGCCCTCGGCCGGCGGGGAAGCCGGCAAGTATTACAAGCTGATGATCGATCACGTGAAAGCCACGCTCGCCGATCCCAAGAAGATCGTGCCCGGCCACAACCCGCGCGACGGCCATGAAATCGCCGGTTTCGTCTGGTTCCAGGGCTGGAACGATCTGGTTGCCCAGGGCACGTATCCCAAGCGCGGCCAGCCCGGAGGATATGACATGTATTCCGAATACATGGCCCACTTCATCCGCGACGTGCGCAAGGACCTCGACGCACCGGAGATGCCGTTCGTGATCGGCGTGCTGGGCGTGAACGGCCCCGTGGACACCTTCGACGGCCCGCGCTACAAGGGCATCTATCAGACCTTCCGCGATGCCCAGGCGGCACCCGCGAAGAAAGCCGGGTTCAAGGGCAACGTCGCCGCCGTGCTCACCGAAAAATTCTGGGACCACAAGCTCGCTGCCGCCCGCGACAAAAAGGAGCGGACGCCGGAGGAGGAGGAGATCGCCAAGGGCGCGTCCAACCAGGGCTACCACTACTACGGAGCCGCCAAGATCCTCGCCCCCATCGGCGAGGCCTTCGCCGACGCGCTGTGGCAGATGATGCGGAAGTGATGCGCGCGGCATCATCTCTTCCTTCCTGTCACTCTGCAACGGTCCAATCTTCCACCGTCAATCCCGGCACGCGGTGAAACTCACGGACGTTGTGGGTGACGAGTATCATGCCTTCCGCCCGCGCGTGCGCGGCGATGAGCAAATCCATGGATCCGATCGGAGTGCCTTGTTTTTCCAGATATCCGCGGATTTCCCCGTAGTGACGGGGGCAATCGCCGCCGTATCTCAGAACCGGAAGCGAGAGCAGAAACAAATCGAGTTGCTTGTGGTTTTTGTCGGGCGCACGGCTTTTTTCAGCACCGTGGCGCAACTCCGATTCGGTGATCGAGGAGATGGCCAGTTGACCGAGTTCGAATGCCTCGAAGCGTTTGCGGATGGCCGGATGCCTCTCCCGGATCAGGAAAACGCACATGCAGGTATCGAGCATCCGCATCATGATCGACCGAAGGTATCGCGTTCCTGCATGGGCGGTTGTTCGCGGCCGGACATGAAATCCCCGCTGAATCCGGACAGCGAATCGAACAGCACATTCCAGTCGTGGTTTTTTGGCAGCAGCACGACAGCCGCACCGAGTCGCGTGACCATCACCTCATTGCCCTCGAAGCGGTAATCCTTCGGCAATCGCACCGCCTGGCTGCGGCCGTTGGTGAAAAGTTTTGCCGTGTCCACACCCGGAGTATCTACCATTGGTAGATACTCGCAACTGGAAATTGATCCACCGTGGGCAATCAGCCGAGCACGTCGTCCATCGCGTCGATCAGTTCCTGCATCGTCTCGCGGGTTTCATTGCCCATGTTGGAGATGCGGAAGGTGAGGCCCTTGATCTTGCCGTAGCCACCATTGATGAGGAAGCCGTGCTTCGACTTGAGCGTCTTGATGAAGCCGGATTGATCGAAGCCTGCGGGCGTGTGGAAGCAGGTCAGGGAAACCGACCGGTTGCCTTCCGGCGCGAAGTTTTTGAAGCCATGGCGTGCGCCCCACTGGTGGATCATCGCGTTGTTCGCGCTGTGGCGCGCGAAGCGGTTTCCCATGCCTTCCTTTTCGATTTCACCGAGAATGTGTTGCAGCCCGAAGATCAGCGAGATGGCCGGCGTGGATGGCGTGTTGTTCTTTTCCGCGTTCTTGGCGAACTCGATGAAATCGAAGTAATAGCCGCGGTCCGGCATCGTCTTGGCACGCTCGATGGCCGCTTCAGAGCAGGCGAAGACGGTCAGTCCGGGCGGCAAGGCCAGCGCCTTCTGCACGCCGGCCAGCAGCACGTCGATGCCGAGCTCGTCCATCGCGACCGGCACCGCGGAGAACGATGAAACCGAATCGACCACCAACAACACGCCGGGGAAGGATTTCACCACCCTGGCGATGCCTTCGAGGTCGTTCATCACGCCGGTCGAGGTTTCGTTGTGGATCAGCGTCACCAGATCGTAGCCGCCCTCCTCCAGTTTCGCCTTCACCGCTTCCGGCGGAATCGCCTCGCCCCACTCGGCCTGCACCTTGCCGGCCTCGAGGCCCATGCTTTGCGCCACGCTGAACCACTTGTCGGAAAACGCGCCGCAGCAGAGGTTGAGCACTTTTTTCGCGCACAGATTTTTGAGCGAGGCCTCCATCACGCCCCACGCGGAGGAGGTGGAGAGGAACACCGGGCGCGTGGTGCCGGCCAGTTGCTTGAGCATCGGCTGGGTGGACGCGTAGAGAGCCTCGAACTCCGCGCCGCGGTGGCCGATCATCGGCCGGCTCATCGCGCAGTAGGTTTCCTTGGAGACGTCGATCGGTCCGGGGATGAACAGCTTGGCCATGGATGGTGGTTATTTGAGATTTGAGATTGGGAAACGGAACGCGCGGCTTCTGTTAGAGAAGGCTGTGGGCTTCAAGAAGGGCCTTGAGTTTCGCGGCTTGGTCCGCGCCGAGCGGGGCGAGCGGCAGGCGGAGTTCCGGCGAGCAGTGGCCCAGCAGGGCGACGGCGGTCTTGATGGGAACCGGGTTGACGTCGAGCGTCATCAGCCCGCGCATCAGCGGGTAGTATTGTTTCTGGATTTCCAATGCCTCATCGAACGAGCCGTTGCGGCAGGCGCGGACGAGGCGGGCCATGACGTCCGGGATCAGGTTGGAGGCCACGGAGACGAGGCCGCAGGCGCCGCAGGCGACGAACGGCAGGGTGAGCGGGTCGTCGCCGCAGAGAATGGCGAAATCCCCGGGCACCGCCTGCACCAGTTGGTTGATGCGGTCCACCGAGCCGCCGGCTTCCTTGATGGCCACGATGTTCGGACAATCCGCGGCGAGCCGCGCGGTGGTTTCCGGCGCGATCTCGATCGAGGTGCGGCCGGGCACGCTGTAGAGCATGATCGGCAGGCTGGTGGACTCGGCGATGGCCTTGTAATGCAGGTAGAGCCCTTCCTGCGATGGTTTGTTGTAATACGGGGAAACCTGCAGGGTGCCGGTGGCTCCGAGTTTTTCCGCAGCTTGGGTGAGTTCGATGGCCTCGGCGGTGGCGTTGGCGCCGGTGCCGGCGACCACCTCGCAACGGCCTGCTGCGAACTCGACGGCGAGGCGGATCACCTCGATGTGTTCATCGGTGTCGAGCGTGGGCGACTCGCCGGTGGTGCCCACCGGGACGATGCCATCCACGCCGCCGATGATCTGGCGCTCGATGAGTGCGCGGTAGGCGGGAATGTCCACGGCTCCGTCGCGGAACGGCGTGATCAGTGCGGTGTAGGTGCCGGAAAAGCGCATGGCGCGGCGAGCATGACCCATGCGCCGTGGACGTCAAAGCCGGAGTTGGCGGCCGGAGATGAAACACGGCGGATTTCCCCTGCCACCGCCTGCCACAGGCATCTCCGCGATCGTGGCGGGCGCGGCGCATGGGGTGTCTGCGGCGGTTTGGGATGCCTGCCCGCGCATGAGACCCACAGACGGCGGTTGGCGGACTGCCCGAATGTCATGGTGGCCGGGCGAAATTCGCGGTTGATTCCGCCCCGGCATGCCCGCGAGAGTCGGCGCGCCATGCTCGATATCCGCGTCATCCGCGAAAACCCCGCCGCCGTCACTGAACGCCTCAAACAACGCGGCGGCGAACACTGGAAGCTCGTGGACGCCGTGCTCGCCTGCGACGAAACACGCCGCCGCGCCGAGACGGAGAAACAACAACTCCAGAGCGAACGGAAAACGATTTCCAAACAGATCGGCATGCTCAAGGCCAAGGGCGAGGACACCACCGCCACCGAGGCCGAGGTGCGCGTCATCAACGAACGGATTGCCGGACTCGACGTGCAGGCCGAGGACGCTGCCGCCGAACAAGCGGACCTGCTGCTCAACATCCCCAATCTCACCCACGACGCCTGCCCGCCCGGCTCCGATGAAACCGCCAACCCGGTGGTGCGCGAGTGGGGCGGCAAACCCGCCATCGCCGAGCCAAAGGACCACGTCGAACTCGCACTGCAACACGGCCTGATCAATTGGGACGATGGCGCGCGCGTCGCAGGCTCCGGCTTCGTCGTCTATCGCGGCAAGGGCGCGCGCCTCGAGCGCGCGCTCATCAATTTCCTGTTGGATACCCAGGCCGCAAACGGCTACGAGGAGGTCAACGTCCCACACCTCGTGAAACGCGAGTGCATGGAAGGCACCGGCCAGCTTCCCAAGTTCGAGGAAGACATGTATGGCACCGAGCCGGCCGACGACGGCATCAACAGCCTGTTTCTCGCGCCCACCGCAGAGGTGCCCGTGACCAACCTCTACCGCGACACCCTGCTGCCTGAATCCGCGCTGCCGGTGAAAATGGCCGCCTACACCCCGTGTTTCCGCCGCGAGGCGGGCTCCGCCGGACGCGACAACAAGGGGATCATCCGCATGCACCAGTTCGACAAGGTGGAACTCGTGCAAATCGTCCACCCGGACCATGGCTTCGAGGTGCGTGAGGAACTCACGGCGCATGC
>JALRFY010000043.1 GCA_023253625.1 Akkermansiaceae bacterium | reverse complement strand
CCGTTTCCGTTTCCGTTTCCGTTTCCGTTTCCGTTTCCGTTTCCGTTTCCGTTTCCGTTTCCGTTTCCGTTTCCGTTTCCGTTTCCGTTTCCGTTTCCGTTTCCGTTTCCGTTTCCGTTTCCGTTTCCGTTTCTACAGTTTTCTGAGTTACTGGAATGCGCAGAGTTTGGCCGGTATGCAGGAGGTCGCTTGGCAAGCGGTTCACGCGCATGATTTCCTCCACGCTGAGATGGTAGAATTGGGCGATTTTTCCGAGTGTCTCACCGCTGCGGACGAGGTGCGAAAGGTACCCGCCGGAATGCTCGTCAGCTTCAGGAGGAAGCGGCAGAGGAGTGCCCGGGGCGTCCGGAACCGCAGCCACCAATCCCTCCTCAGGATCAGGCAGCAGCGGAGCGGGAGGGGCCTCGGGCGTGGGGGCAGGTCCGGGTGCCGATGTGAAGGATGGGTCCTCCGGGGGCGCTTGGTGCGGGGTGATCTCAATGATTCTGGGTGGCTCCGGCAGCGAGGTGTGGGCTGTGCTGGTGATTTCCGGCTCCGGTGCGGGTGCCACATTCTCGGGAGCTGGCGGCGGAGGTGTTTCCGCCACAGGCTTCTCGTCGCCCTCGTTGCGTGCCAAGAGCAGGATCAGCGCGGTGGCGGCGGCGAGCGGGACTGCGAGCGTGACGGCGAGTTTCCGCCGCTGTGGCAGTGCGGCGGAGTGAGGTTCATCCGCCGCCGGAGCGCGATCCTCTGTGGCCGGGGGAGGAACAGCCGCTTCCTGCGGAGCTGGCTCATGTGGTGGCTGTTGGGCCGGTTCTGCAGGCGGTGGCTGGTTTTTATTCGGGAGTTTCAGGCATTCCTGGCAGGTCGGGCAAATGACTTCACTGCCCTCGAAATCCGCTTCCACGCGGAATACCGTGCGGCATCCAGGACAGACGAATCCGTTCCAATTTTTTCCCTTGTTCATGGTCTGTTCCACGCCGGCGAGGCTGGGCATGCGCTCATAGACGGGCAAGCACCAAGCCCGGTGAGAGCCCGGCCCCGAGGTTCAAGGCCGTGCTTCGGACTGGCGCTGGAGATGCTGGATCACATCGTCAGGCAGTGCATTGGAGCGGATCCATGTTGATGCGTTGTTCGGATCTTGTTCCATCCAATGGTCCAGCACGCGGCGATACATGCTGGATTGGTCGCGCGGGTCACCGATGCGGGCGATCTGGCTGGCGGCTGAGGCGGGATCACTGCTGAACGAGCGCCAGACGAAAGTCCTGACCACATCGTCATTGATGTCTGCGGCATTGCGGTCCATGAGTGAGACGGCCATGGCGGGGTCCGAAGCGGAGACGGCGGAAACCACCCCGCGCAAGGCATCGCTGCGGGCTTCGCCGGCCGGCAGGGTGGCGAGCGAACCGATGGCGGCGTCCGGGTTGTCGCGCATCCAGGTCCGGAAAACATCGTCCATGCTTCGCTGGGTGGCTTCGCCGGGGTTTTCCAGCAGCCAGGAAACGGTTCCTGAGGGGTCGCTTTGCGCGAAGCGCTCTGCCACGCGCATCATCGCTCCATTGCGCAGGGCGTCGTCATCGATGGACTGGATCCAGGTGCGGGTGTTGTCATCACCTTGGGCAAGCAGGTGTGGCAGGATGGCATCGAGGGCGGATCCTCTTTCGCGGCTGCGCGGCATCTCGCTGAGCAGTCGTGTGGCGAGGTCGGGGTCGCTGCCGACGATGCCGCGGATCACGCCGATCATGTTTGGGTTGGCCTCTTCGCCGTCGTGATTGGATTCCGCCCATTGGATCGCGGAGAGCGGATCGAGCGAGGCCCATGTGGTGAGGATGGTATCGGCGGCGAAGCGGCTGCCGGTGTTTTCCTTGGCGTAGGCAAGTGCGCCGATGGGATCGGTTTTCGCCCATGCGGAGAGGAGCAGCGAATATTCGCCAAGGCGGGTTTCGGTCACGCCGAGGCTGCGGAAATGGGCCACGGCCTCCTCGAAATCACCGGGTCCGAGTTGTTCAATGTATTCGAGCAGCGCGCGGTTGCGGTCGAGTGCGTTTTCGCCACGCATGATCCCCTCGAGGCGGGCGAGTCGCTGGCTGGCGGAGATGGTTTGCGGACGCTCACCCAGGCGTGAGCCGCGTTCGGTCCGGAGGCTTTCCGCTGCGGATGGGTGGCTGGCGCGTGAGGAGCGCATGGTGGCAGGGCCGGCGGTTTCGCGGGACGAGGACGGGGCGTCGCCGGGCTGGGTATTGCGGCCGGCGATGAAACCGGCGACGCCTGCCACGAGCAGTGCCGCCGGTAGGACGAGCATGGAGGATTTCATGATGACTGGCGAATATACCCGCAAACCTGCAGTCGTCTTGCAAATTCCTTGCCGCCGCGGAGAACGCGAAAACGCGCACGCCCGGAGTGCTGATGGCGCCCCGGGCGTGCGAAACAAGCGTATGACAGGCGCGGCGGCGGATCAGAAATTCCAGACCAAGTCGATGGTGATGCGCTCGTCCATCAGGCTGTCCTCCTCGTCGGTGAGCGGGATTTCATAGGCGGCACCGATATGGATGCAGTCCGTGATGCGGGAGCGGAAACCGACGGCGGCAGAGACGAAGTCGCGGTTTTTGCCTGCGTTTTTCGCGCCGAGGTTGAAGACGTCGCCGCCCTCGAACTCGATCGCGGCGGGCAATGCGCCGCCGAGGTATTGCGGGTAGTTGCCGGTGCCATCGCCTGCGTCGAGCACGTGGAACCAGTTGAGCTCCACCAACGGAATGAACCATGGGCAGGTCTCGTAGCTGGCGTGGGCGCTGACGAAGGACATGGTCGATTGCTCGTCCGAGAACGGGATTTGCAGCCCGGCGGATCCGGCGAACTGCCAGTCGTCGATGAGCTTGAGTCCATTGAGGATGAGATTCACCGCGCCCTCGCCCTCGCCCTGGATGACGTCGCTGTTGCCGGTGGGCAGTTCGAGGGTGAGCGTGCCGCTGAGGGCGGTCTGCGAGACGGGGTCAAGGATGAAGGCGTATTTCAATCCCGCACCGAGGTTGGCGAAGCCGCTCTGGTCATTGAGCGTGTCGTCATAGTTCATGTCGATGTAGCCGTCCTTGGTGGCGACGATCGAGAGGCGCTCGTTGAGGGCGATTTCGAATTGCAGCGCATAGACCTCGACGTCGCCGCCGAGGTTGACCTTTCCGCCGCCGGCGCTGATTTGGTCCGGCAGGCCGTGATGGATGAAAATCGGGTGGACACTGGTGCCGGGCAGCGCGAGATCGAACAGCGTGGGATTGCTGATCGGACGGCGGGCCTGGGCGAAACCGTCGGCCGAGGCGACGGGTGCGGAGGTGTCCACGGCGACGCTGCCTGCGAGGGCGATTGAGCCGAACAGGCCGAGTGAGCCGAGTGAGGTAATGGCCAGCTTCATGATGATGGGTGGGTATTGGTGGTTGTTTTTGTGTTGGGTGATTGGGAAGTCGCAGGCGAATTGATAGAGCTATCCGCGTTGCATCTGATATTGCACAAGTTGTCGTGATGGGCGCGCGCAGTGTGTGGATGTTGTCCAGGATTCGCTACCCGCAGTTTCGCATCGGCTCCGCATTTCCTGCCATGACCATTCAATGCCGGCCTAATAAAAGCGCCAGCAGTGCGGCGGCGGACGCGAGTTCCGGCGGGATGGTTTGCTCCGGCGCGGTGGCCTCATCGGTCTGTGCGGGCGGCGGGCCGGTGCGGGGCGGGCTTGCGGAGGCGGTAAAGCCGGGGTCGCCGTGCCATGCTGGTGACTTCCGGCGCTGGTTCCAAACGCGCCGGATCAGGTGCGGGTGATGATCCGCCAAGCTGGCGGCATCTCCGGGGGGAGGAGTCAGGTTCATGATCGTGGGGGGATGCCGGAAACCATGCCGCGCTTCGTTTCCGGGTTTCAGGATAGCAAGGCATGCCGGGCAAACAATCCGTGTTTTCCCCGTGATTGCGTAGGGGATGGCGCGTAGCGCCGTCCCGTGTCGTTTTGAAAAACCCGTGTTGCACTTTTCAAGCAACGTCCACAGACTCGCGCGCATGGAACTCGATCTGATCGACGTGCAGTTCGACCTCCGCAGCATCAAGCCGCGCGAGTTGGAAGAAGCTTTCGAGGATCCTTTCGTGGTGCGGTTTCTCCCGGACTGCGAGCGGCAGGACGGCGCGACACGTTTTTACGCGCTCGGCCGCACGGTGGCGGACCGCTATCTGTGCTTCGCCTTTTGGACCGATGGCAAGACCACCCGCGTGGTGGCCGCGCGCGACATGTCCGAGGGGGAAAAGAAATTCTACGACCGCAAGTATGCCGAATTCCGCTGAAACCGCCGCCCGAAAACCCATGACGCCCATCGTTCGTTGGTCCGAAATTCCCGAGTTTGCTGACGAGGCCGCTGAAGCGCGCTTCTGGGAAGTCCACGAACTCGACGGCCGCCTGATGGCGACGTCCGTGCACGAGGTGGATGCCCGCGAGTCCACCACCATCACGCTGCGCTTCGATCCGCGGATGCTCTCGCGCATCAAACGCATCGCCCGTTCACGTTTCCTCAACTACCAGTCGATGATGAAACAGTGGCTCGCCGAGCGGATGGAGGACGAGCTGCGCAAGCAGTGAGATCAACGCGCGGGCCGGAACTCAAGATTGCGCACGTGGCGCTGGTAGAGGTCGATTTCGTCCGCGGCCATGACCGGCTGGCCCTCAATGGTGATGCCTTCCAACAGGACATCGGCAATGCCGCGCCCCTCGCTGTAGCCATATAGAATGGAGCCGGCCCTGGGTGTCTTGAGCATCTGAATGTTGCGCAGGATGACATTGCGGATCAGGCCGCGCTTCGCTGCGTGTTTTTCCGTATCCGCCTGGGCCGGGACATACCATTGCCAAGGGTTGTTGGCGCGTTCGGGCCGGAAGCCATCAGGCGGGGGCAAGCGCTTCGGATTGCTGCGGCGGTAGGGCGGCGGGCAGTCGTCGCTGTAGATGGAAAGGCCGACGTGGAAGTCGATGAAGCGGTCCGGATTTTCGATGCGGACGTTTTCCACAAGGAAATTCTCGATGACGGCACGGTCGCCGTTGTGGATGGAGAAGGCGCCGCCGTTCACATGGATGATGTCGCTGTCGCGGAAAACGATGTCGCGGATGTGGTCGATGCGCAGCTCGAAGCCGATCTCGAAGCCCTGCCCGCCGCGTTCATTCCAGAGCACGCAATTGCGGATCTCGATGTCGCCCATCGAGTCGCCCGGGATCCGCCGGTCCGGATGACCGGCGAGCGTTTCGGGGTTGATCATTTCCTCGAACGGGACGTTCATCACGCCGGGCGGGTAGATCGCCTTGATGGCGATGCAGTCGTCGGCGGTGCGCCAGAAGCAGCCGTCCACGCGGACGTGTTTGGAATACTCGATGTCGAGACCGTCGCTGTTGGCGCGCCAGCCGATGACGCGGGTATTGGACACGCGGACCCGCTCGCAGGCGCTGAGGTGCATGGTCCAGCCGAGCGGGTCGAGCAGGATGGTGTTTTCGATCACCGCGTCGCGGCACTCGCGCAGCACGAGCTTGTTGGTTTTGTGGGTGCGGGTGCTTGAATCGAGAATGCCTGCGCCGCGGATTGAAACGTGCGTGGCATTGCGGGCCCGCACCACACCGCGGACCACCGCTCCGCCTTCCAGATAAAGCGTCTCGCCATCGCCGAGCAGGATTTCACCGGCGTCATGGATGCGGCCCGCCTCGAAAAACCTCACCTTCGGGTCGCTGCGGTCCGGCGCATCGATTTCCGGGTTGGCGAAGACCAGCAGCGGGTCCTCCAGGTTGCCGTCGATTTCGACGCTCAGGTTCATCGGCCGCGGCAGGGTGAAGCGGAAGCCAGCGTCATCCGGCATGGCGGTGATGCCGGCGCTGAGCGGACGGATCACGATTTCCTTGGGCGCTCGCGGCAGGTTCACCCGCACCTCGACCGGGCCGGCCATGCCGAAATTGAGAATCGCGCCGCGTTTTGTCTGCAGCGCGCTGACCGGCTCGCCCTCGACTAGAGTCCGATATACGCCGCTGGCCGGAAGATCCGCCGGAAAATCATAGCGGATGAGTGGCTTCGCCACGCATGGCGGGGCGGACGACAACAACGTGATCATGAGAAATGAAACGAGTGGGCGGGCGAGCTGGCTCATGGCTGTGGGATGATTCCATCCGCGGCATCACGGCATCAAGCCCGACTTGCCATGCGGCACCGCAGGCCCCCAGGAAAGCACCGTCACGGCCGGTTCAAATCTGTCTGATTTCGGGTATGGTTGCCAAAAAAGACACGATTGACATGGTGGATGCAATTTCGCAGCGCTTGCAGATAGTACAAACCGATTCGCGAACATCCTCCAACCCACGATTCCGCCACCACGAACATCCCAACCAGCGCCCAGCCGTTGTATCACCAGTGCCTCGGCGGCAATCCAGCTTCCCACCACGCCTCTCTCATGAACAATTTCAAGGATAACACCCATGTTTTCACTAACCAGCCGCCTTCCCGACGGAAAGGGGCCGCCGAGCCAGTGCTGTTCCATGCGGATGCGAACGACCCGGACATGCTCTATTTCAGCCGTTTCCAGGCCTTCGATCCCTATCTGGCCTTCTCGGTGAACGGCAAACGCATCGCCGTGACCCACGCGATGGAATACGGGCGGATGGTCAAGGAATCCGCCTTCGATGAAATTCTGTTGCTCCCCGATGTGAAAGCGGGTGCGGCCAGCCGCTTCAAGCTGCCAGAGGGCAAGGACCCCGACAGCGCCCAGATGGTTCTACACCTCGCCAAAGAATTCAAAATTCCGAATTTCCGTGTCGGCTCCCGTTTCCCGATCAGTCTGGCAAGGAAACTCCGTCTCGCGGGCATGACGCTCGATATTGCCGATGGCGACGGGCTGTTTCCAGAGCGGCAGATCAAGACCGCCGCAGAAGTCGCGGCACTCCGCAAGGGCAACCGCGCCAGCGCGGCCGGCTTCGCCATCGTGGCCAAAACGCTCGCCGAATCAAAAATCCGCGGCGGCAAGCTGGTCCATGGCGGCAGTGTGCTCACCTCCGAGCGCCTGCGCGATCTGATCAGCCACGCGGCGCTCGATCAGGGAGCTGTGGCGCTCCACACCATCGCCGCGCCCGGTGACCAGGCGGTGGACAATCATTGTGCCGGCCACGGGCCGATCCGCGCCGGCGAGTTGATCGTGGTGGATATCTTCCCGCGCCGCGTGGACGACGGCTACTGGGGCGACATGACCCGCACCTTCCTCAAGGGCAAGGCCAGCGATGCCCAGCGGCGGCTGGTGCGCACCGTCAAGCGCGCCCACAAGCTGGCCATCGATATGATCAGGCCCGGAGTCGTCGGCGGAAAGGTGCACGATGCGGTGCAGTCCTTCTTCGACAAGGAGGGCTACGAGACGGTGCGCGACAGCAAGGATCTCAAGGGCTTTTTCCACGCGCTCGGCCACGGCGTGGGGCTCGAAATCCACGAGGCTCCCATCATCCGCTCGAAGTCGCCATGGAAATTCCGCGCCGGCATGACGGTGACCATCGAGCCCGGGCTTTACTATCGTGGCCTGGGCGGCTGCCGCATCGAGGATGTGGTGCATGTGACTCCGGGTGGTTCCGAAATGATCTCCCGCGCACCCTACAAGTGGGAAATCCCCTGAGCCGCACCCGCTGCGATTCATGCCCCCGGGGCGTATTTCGCCGCATCATGCCGCTGATTTCCGGAATGCGGTTGCAGGTCGCATGGTGGCTGTCTTAAATCCGCGCCCGTGTCCCGTTTGGAAGCCCTCGCCCAGCCTGCCGAAGCAGCAACGAACCGCGAATTCCTGCGCTCGGTTTTCGCCTCGATGCTGCGGGCGCGCATATTGGAAAACAAGCTCTCCAGCCTCTACAAGGCCGGCAAGATCGTTGGCGGCGTCTATCTGGGCCGCGGCCAGGAAGCGGTGAGCGCCACGCTCGGCACGGCCCTCATCCAAGGCCGCGATTTTTTCGCCCCGCTGATCCGCGACCAAGCCGGACGCACCGCATTCGGCGAGCCATTGATCGATTGCACCCGCACTTACCTCGGGTCGGTCGAGGGGCCGATGCGCGGGCGCGATGGGAATATCCACCGCGGCCGCCCGGGGCAGGGGGCGCCAGCGATGATTTCCCACCTCGGGGCCCAGGTCTCGGTGGTGGCCGGCATGCTCTTTGCGCGGCGCTTGAAGGGAGATCTCGACGGCCGCGTGGGTGCCACCTGCATCGGCGACGGGGCCACCTCCACCGGATCGTTCCACGAAGGGCTCAATCTCGCCGCAGTGGAACGGCTGCCGTTGGTGGTGGTCGTCGGGAACAACCAATTCGCCTACTCCACGCCCAACGACCGCCAATTCGCCTGTGCGGATCTGGTGGAACGCGCGCGCGGCTACGGCATCGGCGGGTTTTCCGTGGATGGCACCGATTTGCTGGCCTGTGCCTCGGTCCTCACTGAGGCGGTGCGGCGCGCGCGTGCGGGCATGGGGCCGCAGATGGTGGTGGCACGGCTGTTGCGCCTCTCCGGCCACGGCGAGCACGACGATGCCTCATACGTCCCCGGCGATGTGCGCGACGGCCACTACGGCCGTGATTGCGTGGAGGTGGCGATGCGCCAGCTGGTGGAGAACCATTTCGCCACCATTGAGGAAATCCGTGGCTGGCAGGAAAAGTTCGCCGCCGAAGTGCAGCGCGCCGTCGCCCAGGCCCAGCAGGAACCCGCGCCCGATCCCTATCGCGAAAAATGGACCGCGCTCGCCACCCGCTTCCCGCTCGCCAATCCCACGCCCAGCCAGCCCGTTTTCCCGTGAGTATCACCTACATCGATGCCATCCGCGAAGCGCAGCTCACACTGCTGCGTGAGGATCCGCGCGTGTTTCTCTACGGCCAGGACATCGCCACCTTTGGCGGAGCCTTCAAGGCCACCAAGGGGCTGGCGGAAATGTATCCCAACCGGGTCTTCGATTGCCCGATCTCCGAGGACGCAATGATCGGCCTCGCCGTCGGCGCGGCCATCGAGGGCATGCGCCCGATCGTGGAAATGCAGTTTGCAGATTTCTCATCGATCGCCTTCAACCAGATCGTCAATCAGGCGGCCACGCATTTCTACCGCACCGCCGTGCCAGTGCCGATCACCGTGCGCCTGCCATCGGGTGGTACCGCCGGCTCCGGGCCGTTCCACAGTCAGAGCATGGAGGGCATCTACGCGCAGTATCCAGGCCTGATCGTGCTGACGCCCGCATCGGTCAGCGACGCCTATCACATGCTAATCGACGCCGTGGGGCTCAATGACCCGGTGATCTATTGCGAGCACAAGTTCCTCTACCGCTGGCTCAAGGCGAAAACGATCCACAATGACCACCTGCCCATCGGCCAGGCGCGGATTGTCAGGACCGGCAAGCACGCCACGGTCGTCGCCTACTCGGCGATGGTCCATGAGGCGGTGCGCGCGGCCGACCGCCTGCACCATGATGGATGGGAAATCGAGGTGGTCGATCTGCGTTCCGTCAAACCGCTCGATATCGACACCGTGCTCGCCTCGGTCGCCCGCACCGGCCGGCTGCTTGCCGTCGGCGAGGCGTTCCCTTGGGGCGGCGTCACCGCCGAGGTGGTCGCCCGTGTGGCCGGGGAAGGATTCCACCTGCTTGATGCCCCGCCGCAGCGCCTCAATGCCCGCGATACGCCGGTTCCCTATCACCCGCAACTCTGGGCCGCCCACCGCCCGACCCCGGAATCGATCTGCGAGGCACTCCGCAAACTGCTCGCTTTCTGATAATCTCAAATTTGAAATTTCGAATCTCAAATTCTTCCCGTCATGCCCACCGTTCCGATCCTCATGCCCCAACTCGGCGAATCGATCGCCGAGGCCACTGTGATCCGGCTTGGCATCGCGGTGGGTGATGCAGTGCGCGCCGACCAGGAAATCATCGAGGTGGAAACCAACAAGGCGGTGATGGGCGTGACCACGTTGTGCGATGGCGTGATCGCCGAAATCAAGGCCAAGGAGGGTGTTTCTTATTCGGTCGGGACCACGCTCGGGCTGTTGGACGTGACCGAAGAAGAAGTCGCGCGCACTGGAGTGGATACGCTGGAGTCCGTGGAGCAAAAGCGCGCGCAAGCTGCCGAGAGCCTGCCCCGGACGCAAGCCGAGGCGAACCTGCACTTCGCGCTCGATGCCGATGATGCCTATGAGGAGGCCCCTGCGGTGGTGCCCAGCGTCAAGGGCCTGCCGGTTCCCACCGGAACGATGGGCGCGCACTACATTTCGCCGCGCATGCGCGCGCGCATGGACGATCTCGGTCTCCGCGAGGCCGATATCTCCGCCGTCGCCGGGACCGGTGCTGGCGGCCGCGTCACCGTGGAGGATCTGGAATGTTTCCTCGATTACCTCGAAGCGTGGCCGAGCACGCAGGCCTCGCCGATGCGCCTCTCGGTGGCCGACGCGATGCGCCGCAGTTGGACGCGGCCGCTTGCCACCGTGGGACTGCCCGTGCTGCTCGAGCGCGTGCTCGCCCACCGCCGCGATCACACGCCCAAGCCCGGGCTCACGCTTTACATGCTGCGCGCCTTCGCGCTGGCCTTGGCCGAGAATCCCGCAACCGCCGGCTATCTGATCGGGGACAAGATCGTCCACCCGCGGGCCTTCGATATCGGCGTGGCCGTGCAGATCGAGGATGGTGTGCTGGTGCCCGTGGTGCGCCAAGTGGACCAAAAACCGCTGCGCGAACTCATCGCCGAATACGACGATCTCGTGGACCGCGCCCGCCGCCGCCGTGTCACCGAGGACGATTGCCGCGGCGGCATCGCCACCGTCACCAATTTCGGCACCTTCGGCCTCACCATGGGCACACCCATCCCGCTGCCAAATGAAACACTCATCCTGGGCATAGGCGCGGGTGTGAAAAAACCGGTATGGAGCAGCGAAGCGGAGGTCTTCCTGCCCGCCACTACTGCGGAAATGTTTCTCACCTTCGACCACCGGGTCATCGATGGCGGTGGTGCGGGCGTCTTGCTCACGCGCGTCTCCCGTTTGCTGCAGCAGCCCGAGTTGCTCTAGCGGGGCTTTCCGCATGGCCCGTGCCGCCTTGCACCGGCATTTCCCCTGCCTGATTATCCCCGCAGATCCTGCTATCTTCTGGACTGGGCACGCGGCGCGTTTCCATCGTTGGAACAGCCGCAGACAAGCGCGCGATCGGTATCGGTTCCGATCGGTAAAATACGCGTAGCCTAAGCGACTTCCTGCGGTGTCAGAATGCCGCCAGCTGCAATCATGCCCTCAAGCGCAAGCCATCCCCGCACATGATCACCAGAATCGACCACCTGGGCATCGCCGTCCAATCACTCGACGAGGCCATTCCCTACTACGAAAACGTGCTCGGCCTCACTTGCGAGGGACGCGAGGAAGTGGAATCGCAAAAAGTCCGCACCGCTTTTTTCGCCGCCGGTGAAGTGCATCTCGAATTGCTCGAACCGACTTCTCCTGACAGCCCGATCGCCAGGTTTCTCGAAAAAAACCCCTCGGGTGGCATCCACCATATCGCCTTCGCCACCGATGACATCAATGGCCAGCTCGCCCATGCGAAAGACCAGGGCGCAAGGCTGGTCCATGAAGTCCCCTTCGAAGGAGCCGCCGGCAAGCTGGTCGCCTTCCTCCATCCCAAATCCACCTTCGGCGTGCTCACCGAGTTTTGTATGCCGGCGCTGCCGCACTGATATCATATCTCCCAATCCACGCTTGCCATGGCCATCGATCCCAAACTTCTTGAAGCACTCAAACATCGCCGCGAGGAAGCGCTCATCGGCGGCGGCATTGACCGTATCGAAAAGCGCCACGACAAGGGCCTGCTCTCCGCCCGCGAGCGCCTCGCCGCGTTTTTCGATGGCGGGCTTTTCATCGAGTTCGGCATGCACGCCCATCATTCGTGCACCAACTTCGGCCTCGAAAAACGCAAGATGCCCGGCGATGGCGTGGTCTGCGCCACCGGCTATGTCCGCGGCCGTCCGGTCGCCGCGTTCGCCCAGGATTTCACCGTTGGCGGCGGCGCGGTCGGCCGCATCCATGCCAAGAAAATCTGCGACCTGCTCGACTTCGCCATCAAGGCCGGCATTCCGGTCGTCGGCATCAACGACTCCGGCGGCGCCCGCATCCAGGAAGGCATCGATGCGCTCTCCGGCTACGGCCAGATCTTCTTCCGCAACGTGCTGGCCTCCGGGGTGATTCCGCAGATTTCCATCATCGCCGGTCCCTGCGCCGGTGGTGCGGCTTATTCACCCGCACTCACCGATTTCATCATCATGACGCGCCAGAACGCGAACATGTTCATCTGCGGGCCCGATGTCATCAAGGCCGCCACCGGGCAAAGCGCGTCGCTTGACCAGTTCGCCTCCGCCGAGGCCCATGCATCCGTTTCCGGCAACATCCACCTCATCGCCGAGGACGACGAACATGCCGTCGAACTCGCCAAACGCCTGCTCGATTACCTGCCCTCCAACAATCTCGGCGACCCGCCGTGCAAGATGAACAACGACATCCCGCTGGATGAGGATCCCGGAATGAACGAGATCATCCCGGCGGATCCGAAACTGCCGCTCGACATGCAGCAGGTGATCGATCGCCTGGTGGATCCCGGCTCATGGTTCGAAATCCAGCCCGATTACGCACCCAACATGCTCACCGGCTTCGCCAAGCTCGAAGGGCTCGTCATCGGCATCATCGCCAACCAGCCCAAGGTGAAGGCCGGCTGCATCGATATCGATTCCTCCGACAAGGCCGCGCGCTTCATCCGCGTCTGCAACATCTATTCCATTCCGGTGCTTTCGCTCGTCGATGTGCCCGGATTCATGCCCGGCCTTGCGCAGGAACGCGGCGGCATCATCCGCCATGGCGCGAAGATGCTCTTCGCATGGGCCTCCGGCACCGTGCCGAAGATCACACTCATTTGCCGCAAGGCCTATGGTGGCGCGTATCTTGCGATGTGCTCCAGCGACATGGGCGCGGATTTCGTCTTCGCCTGGCCCACCGCCGAAATCGCGGTGATGGGTGCGCAGGGTGCCATGAAGGTGCTCTATAAAAAGGAAATCCAGGAAGCCGAGGATCCCGAGGCCTTGGAAAAGGAACTCCGCAAGGCCTACTCGGAAAAATTCGCTTCGCCTTATCAGGCCGCGTCCAACGGCATGATCACCGACGTGATCGATCCCGCCGTCTCGCGCAGCACGCTCGCCCTCGCTTTCCGCGGCATCATCGCCAAACACGAAACCCGCCCGCCCAAGAAACACGGCAACATACCGCTATGATGCTCAATCACCTCATCCCTCTCGCGACCGCGGCCGGGGACCTTGGCCACTCGCATTCGGTTGTGGACGCGCTGCCGCATCTTGGCGGCATGCTGATGGTGCTCATCGCGCTCACCTGCCTGTGGTGTCTCACCGCCATCGTGGCCAAGCTCGTCGCCATCCGGCAATCGCTCGTCAATCCCATTGCCGCGACGGACAAACCCGCGCCCGCCGCCGCTCCATCCGCTTCCCCAACAGCCCCGCAGCCTGCCGCCACGGAGGCCGGCATCAGCCCGGAAATCGTCGCCATCATCTCGGCCGCCATCGCCTGCACGCATGGCGGGCAACACCGTGTCATCTCCATCAAACCAGCGGACATGAGCTGGGGAAAAGCCGGCCGCCAGTCCGTTCTCACCTCTCACCGCATCCGCTAACACCTGTATCATCATGGAACATCTTCGCATCACTGTTGATGGCAAAGCCTACGAAGTCGTTGTCGAAAAAATCGAAACGGCGGGCTCATCCGCATCACACACCCCGGCCGCGGCCCCTGTCAGGGCCGCGGCACCCGCTGCCAGCGCACCCGCCCCGGCCCCCACACCCGCGCCAAAAGCGGCCGCCGAGGGCGATATGGTCAGCCCGCTGGCCGGCATCGTCCAGGCCATCGCGGTGCAGGTGGGCACCCAGGTCAATGAAGGAGATCTCGTCATCACACTGGAAGCGATGAAGATGTATACGCCGGTCAATGCCACCGCTTCCGGAACCATCAAGGCCATCCACGTGAAAACCGGCGATGCCGTCGAGGAAGGCCAGCCGCTCTTCACCATTAACTGATGGCCGGGCGCTCTGTTCCGTTTCACAGGTAGATATCCCTTTTCCCATGCTTCACACCGCCCTGATCGATCTCAAGGAAATGTTTCTCAATACCGGCTTCGCGCGGATTGAGTGGCAGATGTGCGTGATGTGGGTGGTGGTGGCCACGCTGCTTTATCTCGCCATCTCCAAGGGTTTTGAGCCGCTGTTGCTGGTACCCATTTCATTGGGCGCGCTGCTCGCCAACCTGCCGGCCTACGAAATGATGGTGCAGGCTCCCGTTGCCGGCCAGCCTGGCGGGTTGTTCTGGTATCTCAAACAGGGACTCGATCTGGGCATCTACCCGCCGCTGATTTTCCTCGGCGTCGGTGCGATGATCGATTTCGGCCCGCTGATCGCCAATCCACGCACCCTGCTGCTGGGGGCCGCCGCCCAGTTCGGCATCTTCGCCACATTCGTTGCAGCACCCTTGCTCGGCTTCGATCTGCTGCAATCCGCCTCGATCGGCATCATCGGCGGCGCCGACGGCCCGACTTCGATTTTCGTCACCACAAAGCTCGCACCGGATCTGTTGGGACCCATTGCCGTGGCCGCTTACAGCTATATGGCGCTGGTGCCGCTGATCCAGCCGCCGATCATGAAGCTGCTCACCACGCAGCAGGAACGCAAAATCCGCATGAAGACGCTGCGCAAGGTCTCGCGCTTCGAAAAAATCGTTTTCTCGGCAGTTGTCATGACCTTCTGCATCCTGGTGGTGCCGGATGCCGCGCCTCTCATCGCCATGCTGTTCATCGGCAACCTGCTGCGCGAGAGCAAGGTGACCGATCGCCTCGTCAAGGCCGCCCAGAACGAGATCATCAACATCGTCACGATCTTCCTGGGTGTCTGCGTGGGCCTCAAGATGGGCGGTTTCAAGGAGGTGGTCGTCAATGGCGTGGCCTTACAGAAACACAACTTCCTCAATTCCCAGACGCTCGGCATCCTGCTGCTCGGCGTGCTCGCATTCGCTATAGCCACCGCCAGCGGCGTGCTGATGGCGAAGTTGATGAACGTTTTCTCGAAAAACAAAATCAATCCGCTCATCGGCTCGGCCGGCGTCTCTGCGGTGCCGATGGCTGCGCGCGTCTCGCACGATGTCGGCATGAAGGCGGATCCCGCCAACTTCCTCCTCATGCACGCCATGGGTCCCAATGTGGCCGGCGTGATCGGTAGCGCGCTGGCAGCCGGCTACTTCCTTTCATTGTTCAATTGATTTTCACCCACTCCATGAGCCATTCGTTCCCCCCACTCACGGCCGCTGAGGCCGCCGCATTGATCCATCACGACCAAGTCATCGGCTTCAGCGGTTTCACCCCCGCCGGTTCGCCCAAGGTCATCCCGCCCGCGATCGCGGAAAAAGCCATGGCCGAGCATGCCGCCGGACGCGAGTTCAAGGTCGGGGTCATCACCGGCGCATCCACCGGCCCGTCGCTCGACGGAGCGCTTGCCAAGGCGGATGCCATCAAGTTCCGCACCCCCTATCAGTCGGACAAGGACCTGCGCGCCAGCATCAATGCCGGCAAGACGCATTTCTTCGACATGCACCTCTCGCTGCTGCCGCAATACGTGCGCTACGGCTTCCTCGGTGGAGTGGACTGGGCGATCGTCGAGGCTGCGGACGTTTCCAGTGATGGCAAGGTGCTCCTGACCACCAGCGTCGGTGCCGCGCCCACCTTCCTTCATCAGGCAAAGCGCGTGCTCATCGAGCTCAACCGCCGCCATCCGAAGCAACTGCTCGGTTTTCACGATATCTATGAACCGGAATCCCCGCCGCACCGCAGGCCGATCCCGATCTGCAGCGCCGAGGACCGCATCGGCACCCAGCGCGTCTGGGTGGACCCGAAAAAAATCGTCGGCGTGGTCGAGTCGAACCATCCCGATGAAGTGAAGGATTTCAGCCCGGTCACCGAGGTCACCAACCGCATCGGCATGAACGTCGCCGGCTTTCTCGCGGCGGAAATCCGCAATGGGCACATCCCGAAATGCTTCCTGCCCATCCAGTCCGGCGTCGGCAACGTCGCCAACGCCGTGCTCGGTGCGATGGGCGAACACCCGGAAATCCCGCGTTTCCAGATGTATTCCGAGGTCATCCAGGATGCGGTGATCGAACTGGTGCGTCAGGACAAATGTTCGTTTGTCAGTGGTGTTTCGCTCACCGTCACCGACGCGGTGTTGCAGGGCATGTATGACAACCTCGACTTCTACCGCGGCAAGCTCCTGCTTCGCCCGCAGGAAATCACCAACAATCCGGAAATCGTCCGCCGCATCGGCATCATTTCCATCAATACCGCGCTGGAGGCGGATATCTTCGGCAATGTGAACTCCACCCACGTGCTCGGCCAGAAGATGATGAATGGCATCGGGGGTTCCGGAGATTTCACCCGCAACGCCTACATCTCCATCTTCACCTGCCCGTCCACCGCCAAGGGAGGCAGTATTTCCACGCTCGTGCCAATGTGTTCGCACATGGACCACAGCGAGCATTCCGTGCAGGTGCTCGTCACCGAACACGGTGTGGCAGACCTCCGTGGCAAGGATCCGCGCGAGCGCGCCGAGACGGTCATTTCCAATTGCGCGGATCCGGCTTATGCCGACCTGCTCTGGGAATACTACAAACTCACCGAGAACGGCCACACCCCGCAATCGTTCCGCTCCGCCTTCGCCTTTCACCAGGCATTCCTCGAATCCGGCGACATGCGCAACACCGCCTTCTGATCGTGGCGGCGCTTTGCAACCGCCATGCCCAAATCATACAAATCTTTTCAACTTCATGTCCAAGCTCCTATCAGAATTCCCCGGGCACAGCTACGATCAATGGTACGCCGCCGCGGAGGCACTGTTGAAAGGTGCGGATTTCGATCAGAAACTCGTCAGCAAGACCTACGAGGGCATCACCATCCAGCCGATCTACCGCCGTGAGGACATCGCGGAATTGGAACACCGCAAGCACTTGCCCGGCTCCGCTTCGCTCGTCCGTGGCAGCCACACCGATGGTTTTCTCAAGTCCGGCTGGGAGGTTTCACAGGAACTCAAGGCACCCACGCCGCAAACACTTAACTCCCTCATCCACGAGGGGCTCAACGGCGGTCAAAGCGAACTGAACCTCTTCGTCGGCTGCGGCCAGGACGATTGCTGCACCGGCGGAACGCGGATCGATGCCGTGGCCGACCTCAAGGTTGCGCTGGACGGCGTGGCGCTCGACGCTGTTTCCACCTGGTGGCAGTGTGGCCCGGCCAATGTGGCCACCGCCGCGATTGTCATCGCCGCCGCCGAGGACATGGGTGTGCCCGCCGCGAAACTGCGCGGAGGTTTCGAAAACGACCCGCTCGGCCAGCTCGCCGCCAAAGGCATCTCGCGCCAGCCGCTCGCGCTGCGCTTCGATCATATGGCCGCGCTCACCGACTACGCCGCCAGACACGCCCCCGGCCTGCGCACCATCAGCGTGACCGGCGATGTCTGGCACAATGCCGGCGCCACCGCTACCCAGGAACTCGGCTGCGTGATCGCCACCACCGTCGCCTACATCGAGGAAATGAAGACCCGCGGCCTGGATCCCGCCGCCGTGCTGCCCCGCATCCGCCTGCGCCTCGCGGTCGGATCGGACTATTTCATGGAAATCGCCAAGATCCGTGCCGCGCGCTGGCTCTGGAGCAAGGTGGCCGCCGCCTACGGCGTGGAAAACGCGCCCGTTCACATCCACGCCTCCACCTCGAAGTGGAACAAGACGACCTACGACGCCCACACCAACATGCTGCGCGTCACCGCCGAGGCCTTCGCCGCCGTGGTCGCCGGCGCGGACAGCCTGCACATCGGCCCCTACGACGAAATTTCAGGGGAAACCGACGAGTTCTCCCGCCGCATCGCCCGCAACCTCCACACGATCCTGCGCGAGGAATGTGGACTCGACCGCGTCATCGATCCCGCCGGCGGTTCAAGCTACATCGAGTGGCTCACCGACAAGATCGCGGAGAAATCCTGGGCCGTTTTCCAGGACATCGAGAAACAAGGCGGCATGCTCGCAGCCCTCGAAGCCGGCACCGTGCAACAAGCCGTGCAGGACGTCTGCAAGGCCAAGCTCCAGAACGTCCGCCGCCGCAAGGACAAGATCGTCGGTGCCAACATGTATCCCGACCTCAAGGGTGGAAAACTCGAAATCCACAAGGCCGAGTGCCGCGCCGGACTGGTCATCCCCGGCGCGTCCGCCCCGCAACCACTCGACATCACACCGTCTGACAACTCATCGATGGTCGAGCAGGCCATCGCCGCCGCGATGGCGGGAGCCACCAAGCTCTCGCTCGCCATTTCCACCGGCTTCGTCTGCGAGGAAACCGGACCCACCGTCACCGCACTTCCCGCCCGCCGCGCCGCCGAGGAATACGAGGCATTGCGCGATGCCTCCGCCGCCTTCGCCGCGCAAACCGGCAGCGCTCCCGCCATCCTTCAGCTCAACATCGGCCCGTCCCGCAAATACCGCCTGCGCGCCGACTGGACCGCGGCCTTCTTCGAAGCCGCCGGCTTCGCCGTCGATGGCAAACGCGACTTCAAAGGCATCGACGAGGCCGTCGCCGCCCTAACCGAATCCACCGCCGCCATCGCCGTCATCACCTCGGACGATGACAACTATTTGCAAGTCGCCGAGGCCCTCGCCCAAGCCGTCAAGAACGCCAAACCCGGCATCCACCTCCTCCTCGCCGGTGCCCCCGGCGAGAACGAGTCAGCCTGGCGCGCTGCCGGCATCGACGAGTTTGTCAACGTCCGCAGCAACAATTACGAACTCAACGAGCAGCTTCTCAAAAAAGCCGGCGTCCTCTGATTTCAGCATTCCAGCTTTTACCTCCATGTCCCGCCCCGCATTCGCAGACATCCCCTACGCAGTCATTCCCGAAAAAACCAGCTACGCGGAGTGGTCCGCGGCGCTGGAGAAGGAACACGGCAAGCCCATCGGCCAGATCGTCTGGGACACGATGGAGAAAATCCCGGTCAAGCCGCTCTACACCGAGGACGACCTCGCTGGCATGGAACATCTCAATTACCAGGCCGGCATCGCCCCGTTCCTGCGCGGTCCCTACGCCACCATGTATTGCTTCCAGCCGTGGACGATCCGCCAATACGCCGGGTTCTCCACTGCCGAGGAATCCAACGCCTTCTACCGACGCAACCTCGCCGCCGGCCAGAAAGGCCTCTCGGTCGCCTTCGATCTCGCCACCCACCGCGGCTATGACTCGGACCATGAGCGCGTCGTCGGCGATGTCGGCAAGGCCGGCGTGGCCATCGATTCGATCCTCGACATGAAGATCCTCTTCGACGGCATCCCGCTCGACAAGGTCTCGGTCTCGATGACGATGAACGGCGCGGTGCTCCCGGTGCTCGCGTTCTACATCGTCACCGCGCTCGAACAGGGGGCGTCTCTGGATCAACTCTCCGGCACGATCCAGAATGATATCCTGAAGGAATACATGGTGCGGAACACCTACATCTACCCGCCCGCGCCTTCGATGAAGATCATCGCGGACATCTTCGACTTCACTTCGCAGAAGATGCCGAAGTTCAATTCGATCTCGATTTCCGGATACCACATGCAGGAGGCCGGTGCCACCGCCGACCTGGAAATGGCCTATACGCTCGCCGATGGATGGGAATACCTGAAAACCGGCATCGCCGCCGGTATCGACATCGACGCCTTCGCGCCGCGCCTGTCGTTCTTCTGGGCACAGGGGAAAAACCACTTCATGGAAGTGGCGAAAATGCGCGCCGCCCGCATGCTGTGGGCGAAGATCGTCAAGACCTTCAATCCGAAGAATCCGAAGTCGCTCGCCCTCCGCACGCACTCGCAAACCTCCGGTTGGTCGCTCACCGAGCAGGATCCGTTCAACAACATCGCCCGCACCTGCATCGAGGCGATGGCAGCGACGCTCGGCCACACGCAGTCACTGCACACCAACGCGCTCGACGAGGCGATCGCCCTGCCCACCGACTTCTCCGCCCGCATTGCCCGCAACACGCAGCTGTTCCTCCAGGATGAGACCGCCATCTGCCGCGTGATCGATCCCTGGGGCGGTTCGTATTATCTCGAAGCACTCACCCACGAACTCATGCACCGCGCGTGGGGCCACATCATGGAAGCCCGGGAAATGGGCGGCATGTCCAAGGCCGTCGAGGCCGGCATCCCCAAGATGCGCATCGAGGAAGCTGCCGCCCGCCGCCAGGCACGCATCGATTCCGGCGAGGAAACGATCGTCGGCGTGAACAAATACCGCCTCGCCAAGGAAGACCCGCTCGACATCCTCGATGTGGACAATACGGCGGTTCGGCTCTCACAAATCGAGCGCCTCAAGAAACTCCGCGCCGAGCGCGACGAGACCGCCTGCCAATCCGCACTCAATGCCCTCTCCGAAGCCGCAGCCAGCGCAAGTGGCAACCTGCTCGCCCTTGCCATCGAGGCCACCAAGGCACGCGCCTCGCTCGGCGAGATTTCCGACGCGCTGGAAAAACACTTCGGCCGCTATCAGGCCACCATCCGCTCGATCTCGGGTGTGTATGGCAAGGAATTCAGCCACCAAGGCGATATGAACGACATCCCGGATCTCATCACACGCTTCGAAGCCTCCGAGGGCCGCCGCCCGCGCATCATGGTCGCCAAAATGGGCCAGGACGGCCACGACCGCGGTGCCAAGGTGGTTTCCACCGCCTACGCCGATATGGGCTTCGATGTCGATATCGGCCCGCTCTTCCAAACTCCCGCCGAGACCGCGAAACAAGCGGTGGAGAACGATGTCCACGTCGTGGCGATGAGTTCGCTTGCCGCCGGTCACAAGACGCTGCTCCCGCAGTTGATGGATGAACTCAAAAAACTCGGCCGCGAGGATATCATGGTCGTCTGCGGCGGTGTGATCCCGGCCCAGGATTACGATTATCTCTATCAAAACGGAGCCGCCGCGATCTTCGGCCCGGGCACCGTCATCCCGGACTCGGCACGCAAGATCCTGCAACTTCTGCTCGAACAAGTGGAGGAATAACGCAGCCCGGACCTGCGGCTGGCAGGGACCGACCTCCGGGCGGTCCGGCGGGTGCTCGGCGGTCGTTGGGGCGGACGAAGCGCTTGACCTCAAACGCCTGTGATTGTCCCGCCGTCTTTTGCACCGATGAACCTCTAATCCGCAGTTGGGATTAAGGATGGGAAGTGCAAGTGCTTATGGTTGCGGCGTTTGAAGACGAAACCGGGCGAAATATTGGTTCATCCAATGGGTGAAGGGGAACTGGATTTCAAATTCCTGCCTGCGGGCGGGCAATTCCAACTGCGTGGCCTCAAGTGGTTGAAGTTTCGTGCTTTTTCGTGTGTGTTTCGTGGTTATCGATTTGGAATGTAGGATTGTATCCATGATGCCGGGGCAGCGACCAAGGAGTGGCCAAACATGTACGCATCGTGCAAGTGCGCTGCCAATGCCTGGCGCAGCCATTCGTTCCGGTAACGCTCCATGGGCGTGAGGGAAAGCATTACGCCCCTAGATGGCCTGTGTACTGAAGTCCAATGCCTTTAAGCGATGGATGGTTTCGTGGAATATCGCACGGCATAGGAGCCGAAAATGCCTGCAACAGCCGAAGTGCCCACACGGGCCATTGCGCCGTGTCGAGGGGACACGCCTCGCGGCACTGCCGACTGCAGAATATTATTCCTTTCGTTGCCCTTGTAGATCACTCGGACGGCGAGAGGATTTGCAGATAGCCGTCGTAAGGGCAGACCAAGGGATTATTCACCTCCTCCGGCTGCAAACGAGCCCTGTGCTGAGTAACATCACTAGGACCATTCCGCTAGGTTCAGGGACGCTGGCTTCAGCGAGACTGGCAACACGGAAGCCATAATCGTCGCTCTCCATCGTCGGGTCCATGGTGGAGGTTGCCGCGGAGCGCAGGGAGGTCTCGTTTAGGGATTCCCAAGAGCCCCCGCGCAGCCTGCGCCACGTGCCATCAATGACGGCATCGCTCCATTCCCAGACGTTGCCCCCCATATCGAACGTTCCGTAGTAGTTGTTCGCGCCTGCGCTGCCGACAGTTGTCACGTGGCCGGTTTGGTTGTTCCAGACCGCGCCATAGTTGTAGTTTGCCACGTTGGCAGCGGCGTTGGAAACATCGCCTGTTGTAGTGTTGGCGGTGGCCACGGTGGGCACCGTATCGCTTTGCGTCGCATAGAGCCAATAACCGCCGCTTACGCCCTTGGTAGGATCGTAGTAGGCTGCCTTATACCACTCGTTTTCGCTGGGAAGCCATACCTGGGCACCTGAGTTTCTTGTGGGCAACCCTGTGTTATTATTGAGGGTGTAGGCACCGGTCTCCGTACTGCCGCCGCCCTGGCCGTTGTGCAGCCAGTTGGTGAACCGCGCGGCATCATACCAGCTCACGTAGAACACCGGTTTGTTCCCCATGTTGGATCTGACAGTGTATTTTGCGCCATTGGCCGCGCCCGGGTTGTAGGAAATGCCGCCGCGGAACATGGTTCCCATGCTGCTATTGTATATGCCGTTGGGATTACTGCCTCCAGGGTCCACGGCATTGAGAAACACGGTGTATTGGTCGTTGGTCACCTCGTATTTGCCAATTTTGTAGCTATAACTCACCGCGCCGTAGCCGTCACCGCCAGTGGTGCCGTGAGCGCGGTTTACTGATGACTGCGCAGCATTTTCTGGATTGCCGACGGTGACCCAGTCGATGGTCACATTCGCAGTGGCTTGGGATAAGAGCGAAATACTGCCTAGTCCTTAGCATAGGCTACACTTGGGGCGTGAAAGAATGATTTCACGAGTTTAGGGTTTGATTTGATCGCAGCCATGTCTGCTTTCACCCGTTCCTTGAGTGATTCGTTGTTTTTAAGTGGCTTTTTTGAGACACCGTTGGTCTTGGCATATTGCCAGACAAACTCATCCGGATTGAGATCCGGCGCGTATGGCGGAATGAAATGCAATTCCAGCATCCCCCGGGTTTCTTCCACATACTTTTTGACGATCTTGGCATGATGACTCGGGTGGCCGTCCACCACGAGGAAAACCCTGCCCCTTCCGCCCCGGCGGAAGTCCTTGAGAAACTCGACGAACCTTGTGGCGTTGAGCATGCCGGTATACACCTTGCTCCAGAACGCTCCTCGAGCGTTGACTGCACTGATCGCGCTGACCTTCTGACGCTGACCGGTGGTTTGAACCACGGGAGTTTGTCCTTTGAGTCCATAGGTTCTTCCCAAATTCGGCTCCGATGTGAATCCCGCCTCATCCAGGAAAAAAATCGAAGCTCCAAGGCGTTTCGCGCGTTTCCTGAGCTTCGGATAAGTCTTGTTGACCCATTCATCCACGGCTTGGGGGTCACGTTCGTAGGCCCGGCGAAGCGGCTTCTGCGGCGTGATCTGAAGAGCCGCCAGAAGTTTGCCCACTGCAGTGAGCCCCAGTTTGACACCGAATTTCCTCTCGATCATTTCCGCTACAATGGCGCGTGTCCAGAGTCCGAAATCAAATCCATACTGCCTTGGATCCTTCCCCACGATCCATGTGCGAACCTTCTGCTGTTGTTTTTCGGTGAGTTTCGGCACCGGACCTGTCGCTTTGCTTGATTTGAGTGTCTCAATACCGCCTTTGTCGTAGGCGCGCAGCCAGCGGTAAATCGTGGTCCGGCACAGGCCGATCGATTTGATTACCTCGCTGGGCTTCTCTTTGTCCTCCCGCACCCTGCGCACAGCAAGAATCCTGATATGCTCGTTGGTTCCGTGATCCAATGTCCGTCCGTCAATCTTAGGCATGAAATAACCATACAGACAGGATATTATGTAGTCCATCCTAAAGACTAGTCATTAAACAGTATTTTCATGATAGTGGATGTTTGAAGAATGGTCACACGGTGTATGGTGGCCGCATGGCGCGGGACCGCAGTTTGCCGGCTTCGGGGTCGTCGATGAATTCGGCTTTGTTGAGATCGAACTTCACGTTGCGTTTCAATTGACCGCAGATGTCGGCGGCCAGACAGATGCTCATCGAACGGAGCATGACCGAAGGATAGGCGAACGGCGCGAACGGACGCAATCCAGGAAATCGCGCACATGGTTGAAGGGTCGCTGCGTGCGCTCGGTGTATGCCTCCAGCACCTTCTTGTAATCATTCAACAACTCCTTCGAGGAGACTGCGGGCCGCGTATAACCATCTGCCGCCGCGGTCCAACCTTGGGGCCGTCGAAGCGCTCGCCGCAGGCGCCATTCCAGTATTCGCACGGATCCCATACAGAGCCCTTAACCCGGAACAGGACCAGTTTCACTCCGTTGGACAAACGGGTCACGATCGAGGCATCCGGCCCGGCATACTCGAATTCAATCGAGGAAACCCCGTCCATATCTAGTCCGGCCAGTGCCTGGGCCACGCTATCGGCGCCCCACTGCGCGACCTCGGTTGAGAAATCATGGAAGTGATACCAACCGGTGGCCAGATACCCGGAATTTTAGGGCCGCCAGGGCGATGGGTGCGGGCGGCGGCGTGAACGTCGGATGATTCGGGCGATCTGAAAATCGGATGCCAAGCCCCTCTGAAGAAGGAAGAATGGCCTGTTTTTTAAGGGTCCGGGAAGAAAACTGGAGCGTTCCACGCCGGAGTTCCACATCGGC
>JALRFY010000039.1 GCA_023253625.1 Akkermansiaceae bacterium | reverse complement strand
TGCATCAGGCAGCAACTTAGAAGCTGTGAACAGGCTCCAGGCTACGAATTCCAACACGTTAAGGCCGTATTTTGATAGCTATCAGGTTGCGAATGAAATGGACGACGGCGACAGATCTGAAAGTAGCACGCGAGCGATAGTCGTTGCACTGCTTCACATCAACATGCTCACCTTCATCAGCATCCTGACTTCTTGGAAGAGTAGACGACTCAGGATCTGCGGAGGAAGGGAGATGCGGTCAGGATGGCAGTGATCCAAGAGTTTAGGGATTTCAAACAGTCCAGGTGCATGTCATTCAAAACTATCAGGCTGCGGGAAAACATGCAACAGGCTGCAACTTAAAAGCTGTGAACAGGCTCCAGGCTACGAATTCCGACACGTTAAGGCCGTATATTGATAGCTATCAGGTTGCCAATGAAATGGACGACGGCGACAGATCTGAAAGTAGCACGCGAGCGAAAGCCGTTGCACTGCTTCACGTCAACATGCTCACCTGATGCAGTTTCCTCACTGCTCGAAGGAAGATACCTTCAGAAGAATCCCCATCCGCCTCCTTTGCTGACAGGCAGGGTGCCCTGCCGTTGCCTTTTTCTGGTCGCAAGCATCTTGACAACATCAGTGTCGTCTGGGGTTTGCAGGCTAACTTATCTAGGGAGAGGGGGCATTCAGAATTCGAATCGCGTCGATGGCCAAGACTATATTGGAGCAGGGGAGTCCAAATCCACTCCGGAAGTCCTGACATGGACACTCAACGCGCCCGAGGGTCTGGCGCTCAGTTTCAACAGCTGGTCCTACATCGAGGGAATCAACGGGGACATCCGGGTCTCCAATGGAACCACGGACAGCGACTTTGCCAACCTGGCGGCTGCCACGGGAACGCTTGCTCTCACAGGCCTGCCGCTTGCCAATGGCGAGTCTCTCACCTTCAGGGAAATTCCCGGAATCGGGGCCACCACCGGTGCGGGCATCTCCGGCTTCACCTTCGCGGTGGTGGCTCCATCCACCGCACCCGAAGGATTCGACAATGGCGCGGGCAACCAGCTCTGGACCACTGCCACGAACTGGAATCCGGACGGCGTGCCGGCCGCTCCTGCGAATGCGATCATCGATGGCTACGACGTCATCCTCAACAGCGCCGTGGCCGATGGTCCGGACGAGCTTCAACTCATCGGCGGCTCGCTCACCGTGACCGGCAGCGGGGCGCTGCTGATGCGATCCATGAGCGCCGGCCAGGATCTTTCAAAGAGCGTCCGCCTGGTGATCGACGGCTCTGGCCTGTCCTTCGGATATTCCGGTTCCTCCGCTGCCGATGATGAATTCGTGGTCGGATCCGCCGCCACCGTGGAAACCAAGCCGGATGCGGGCGGTTGCACGCCGTTGGAACTGGGCTCGGCAAAACTCGTGCTCGACCTTGGTTCCCAGTGGTTTCTCGACGGCAGCAATGCCAGTGGCCCATACAATGTCGGCGACCGTTTCACTCTGGCGAACTTTGGCTCCTTTTCCGGCAGCACGGGCGGTGTGCGCGCCCGCAATTTCGATTTGCCGCCGGATCGCCGTCTGGATCTCGTCGTCACCGCCACCTCGATCTATTACGAAGTTGTCGCCCAATCCGCACCCACCGGCCCGAACATCATCATCATCAACGTCGATGACATGGCCGAGGGAATGCATTTCGGGTTCGATGGACGCAACGCCATCACCCCCACCATGGATCGTCTGGTATCCACCGGATTGTATTTCAACCACGCCTTTTCCACCTCGACCGTTTGTGGACCCGCGCGCTACTCGCTGCTGACCGGACGCTACGCATCGCGCAATACCAGCCCCATGTTCATCAGCCGCTACCCGCTCGGCACGCTCGGCCGCTTCGGCGTGTCCGACACCGAGCTGGAAACCGACGGCCAGCACCTCGGTGCGTGGCTGCGCCAGGCCGGCTACCGCACCGGGCTGGTCGGCAAGGCACACCTGATCGATGACGATCTCACCCTGACGTCCAATTGGGCCGCCAAGGGATTGCAAACCTACCCGCAAAACGCCGATCCGAAGACCGACCCGGTCACCAACGGGAAAATGCGCCACAACCACCGTGTCCTGGCGCAGCGCATGCGCTCGTATGGCTTCGATTATGTGGAGAGTTACTACAAGGCGAACCTCCTCGAACTGCGGAACGACGCACTCAATGCCCACAACCAGGAATGGATCACCAAGGGGGCCCTGGATTTCATTGAGGAAAACCACAGCGAACGATTCTTCCTCTACATGGCTCCCACCATCAACCACGGGCCGGTCCGCAACGACCTCACCAAGTCCCTGGTCGGCACCGATCCGGGCTACACCAGCGCCGGTTATCTGCCGGATCTGGACTACTCGTTCATGCCGACACGGCAGCAAATCGTCAACGAGGTCGTCACCGTCGGGAAAAAGGAAATGAAATCGGCGCGCGAGACGTGGCTCGATTATTCCATCCAAGCCATCATCAACAAGCTCACCGAGCACGGCATCCGCGACGACACGCTGCTCATTTTCACCTCCGACCACGGCGAGCGGACGCTCACCGACAATCCGCTCATCTGGGGCAAATCCTCGCTCTTCGATCTCGGCATGCGTACTCCGTTGATCATGAACTGGCCCAATGGCATCGCCAATCCGGGGCGTGTCTATGAAGAACTGGTCAGCCATGTGGACCTGGCACCCACGCTGCTTGCACTGGCCGGTTTATCCGGATTGCCAACACGGCCGGTGGACGGAGTCAGCCTGGTGCCGGTGTTCAACGGCTCGAGCAGCCCGGTGCGGGAAGAGGTGTTCGCCGAGATCGGCTATGCCCGCGGCGTCCGCACCAAGGACTGGAAATACGTGGCAGTGCGATACACCCCGGACGTCTATCAACAGATTGCGAACGGCTACCTGTGGGAGCGGGTCGATGGCAATAGCGCGACCGGCCAGTTCACCGAACCGCGTCCCTACTATGTGAACAACCGCCAGCTCGGTTCGCTGGCGGCCAACTCCCACCCGGGCAACACCTATTTCGCCGACGACCAGATCTATGACCTGACCGCCGACCCCAACGAGGACAACAACCTTTACGGCCAGCAACCCGCGGTGGCCTACGATCTCAAGAAACGCCTGGCCAACTTCCTCGGCTCGTTCCCGGACCGGCCGTTCCGGCAGTTCAGCAATGCATCCCGGGAATTCTCTCCCGCGCCAGCCTCAGTGCCGTCCGCCCCCGGTGCGGTGCAGATGCAGTTTGTCGATCCGAATGCGGTTCAGCTCGATTGGACCGATGCGGCCAACAGCGAGCTGGGATATGTCGTGCGCAAGACCATCAACGGCGGAAATCCGGTCATCATCGGCGAATATCCTTCGGGAACCACCAGCGCCACTGTCGCCCTCGATCCAGGCACCGAAGACATCGTGTTGGAGTTGGCCAGCTACAACACGCTCGGGGACAGCGGAGTCGGCGAGGATCTGCTAGAGCCCGAAACATGGCGCTACCGGATCTTTGGAGACATCGATCCCACGCTGAGCCTGGCTGTGAGCCAGTGGTCCCACGACGCCGATGGCGATGGCGTGTCCACACTCTGGGAATATGCCTACGGCACCAATCCACTTGTGGATTCTTCAGTTGCCCGTCCCGAGCTGCGGCTCGGATCGGGTGTCGGCGGGCCGTTTCTCGAATACCTGCTGCCCCGCGACCGCCGCCGCGGACTTGAGTTCTTCGGCTCGGTTTCCAATGATCTTTCATCGGGTTGGCTGAGTGGTCCGCCCCATTGCGAGATCGTTGAGGACGAGGAAAACCACCTCTTGTTCCGAAGCGCGACTCCGGTTGGGGATTTATCACGGCAGTTCATCCGGGCCGGCATGATCAATCCGCCCGGTGAACAACCGTGAGGCAACTCGTGGGTCTGAATTGAAGCGCCTGCCATGGCCCGGGTTATCCCACGGTGGCCGGAAATCCGGCTCAACGCCTTTTTGTCCAAACAAGATTTTCCGTCATTTGTCATGTTCGTGGCCACCCGCCGGTTATCTCTCATGGTGTGTCGGAAGCACCGGGGTTCCGCCTTGGGCCACGCCTATCCGGTTCCGTGCGAAACGCCCCCAAAGCTGATCGATGGATCGCAGGGAATCAGCTATCCGATCATCTCCAACACCATCCTGTAATTCCATCCATACCAAGAACCCCATGCAACACAGTAACCGCCGCACCTTTCTCAAGTCTGCCACCGCCCTGACCGGAGGGTTTTTCGCTCCGAACCTGCTGCTCGCAAAGGACATCCCCGCTGCCCTGAATGTCGCTGCTATTGGCTGCGGCGGCAAAGGGGCGAGCGATATCAGGGAAATCGCCCCTGGCAACCGCATCGCCTTCCTCTGCGATGTTGACCGGGACAAGGCGAAGCGGGCGATCGGGGCATTTCCCCAAGCCCGGTTTTTCCAGGATTACCGCGAGATGTTCGCCGAGGTGGCGGATCAAATCGATGTGGTCACGGTTTCCACCCCCGACCACATGCACTTTCCGATCGCGGTCGAGGCGATCCGCCACGGCAAGCCGGTGATGGTGCAGAAGCCACTCTGCAACTCGCTCTGGGAGACCCGCGCCCTCGCTAATTATGCGGAGCAAAAGGGCGTGCTCACCGTGATGGGCAACCAGGGCGCGACCGTGCAGGGAACCCGCATCCTGCGCGAATGGATCGAAGCCGGGCTCATCGGCGAGGTCAGCGAGGTCCACTACTGGACCAACCGTCCGATCTGGCCGCAGGGTCCGGGAATCAAGCTGCCGGAGGCCCCCGTGCCGGATACCCTTGACTGGGGTGTCTGGCAGGGCACCTGTGCGACCGACCGTCCCTACAGCCCTGGCATCCACCCGTTCAAGTGGCGCGGCTTTTGGGATTACGGATGCGGCGCGCTCGGCGACATCGGCTGCCACAGCATGAACTCGGCCTTCTGGGCGCTCGATCTGAAGGGTGATTTCGTGGTCGAGGCCAGCAAGGTGTCGCCTTTTGACGAAACCATGGCACCGAAGCGCACCACGATCGTTTACGATTTTCCGGCCAAAGGCCAACGCGGTCCCGTCAAGGTCATTTGGCAGGACGGTGTGGCGAACCCCAACACCGACAAGGAATTCATCCGCCCGCCCGGGCTTCCCGCCGAGCTGGAACTCAATCCGGAATTCGGCCAGGTCTTCATCGGTAGCAAGGGGATCATTTTCTTCAACGACGCCTATTGCAGCACCTCCCCCCGGTTGTTCCCCGAATCTCTCAGGGAAAAGGCCCGCGTCATCCCGATGGTTTACCCGCGCATCAAGGGTGGCCCAACGCAGGAACTCTGCCGCGCCATCCGCGGGGAGGGGGCAAAACCGGTGTCCAACTTCGAGGATCACGCCGGACCGCTCACGGAGATGGTGCTCGCGGGCAACCTTGCCGTCCGCCTCGGCAAGCGGATCGATTGGGACATGAAGAACATGGAGGCCCGCGGCCTGCCGGAGGTGAAAGCCATGCTCAAGCGCAACTACCGCGCCGGTTGGGAGCCTGCGCTCACCTGAGCAGTTCCACCGCTTCAGTCACGAACGGGAATTCTCCACAGCGCTGGCTGATGGAGGATCCCAATCGTGGCTTTGACAGCCCGCGAGAATCCCGCGGCCCATCATGCGGCAATTACTGCGGCGTCTCTTCCCAATTGCGGCCTTGGCTGGCCATGGCGTCGAGATGCGTCATGTGGCCGAGGCTGCGGGCATGCGGGATATCGGGCGTCCACAAGCGGCGCGGCGGTGAGTTGCCCCAGGCCGGACGGTTCATGCCGACGTAGTGATCGAAGACCACCGGTGGCTTGGCCTGATGATCGGAGATCGCCTCGCAGCGAGCGGCATCGAAGGTGTCATCGATGCGCAGGATGAAGTGGAAGTCATGCCAGCCCTGATCCGAGTGACGGCGCGAGAAGGCAGCTGGCAGTTCGCTGTCGCCGGCCCATGCCATCAGTGGCGAGCGCAGCAGCGAGAACTGCCAGATGTCCTCATGGCAGCGCGAGCTGTAGGCATCGGGCGTGTGCAGGCTGAGGCTGTAGCCCGCGCCCTGCACGCTGTCCCAACCGCAGAATGGCATTTCATCGGGCCCGGAGGCGCGTTTCACATGGCCGCCCGCAAGTCCACTGGTCCATCCGCCCGGCGCGGCAGCCAGTTGGAGCGGCATTTGCAACATCTGGTAGCGCTCCGCGAAAACGACCTGCAGGTGGATGTGGATCTCCGGCCTGCCGGCGTAGAGCGTCACTCCGAGGCGGATTTTTGAATCGCCGATCTGTTGGTCGGCAAAGGCACGCACGCGCAGCGGGCCGCTGTCCTCAAGCGTCCACTCGAGTCCGCCCAAGCGGGAACCGATGTCCTCGTTGAAGCCGGTCTGGTGGAAAACCCAGGTGTCGCCGTGATCCGCGCGCAGGTGGAGCGAAAGCCCACCGGCACCGAGCAGCTCGCGCCCGTTCCAGCGGATCGAGCCGATGCCCGTGGCGCTGGTTTCCACTGCGAGATCGCCGCTGGCGAGGCAATTGCCATCCGCCTGTGCGGGAGCGGGCGGGGCTGGGGGAGGGGCGCTGGCACCGTCAAGCAGTTTGAAAACACGCTGGCCCTTGGCGGGAATCCGCACGGGTAGAACCACGCGATGCACCATCGCACCCATGTTCGCCTCGGAAGTGACAAGTTGGAACGGCAGCGCCTGGCCATTCTCATCGGCAAACCAGCGCTTGCCCCAGTCGTCGAAGTCAATGAACGGCTCGCACTCGATGCAGTTGTCGAATTCATGCGCGGAGCCATTCAACAGGACCAGCCGTTGTTCGTTCTCGCCGTTCAGCGTGGCGCGGGCGTGACGGCGGCTGATGCGCACGACTTCCTCTTCGCCGGCGATGCTCGCCCGACCCTGCATGTGGCGGGTGGAAATATAGGACGATGGCACGCTCGTGCCGGCATGGATGTCGTGGAATTCGGTAAAGGCAAGGTCTTTCCAAGCCTCGTCGATGCGCCCGATCGAGGCCGCTCTGGCCTTCTCGTCGGTGCTGAACACCTGCGCGAGCTCCTCCGCCTGCTCGAGCAGGCGCTCGCCACGGTGCTGCACCTGCTTGATGTCGTGCATCACGCTGTAGCAGCCGGGGAAGGTCTTTT